>JBFRWG010000090.1:0-4006 GCA_051439445.1 Crocosphaera sp.
TGCAGACATCACTGAAACAGCTTTAGAATTATCGAAAACAAGAATCAATCAAAGGGTGAGTAATGATGGAGATGAACAGGAACGGTCAGAAGATTCAGAAGCCGATTTCACAGCAGAACTACGAAGAATTAACGAAGCTGTTATCGAGTCTAATCGACAAGCAGACGAAAACCGACAGCGATTACAAGACCTTAGTAACCGTCTTGGAAACGATAGCAGTAAAACTCGAAAATCTGGAAAATCAACTCAACAAAAACGACCAACTTCATCATCAAAAACTCCAAAAAGTTCAGAGCAATTTAAGCCACGAGATAAACGAACTCAACGGAAATTATCGTCTCATTTGGAAAGCAGCACAGTACGAGAAACAGGAAACAAAAAAACTCCTCGACAACGTGATAATGTTCCGTCCCCTAACTCTCCTAAAATTGATAGGACTAACTCTGATAACCTCCAGTCTCGGAACCTGGATGTTAATCAAGCTCCTTCCCCCCAACAGCAACCAACTGGAGAAAATCAACGGACTCCTCAACAACATCGAAATCAAACTCAACCGAATGGAGAACAACAACCGTCCTTAACTCCATCTCAACATCAAGAGGACTTAAGTAACGTGGTAATTTATTCGACTTTTATTCGCTTAATGCGTTATGTCAAAGCCAAACCTAAAAACGGTTTTAGCACTTATGAAGGGAAACGCTATATTTTCAAGCTTTCAACTGATAAACAAACGATGGAGTTACACGCCAAAGATGGACGAGGGTTAATCTTTGAACGGAAAGACGGCAAAGTAACAGCTAATTTAACCGATGATGATAGAAAAATGATTCACGATGTTGACTCACAAATTAGTCAACGTATCGCTCAATTAGCACGCGATCGTCAACAACGAGAAAAGCAACGTCGTCGGGGTCGGGGTTTTTCTCGTTAAACTTTAATTCTCAGTTGTATTCACCCTTAAAATGTTGCAAGCTCCATGAGTAATTCGCATATTTTTGGGATCTAATGCTAAATGTGGATGAGTAGCAAGGGGTTTTATATGGTCAATATGAGAACCTTTTAAAGACAGAATCGGTTGTTTACAAATCGGACAACGTTTATTTTGTCGCTGATATTGTTCTTCTTTCCATTGTTTTCCTTCCTGAGAATTACGCCAAGAGTTAAACTGATTTCTTGGCTCATATTTACTTTTGATTTTCTCGATTTTCTTTTGTGTTTTTTTTAAGTATTCATTGACCTTAAAGTTTAATCGAAATGATTTTTCACTTAAGTCCTGTAAAGAATAAACTTGATTATCCATTTTCTTATTGATTTTTTCCTTTGATAGTAGCTACCTTACCATTAAGTTCTGTAAGATAACGATTAGTAGTAATCATCTTTTTAAATAACGCTTTACTAATTTGACTTAACTGAGGGTCATTTCCTTGGATAAACGGCACATTTACCACATTATCTAAGCGGTTTAATAAACTTGTTAAAATACCTTCGATAGTTCGTCGAGTTTTTAAGTGAATACGAGGATTTTCTAAGATTTGTCGCATTGATGAGATAACATCGGATACAGCATAAGTATAAGACCTTTTTTTAATGCCCATAGGAGTCAATTGCTCAGTCATAATTCTCGCTTGATATTGACTCGCACCATATCCCTTTAACTGTATTCGAGTGGTCGTTAACGTTTCGTTTTGAATAGTTTTAGGTTCATTATGAAGCTTTTTGTTGATGTTGTTCATAGGTTTCTAACATGGCTTCAATCCAAGGATCTTGTAATCCAAATTGCTTAGAAAAACTATAAAGTTTACCAATAACAGGAAGGAACAAACTTTGCATTTCTTCGATGGTTTGCTGACTTTGTTCCATGTGTTGTTGATATTCGGTTTCTATTTGTTTGATTTCATTTTTCTTTCGGGTTACTTGTGCTTTCTGTGCTGCTTGAAGTCGCTGACGATTTAATAATTCTGACCCGGCAAATTTAGCTAATTCAATTAAAAGTTTTTGTTCGTCAGCTTCTTGGAAATCTAAGTCAGAGAAAGCTCGTTTAGCATCCGCCTCTGTCCAATTAAATTTTTTGGCCAATTCAATTGCTTCTTTTTTGGTCATAATTTGAATTCATTAAAAACTTTTTATCCTAGCATTCATTATCCCCAATTAGGCAATTGTTATCAAGATAGTCTTTTATGTGCTTTAAGTCTGTGACAGAAATCACCAGTATTGTTCTTACATATCTGGCTGTAAACCAAAAACGGAATCAATCAGCATAATCTAAAGTTTTTGAGAATGAAGATTAAGGAAATGACAATTTCCGTATCCTTAATTCCCATAGCCCCCATTAGACAAGGTTTTGAACCTCTCTAGCTCCTTGTTCCAAGCTCCAGAATTGGTTTGGTTACGTTTTTTATCTCTAAACTTCCTTTGCAAGTATAGAGAGCAAACATATTAATATAGGAAATGTCCCCCTCAATTTCTGCTTTTGAGGAGGACATCGAATTTTTATCTTTTATCTAAAAATTTGAATAATGCAAAATAACAGCAAAACAAAATCTGCTGTGGACTTAGCATATATCCACAGTTCCTACGATAACACAACCCCCTCCATCCCCACTACAGATGGATATCGACTCAACCCCAGTCATTACCAAGAATGGCTTAACAGCAGCGTTGATAAGGATCTAATCGAAGCTAACGAAATTTTTAGCATTGATGGGGATAACGTCTATGAGTACCTCCTAGCCTTCCATGAAGCCCAACGCCGAAACGATGGACGACTCAGTAACGCCGAATTAGCCCGTCATGATCATTGTCGTGATGGAGGCTGGTGGTGCGGTTCAGTCAACGTAAGGACAGGAGAATCTACCTCCTACGGCTGCTTTAAGCCCGACAATCCGCGCGAAAATCCTGAAAATGGTAAAACCATCAAATACGAGGCTCCCCTCGGTTCTACGCCCCAATTATTCGCCTTTCACGTTCCCCCTTCTATCTGGAAAAAAATCTCAGAACGTTATCTGGTTCCCATTGGGGTCTACACAAATATTTACAAATGGGTCATAGATCATCCACAAATTCCCCTTTTCCTCACAGAAGGGGCCAAAAAAGTAGCCTGTCTCCTCTCAATGGGATACTTCGCCGTTGGGGTTAGTGGTGTCACCCACTGTTACAAGACCGATAAGGAAACGGGAGAGCGTAGCTTACACCCTGACATCGAGTATTTCTGTAATGGAAATCGTCACCTTTATTTTGGCTTTGACTGTGACGCTAATTCTAAGACCAGAAAAACCGTCCATAACATTATCAGGAAAACCGCAGGGTTAATTAAGGAATATAACTCAAACACCAAAGTATTTAAGGTGACTTGGAACGGAGCAAAAGGGGTGGACGACTGGCTTACCATCAATAGCCCTGACCGTTTTCATACCCAAGTTAAACGGGCTAAACAGGTTTTTCCTATCGCCAGTGACTATGACCAACAAGAGTCTAAGAAGGCAAAACGAGAGTCACCAACTCAAAAACAAATTGCTGAAATTCGAGCCATTGAAGGAGAATCTTTACAGTTTAATGAAATGAAACTACGAGTGGAAAAAGACGGTGAAGATTTTGAACTAGAGCAATATTATTTAGATTTAGCTGAACATCATGGACTGGAGATCCGCAAAGAAAAAGCCATTGATATAGGCTTAAAAATCGCCAAAGAAAATAGTTATCATCCCGTCAGAGATTATCTTAATGAAGTCTCTGAAACCGTTAGCCCCATTAATATAGATAACCTTTCTACTCGTTATTTTGGCACCAAAGACCCCATCTATGACTTGATGGTTAAACTCAAATTAATTGCTAGTGTCGCTAGTGTTTTTCAACCTGGGTGTAAACATGATGAAGCTTTAGTCTTACATGGAAAAACAGGGGTATTTAAATCCACTTGGCTGAAAAAATTATATGGGGATGAATTTTTCACTGACTCAGATATTGGCCTAGAACGAGAAGGCAAAATGGCCATGCGTCGTTATTGGTG
>JBFRWG010000091.1:0-5754 GCA_051439445.1 Crocosphaera sp.
AACTTAGGCAAAGCTAATATCAATTTAGTTCTTCACAGCTAGAATTTAGCGCGCGTTCCCAAGCCTAGGGGTTGACCAATATTGGGTTAACCCTTTTTTTATTGTTAATTTCAAACTAAGTTTTAGAGACTGTTTATCAACAAAATCTTAAAACAGCAGGTGGGCCAATCACAGAGCTGTCTCAATTACCTACAATCTAGAAAACTCTGCCCACTCTACAAAATTAGTTTTAAATGTCCCTCTGTCAATTTGCTATAATTTCAACAGAATAGAAGTATACTCATAAATTGCTTAACGTCATTAAAAACATTAACATCTTCATTTGTCTTATGAGAAAACGCGCATTTTGGGTGACGCTTCTGGTTAGTTTTGCCCTCCTCTTCAATTGTTTTGCTTGGACTCCTAATGCTGGAGCTTTTACAGAAAATCAAAAACTATTGTTACAATCGTGGAGATTGGTCAATCAGTCTTATTTAGATGATACCTTTAACCATCAAAATTGGTGGTTATTACGACAAGATTTATTAAAACGTCCCTTGGAAGATCGAGAGGAAACTTACAACGCGATTGAGGAGATGTTGTCCAGTCTTGATGAACCTTTTACCCGCTTATTAAGACCGGAACAATATCATAATTTACAGGTTAGTACCGCCGGAGAATTATCAGGGGTTGGCTTACAGATTAATATTAATCCTGATACGGGTAATTTAGAAGTGGTGTCCCCCATTGACGGCTCTCCAGCAGAAGCAGCAGGACTCAAAGCGCGCGATCGCATCTTAAAAATTGATGATGTGGATACTACCACATTAACCTTAGATGAGGCAGCCACCAGAATGCGTGGAGCAAGTGGTACAAAAGTATCTTTAACTATTCTACCTCATCAAGAAATGTCTAAAATTCGGGAGGTGGAGATCGTTCGAGGTCGCATTTCTTTAAGTCCTGTGACTGCTAGTTTAGATCAACCAATTCCTAATCTTCCCATTGGTTATATTCGTTTGAATCAGTTCAGTGCCAATGCAGCCCAAGAAATGGCAGAAGCGATTAATGATTTAGAAAAAGAAGGGGCGCAAGCTTATATTTTAGACCTGAGAAATAATCCTGGTGGACTTTTACAAGCAGGGATAGAAGTGGCTCGTTTATGGATGGATAATGGGACGATTGTTTATACGGTAAACCGTCAAGGGGTACAAGATAGTTTCACTGCTTTAGGGCCGGCTTTAACGGATGATCCTTTAGTATTACTAGTGAATCAAGGAACAGCTAGTGCTAGTGAGATTTTAGCCGGTGCGTTGCAAGATAATGAACGAGCAATTTTAGTAGGAGAAAAAACCTTTGGCAAAGGGTTAATTCAATCCCTATTTGAGTTACCTGATGGTGCCGGTTTAGCGATTACAGTGGCTAAATATGAAACACCCAATCACAAAGATATTCATAAGCTAGGAATTAAACCTGATCAAGTGGTTGATCAAACTGCTATTTCTTATCAAGAAATAGGGACAGATAATGACTTACAATACAAAGCAGCTATTAAACTTTTAAGAGGGAATTCTGTCTTGGCTGAGGCAGGTTAACTACCCTTAATATTTTTGTTAAGAATAGGGACAATTAACTAATTGCCCCTATTCTTTTTTGAATAAAAACAGTTAAAAAACAGACTTACTACCTGTAGAAAACAGCTTGACCCATTGAGTTGTTAATAGTCGGGGAACTAATAAGCAAACGAAGGTATTAAACAACAACATGACCCATAATTGAAGATTACTCATTTCCATACGTAAAACCTCTTGCTTTCTGCATTCCCTTACAGGATCAATTATCCCCAATATTTGGCCCAAGAAGAGCAAGGTAAAGGTTTGAATTTCTTTTGGGATACATAAGTTTTTCTAACGTTACAAAATATTAAGTCTCCATACCTCTAGAATTGGATAAAACTTTAATAATTTTAACATATCAATTTATTACAATTCTGAACGATTTTCTCTTTAATCATTAAAGCTGTTGCTGGTGCCAACAAAATACCATTACGATAATGACCAGTAGCTAATAATAGATGAGGATAGTTAGGAACTTCTTTAATGATAGGAGCAGGTTCACCATCAGGACGGGGACGTTTTCCTGACCAACTGTTTACAACTTCGCCTTTTTTTAGCTCAGGACAAACAGAAAAGACTTGTTTTTTTGCCTGTTCTAATAAGTCTCTTTTCGCTGTAATTTCTCCTATTGTATCAGGAAATTCTAGGGTAGCACCGATCCAATATTCTCTAGAATTAATAGGAACAATATGAATATCTTCCCCTGTAATCACAGGTTGAAAATTGATGTTACCTAAAACATTATTTAACTTAATTTGTATCGCCTGTCCAAGAACCGGTTGTATATTAACCATCGGTTGTAACTCATTGATTAAAGCAGTGGACCCTATCCCCGCACACATAATTAACCAATCCGTTTTTAGGGTATTATGTGAGGTTTTAATCTCGTATGATTGAGCATTATTTGAGTCTTCTAGCCTTTTATGCACAATTTTTTCAACTTGGATCCCAAATTGACAGTTTACTCCGTTATTTGAAGCAGCTACAACAAGGGATTTAGTTAAGGCAGTTGGGTTTATTTGTCTATCATGAGGGGAATAAATAGCCCCAACAACACGCTCATTTTGAACTTGGGGACAGCGTTTCAATAACTCATTTTGATCCCAACTTTCTAGGGGGTATCCGTGAGCATTACGAAACTGTATTAATTTTGCCCATCTGTCTAAGGGATCACCGGTAAACCGTAACATTAAAATACCTTGACGGTTGACAGGAATCGGATTATTGGTGATCGCTTCTAACTCAGGAATTAAGGTTTCATAACGCTCCAAACTAAGCTGTCGCAACTTCCACCCTCTTCCCTTGGTTTTGTGACTAATAATAGCCATTAAAACCCCTAAAGCAGCACCAGTTGACCCCGAAGCAGGTTGTTTTGCATCAATTAGGGTAATGTCTAATCCTTTCACCAAACTTAATTCATAGGCGATCGCTGCTCCAATGATTCCAGCACCAATAATTGTAATTTTAGTCATCGAAAAATTGGGTCCTAAACCCCGTCCTTGTTGATGCAGTCGCTCCTTGATGGAAACCACCAAGACCTCGCTGCATCGCGTTCAGGACGGCTTTACACTTACAGTATTTCGCTATATACTATCAATTTTAATGCTGATAACCCCAGTAAACATAAGTTTTCTGGCCAAAGAATTAAACGGGGTTTGTATCGAACAAAAGGTAAACATCTTGTTTCAGCCGATATCAATGGCAGTGCTAATATCTTGGTAAAAAGTAAGCACAGACTCAATTATGAGCGAGTGTCTAGGGGGTTTTTGGCCAACCCTTTAAGGCTTTTTGTCTCTTAAGAATCCACACCCTAAAAGTGCGTGGAGTGTCAAAAGTAATTAGACATATTTAAACCGCATCTAAAAATATTTGGACTTGTCTATAATTATAGAGATAAGTTCCGTGAAGTACACCAACGTAAGACGATGGGGCGCGCCCTCGCTCAGACAGTAACCCGTCTGATACAGACTCTTCTTCCACAATCTTTCGGATAGCCAGCAAGCAGTAGGAATAGTCTATCTAGACGGGAAAATGTCTAATTGTTAGAAATGGACAGCAATTATCCTCATAAAAATGATAAAAAGGCTTATTCTAAATCATAATCTTTTATCAGAATTTATGGATTTTTTGCCTTTCTATCAAGACTATTTACAAAAAGTATTATCAAAAAGCAAATTTTTACTTTTATGAATATTAGTATGGCTTTTACAAGTTCATTTTATTAAAAATAATTAACTCTCAATTTTTCATCAAATGTAGTCTAAATCACAATTATGAGAACAAAAACCCGTTATGGTAAAAATCCACATAATCCATATATAGGGTAATTGTTCCAATATTGTTCAAGACATAACACCATATCTGTGGTATAACCAAAAAGTGTCCTTATCAAGTTGACACCAATTTCAGCGAAAAATAAGTACAAAGTTATTAGTTTTCTGATTAGTCCTAGTAGTATAAATGATGCAACCCACCGTCTTAACTTCCTCTGAGCAAACTTATTTTGGCAACCCTCAAGCTTCTCATCCTAGTTATCATTCACAGCTAGGAGAGAGTCGCATTAGAGTGAGACGAAGGGATGGATCTTGGACTGCCTTAAATATAGGTAAGATCCGTGCTGTTGTAGATTGGGCTTGTGCTGAAAAAGAGGTTAATAGTATTGCTTTAGAAGCAGGGTTAACCACTCGTCTACGGGATGGTATTACCACCAGAGAGATCCAGGATAATTTAATTAACTGTGCTTTAGAAATGTGTAGTCCCGACGAGCCTGACTGGCGTTATGTTGCCGGGAGACTACATATATGGAGTCTCTGGAAAGATACTTTAGTCAGTCGGGGTTATCAGTATGGAAACTATGAAACGACGGTAAAGACTAAAGTAGAATCGGGACAGTACGATAATCGTCTCTTAACCTATTCTACGACAGAATTACAAGAAGCAGGAGCATGGATTAATCCAGACTGGGATACAGACTATGACTATGCTGCAGCAGTTTTATTGACCAGTCGTTATCTATTATCGGATGAACTGCCACAAGAAGCTTTGTTAACTTGTGCTTTACTTTTGGCAACGGTAGAACGTCCCGAAAATCGATTAGTTTGGGCGAGACGATTTTACGAAGCCATAGCCCAACGAAAAGTGTCTCTAGCCACCCCGATTTTAGCTAATTTACGGGTTCCAGGGGGGTCGTTGACCAGTTGTTTTATTTTGTCTATTGATGACAACTTAGAGAGCATTTTTGAAGAGATTACCAATACCGCTAGAATCTCCAAAAATGGCGGTGGTGTTGGGGTTAATGTCAGTCGTATTCGGGCCACGGGTAGCTGGGTAATGGGGAAAAATAATGCTTCTGGGGGTATTATTCCCTGGATTAAGTTGTTAAATGATACTGCGATCGCAGTTAACCAAGGAGGTAGACGAGCAGGGGCCGTGACCGTTGGGGTGGATATTTGGCATTTAGATGTGCCAGAATTTTTGGAAATACAGACAGAAAATGGAGATCAAAGACGGAAAGCTTATGATGTGTTTCCGCAGTTAATTTTGACCGATGAATTTATGCGTCGGGTGGAAAACAAGGAGGAATGGACATTAGTTGATCCCTATGAAGTACGGGAGAAGTTTGGTATTGAATTAGCTGAATTATGGGGAGAAAAGTTTGAGGCAGCTTATCGTTTAATTGAAGCAGAATTAGATAGAGAAATTACCCTGTATAAAAGGGTGAATGCTCGTGAATTGTTTAAGAGTATTATGCGATCGCAGGTAGAAACGGGGATGCCTTATTTAGCGTTTAAAGATACCATTAATAAGGCGAATCCTAACAAGCATGATGGTTATATTCCGGGTGTGAATTTATGTGTTGCCCCTGAGACAAAAATATTAACAGATAGGGGGCAAATAGCGATCGCTGATGTCGTGGGAGAAAAAGTTAATGTTTGGAATGGCTCAGAATGGTCAGAAGTTTTAGTTAAAAAGACAGGAGAAAATCAACCTTTGTTAAGAGTTCACTTTTCTAATGGTGAGTCCTTGGACTGTACTTATTATCATAAGTTTCATGTTCAAGAAAACTACAAAGGCAAAGTAAAAATTGTTGAGGCCAAAGATTTACAAGAGGGAGATAAATTGATTAAATATCGTCTTCCTTTAGTGGAATCAGAGAATGACC
>JBFRWG010000092.1:0-56170 GCA_051439445.1 Crocosphaera sp.
GATGGCACTAGCATGGCCTATACCTTTAACGATCCTGATGCACCAGGTGAAAAGCAGATCCAGTATTTTGAGAATAACGGCAGTCGTGGCATCTATTTCGATGGCTGGTATGCCTGCACGTTTGGTCCTCTGACTCCCTGGACTACCGGCGACAGTGAAGCTTTAGCAGACTGGGATTCTCGTGATGATGTGTGGGAATTATACGACTTGACGACGGACTTCACGCAACAGAACGATCTTGCAGCCGATCAGCCAGAGATTCTGGAGATGATGAAGCAACTGTTTTTGCAAGAAGCAGAAGAAAATAAGGTCTTTCCTATTGGCGGCGGTCTCTGGACTCGCATCAAACCTGAAGATCGGATCGGAACTCCTTACACAAGTTGGACGTTTGATACCACCACGACTCGGATGCCTGAGTTTACCGCACCAGGTCTGGGTCGTCAAAGCAACTTGGTGACGATCGATGTTGACCTAAACGGTAACGATTCCGGTGTCCTCTATGCTCTCGGTGGTGCGAGTGGCGGTTTGACCTTGTTTATGGAGGACGGAAAGCTCAAGTACGAGTACAACATGATGTTGTTGGATCGGTACAAAGCTGAATCCGAAGGAACGATCCCAACCGGTCCTCAGACCATTGAAGTGAAAACTATCTTCACTAGTCTGCAACCCCTTGCTCCAGCCAATGTGGTGATTAAGGTTGGTCCAAACAAGGATGCTCTAGAAGAAGTTGCTAGTACCACGGTTGAGCGCACGGTGCCTGCTGCTTTTACCGCTAGTGAGAGCTTCGATGTTGGGACAGATTTGGGTTCTCCTGTTTCACTGGATTACGCCGATGAAGTTCCTTTCCCCTTCACTGGCACTTTGAATAAACTGACGGTTGAGTTGCTGGACGAATTGGCTCCCCAGCCACCTGAAATCGAAGTGAGTAATGAAGATTTGTGGGACTTAATAATTCAGGAAGTTATTCGATAACGAAGTCAAAAGCCAGAAATGGTTTTTGTAACAAGGTTAGAAAAATACTCCAAAATTATTTCAACTAGAACCCGAATGAAGCAGTATCAAACTCTCATTAGTCAGATTAACTTACTAACCTAAGTTAAACTTAACCTCCCGGCTATAGTCAGCCGGGAGCTTTTCCCTCTCATATTAAATAAATGAAGTTTCTCTGTACCGAAATAATTCTGCAACTCAAATGATGGATAATTCTCAAAATTACATTCAAAAACTCCTAATTGTTCTCAGTGTTTTTATTCTGACTGTTACTATTTTTACTCCGAGTGCATCTGCTGTACCCTCTTCAACTTGTCCCGAAAATATGGTTTTCATTTCGGGAGGGGAATTCAAAATGGGGTCGGATAAACCAGAATTTATCGAAGAACTACCAGTTGAAGATGTTAGTGTCAGTTCATTTTGCATTGACTCCCATGAAATTACCAACGCCGAATTTACCCAGTTTGTCCAAGATACAGGTTACATTACCGTCGCCGAACGTCCCCTATCAAAAGAACAATTTCCTGACTTACCCGATGAGGAGCGATCGCCTGGGTCTCTTGTTTTTCAACCTCCTACAGAAGGCATTCAACAAGTTGCTTATATGAGTTGGTGGCATTGGGTTACGGGTGCAAACTGGCAACATCCCTACGGCCCCGATAGCGATATTAAAGGGAAAGAAAAGCATCCCGTTGTTCATATTGCCTATGAAGATGCCTCAGCTTATGCCAAGTGGGCAGGGAAAAAACTTCCCACCGAAGCTCAATGGGAATACGCCGCCAGAGGTGGTTTAAAAGACTCTACCTACACCTGGGGTAAAGACTATTCCGCAAAAAAAGCCAACACCTGGCAAGGACTTTTTCCTTTTCTAAATACCAAAGCGGATGGCTACTTGGGAACGGCTCCCGTTGGTTCGTTTGAAGCCAATGGTTACGGTTTGTATGACATGACAGGTAACGTTTGGGAATGGACAGCCGACTGGTATCGGGTTGAGCGAAAGGATCTGGCTCATAGCGTCAATCCAGAAGGCCCTAATAAAGCCGAAAGTTTTGACCCCAAAAAACCTGCCGAGGGGGCGGTACACGTCATTAAAGGTGGTTCTCATCTCTGTGCGCCCAACTATTGCAGTCGATACCGTCCGGCTGCACGGGAGTCTCAGTCACCCGATACTGGAACCACTCACATTGGTTTTCGCCTCATCAAAAATTTGGCCTAACTCATGACTTTGGGAGAGTCCGACCTCTGGGTTCTTAATGGTAACATTGATTATTTAAGTCGTCTCGTTGAGCAAGGAATTTTTAACAGTGATGTCGAAAGAATCCCCCACTATAATCTGTGATGAGCGTGGGGGAGTATGTCAAAAGGGCTAACCATTTCCAATCCCATGCTGATGATTGTCTACTATCTAAAGCGGATTTAGTATAACTTCTGACTTCGTGAAGGGGTGAGGTGAAATTTTCCTCACCCCTTCGTATTCTCTGGGTGAACCTTCCTAAAGTTAGATCAAATCGGCTTTTGAGGAATCTTTCACTATGTTTGAACCCAATGTCTTAGAAAATCGTCCTATTGATCCTAATGGTTTCGATCCAAACCAAAAAGCGATCGCCCCTCCATCTCTTTTAGGACTCGATACCACCCCAACCCAACCGACTCAACTCTTAGGATCTGAGGATATCAGTCAATATGTACAAGATACTCTAGAAACCCAATTTCTTAAAGATGAAGAGAGTTTCACCCCCTCTCCTGAAGCAGAAATGGTCAACAACTCATTTAAAGGACTGTTTCGTTCTGTCTCTTCTGACCTTCGCTACCATCATTCTAACTTTCAAGACAAACTAAACAGCCTTATTGAAGACTATTCTAGCAACCCCCAAGACAAGGATGAGTTAACCGGAATATCAGCTAATGTTAGCACTCAGTCTGTTAACCCTGATTTAATTGTCAGTAATTTCTCAGTCTCCAATACCCTTGAAGCGGGTCAATCTGTCTGGATGAACTATACTATCACCAATCAAGGCAATGGTAATGCCGATAGTTCCAATTACACCTCAGCAAGTACCACTAAATTTTATCTTTCTACAGATACCACCCTCGATGCAACAGATACCTACTTAACCGGTAAATCAACTTCTGATTGGTATTTAGCTGCCGGTCAATCCCGTTCATCCTATGCTTATTTCACCTTAGATAGCAATTTTGCCTCTGGGACTTATTATCTTTTGGCCCAAGCAGATGGAGAGCAGGTGATGGTTGAGAGTGATGAAAGCAATAACATTACCTATCAACAAGTGACGGTTTTGGGAGAAACTCAACCCGACTTAGTTATTAGTAGTCTCTCCAGTGCCAATACGGTGGAAGCGGGCCAAACCCTGTGGGTAAACTATACTATCAGTAATCAAGGGGATGGTGCTGTCGATTTCTATGGACCGTCGACTTATACCAGTTTTTATCTCTCCACAGATACCACTTTTGATGCAACAGATACCTACCTCGATCTTGATGCTAATCTGAATTCTCGTTTATCCGCAGGAGCATCAGATGATACCTTTGCTGTGGTTGGATTTGATGAGAATCTTACCCCTGGTGACTATTATCTCTTAGCCAAAGCGGATGGTTTCAATAGCATTAGTGAAAGCAATGAGAATAATAATCTTGCTTACCAACAAATCACGGTAACAGGACAAAAATTAGCAGATTTAGCTATCAGTGATAGTGACATTAATGCGCCTGATTCTTTTACCCTAGGGGATTATGGGGAGTTTAGCTATACTATCCATAATTATGGTAACACCACCATCGCAGATACTTTAATTGGGGTGAGAGCTTATCTCTCTAGCGATGAAACCCTGGATAGTTCTGATTATGAGTTCGCCATTAATTATGCTATTTCCCCCATTGAAGTGGATGGTTCTCTCACCCTGTCGAGTGAGTTCTATCTAGATTTTGGTAATGTTGTCCCAGGTAGCTATACCCTGTTTATGGTGGTGGATGGTTACGACTCCATCGAGGAATGGGATGAAACCAATAATATCGCCTCTGTCACCATCGATATTGCTCCTTCTGTGGATGGTTATAGCATTAATTCTGGTTATGGTTTAATCAATGCTGCAGCAGCAGTTGCTGAAGCGATTAATCAGCCGACTTTTGCCGAGGTTCCTGACTTAGGAGGTAATTATTGGGGGGCCGAGTTAATTAACGCTCCTGAAGTCTGGAACGCTGGTTACACTGGTGAAGGTGTGGTGGTTGCGGTACTGGATACTGGAGTTGATCGTCATCATGAAGACTTAACAGACAACATCTGGACAAATGTTGGTGAAATTGCTAACAATGGCATTGATGATGATGGTAATGGTTACATTGATGATGTCTATGGTTGGAATTCCATTGATGGTAATAATAATACCCTCGATTTGGACGGCCATGGCACTCACGTTGCTGGAACCATTGCCGCACTCAAGAATGATTTTGGAGTGACAGGAATGGCCTATAATGCTGAAATTATGCCCGTTAAAGTCTTAGGGGATGATGGTGGTACGACGGAATCTCTCACTGAAGGGATTCGTTATGCTGTGGATAATGGGGCTAATGTGATTAACATGAGTTTAGGGTATGGTGCGGTTGACTCGATTGTCTATAAGGATGAGCTTGAAGCGGACTTGAGACCGGTTCTAGAATATGCCAGTAACAACGGTGTCATTGTCGTTATGTCTGCCGGTAATGATATGTGGGATTGGGTGAACAATTATCCTAGTACATTGGCCCACACTTGGGGTTTAGCTGTGGGTGCTGTGGATTACAATAATGAGATGGCTTCGTTCTCTAATCGTTCAGGGGATGATAACTTGGCCCATGTGGAGAGAACTGCTTATGTTACTGCTCCAGGGGTTGCTGTTCTGTCTACAACTCCCAACAATACCTACGACAGCTATCAAGGCACGTCTATGGCCGCTCCCCATGTAGCCGGAGTGGTTGCTTTAATGTTAGAAGCGAACCCCAATCTTACCGATGCACAGGTGCGTCAGATTGTGACAGGAACCGCTCAAAATACTCAATATACTTAACGAAGTTAAGTTCTACCTGGGTTAACTCCTCTGGAGTCGGTCGGACGGGGGTGCTAAGAAATTAGCATCTAGTTACGAGGCAATCTGAAAGAGGCAAGAATCTCCCGTTACAATCTTTGATTTAACGAGAGAGTGTCAATCTTCTTTCTCTAAATCAAAACAGTCTTCTCCCCATAAGGATGTTAGTCGATTTAAGTAATAGCTATCTGATGATCTTTTTTCTTGTTCAGCTATGAAGTAGATTTCGTTGAGTTGTTGCTTATTCATAGTTTTAACTCTCTTTATTAGTTGAATTTATTGCTTATTGCTTTATATTAAGTTTATTAATTAAGTATTATCATGTATGTGATTGATATCACAATAGATTGGTGAGTTCATAAATTTTTACATAATAAAAATTGGTCTTCTCAATCTACTTGAATATTGTTAAGTATTAATGCTTAAATAGCTTCTAAGTACCTTTAATTATCTAAAGCCACAAATAACGGGTCTCAAACGAAATTTTGATACACTCAATTAAAACTTGTGTCTTGATGAAGTAGGGCCTTCTTTTGACAATTTTGTTGAATCACATCCAAAAACGTTTACTATTGATGGCGGCTGCAGTTTCTTCGGGAACAGGGTTAGCTGTAGAACTTTTGTTAGGGACTTTGGCCAGCTATTTGATGGGCAACCAGGCCTTAGCTTATGGAATAGCTGTGGGGGGTTTTTTAGCAGCGATGGGGGTGGGTTCTTATCTCAGTCGGTTTATTGCTCCTAATGCCGAAGGAAACCCCTTACAAGGAAGGTTATTATTGGCCTTCGTTTGGGTTGAGTTAGCGATCGCTCCCTTAACCGCTATTCTCCCGTTAGGGTTATTTGCCATCTTTATTATTGGTCAATCAATCTGGTTACAGTTATTTCTGGTAACAGTCATTTTAGGGCTATTAGCGGGGCTAGAAGTGCCTTTATTGACACGAATTTTGGAAAAATGCGACGGGGTAAAGGATGCTTTATCAGGGGTGTTAGCGTTAGATTATTTAGGGGCCTTATTTGGCTCATTGGCCTTTCCTATTCTCTTTTTACCTTGGTTGGGGATGTTTCCCACGGCCTTTGTTTTAGGATCGTTTCCTGCGTTGATGGTATTTGCGATCGCCCGTCAGTTTCCTCTTCTGCGTCGTTGGGGATATCTGGGGTTAGGGGTGGCAATATTATTGTTAACTTTGGCACCCATTTCTATCCCTATCAGCAACCAGTTAGAGAATAATTTATACAATGCACCCATTGTTAAACGCATACAGTCGAAGTATCAACGCATTGTCTTAACTCGCAGGGGGAAGGATGTCAGGTTATTTCTCAATGGGGATCTACAACTGTCTACTTTAGACGAATATCGTTATCATGAGGCATTAGTTCATCCTGCTATGAGTGCAGCTAAAAACCCCGGTAATGTTTTAGTTTTGGGTGCGGGGGATGGTATGGCTATTCGAGAAGTGTTGAAATGGGACAATATTGAACAGGTTATCCTCATTGAGTTAGATCCGACAATGGTAAAACTGGCTAACAGTTATACTCAGTTACAAGTTGTCAATCAAAATGCGTTGAGGAATCCGAGGGTGAAGGTTATATATGGGGATGCGTTTATGGAAGTCCCTAAGTTAAAGGAGACGTTTGATGTTATTATTGCTGACTTTCCTGATCCAGATGAGAAAACCTTGGCTAAGTTATACACTGAGGGGTTTTATCGTCGTTTAATGAGTTGTTTGGGGAATGATGGGGTATTGGTAACGCAAGCATCTAGTCCTTTTTTTGCACCGAAAGTATTGAGTTGTATTGTTAAAACTTTATCTGCTGCGGGTTTAGCGGCAAAACCTTATATGATTGATGTCCCTAGTTTTGGCCCTTGGGGGTTTGTTTTAGCGTCTCGTAACCCTATTGATGCGCAACAGTTAGAACTTCCTATCAATACTCGTTTTTTGACTCCTCAAATGTTGTCTCATTTATTTGAGTTACCGAAAGATATTCCTATTTATGATGATGTTAGTATTAATCGTCTTTCTCATCCGATTATTGTTCGTTATCAATTTCAGTCTCGTTTTATTGCTTATTGAGGTTAAACTTTATTGTAGGGTGGGTTATATGAAATCGGTTTGAACACTATACTTTTTAGTGAAGTCAGCAGGGGAAGCAGAGGGGGAGGGGTTTGCACTCATGATTTTAATCATGGGTAATTAAGCGGATTTCATATTAGGTGCGGAGTTGATTTTGATAAAAACACCATAGATTTTTATAAACACCGTAACCTACCATTTTAACTATATAATCTGTTATCGTTTTTACCCCAAACTTTCAGGAGAACTTGATTTTATTATTATTCAGAGTTTTCAGATAAATTGTTTTTAACTCTATCACAAAACTCAATAAATTTTTGAAAAGTCTGTAGATGGTTAGATTCATCTATTATTCTTTTCAACAACTCTTCAAAATAATCTTTTTGCTAATAACCAAGTTTCGATACAACGATTTTAAATAATTAAAACTGTTTCTGTTTTACCTAATTCTATGTTTTCTGAGAGAATAAAATCATTAATATATTTTTTTCTTTCACTAACCGTATCTTCATCTATATAGAAAAAGAAATATTTTGATAATATATTTATTATTGAACAGCAAAACCTGTATATTGTCGACGATAAGGTGCATGATAAGCTAAAACAATATCATCTTTAGGAACCCCCCATCATGAAAAATATCTTTAGCTGGCATAATCAAAAATACTCAAGTTTTTTATCTACTTTTAGTTAACTTATATCATAACTAAGTATCTTAAAGCCAAGAATTGTATTAATATAAGATTAACAAATTAGTAACAGACCAATATTTTAGATCAATCATCATGTTTTGGTTAATTGTCATTCTCATCATCGCTGTCAGTGTCACATTATTAGTGATGCAACAAAAAGGACTGATTCTAGGAGGTAAAAAACGTCCTGAGTTACCCTCTGCAAAACGAAATATCTTTAACTTGCAAATTGGGGATATTGTGCAGTATCTTGATAGAGATTGGGTGGTAGAAGGCCGTCTTATCTACGAGGAAGATGGTGATACTTGGCTTGAATATATGTTACAAGATGGAGATGATATTCGTTGGCTATCTGTAGAAGAAGATGATGTGGTAGAAGTTGCTTTTTTAGAACCCAATAATCAACTAGATATTGCTGGAAAACTCCCCAAAACGTTCAACTTTGCTGATGAAAATTACACCCGTGTTAACTCTGGAAAAGCGAATATGAGTCGTGAAGGAAATATTGTCAGAAGAAAAACGCAAAAATGTAAATATTATGATTATGAAAGTGATAATGGAAAGGTGTTATCGATTGAGTTTTGGGGTGAAACCTTAGAAGTTACTGTGGGTGAAAAAATTAATCCCAGATCCTTAAATATCTTTCCTGGAGATGGGAGTAGAGTTTATTCAGGTTATGAATAATTTAGAATGCGCGAATTTAGAATTAATTTTCTAAGTTGAGTCAACAGTAATTTATAAAAAAACTAAAAATTCATAATTATTATTCTCTCAATTATTAATTATCCATTATCCATTATCCATTATCCATTCTCAATTATTAATTATCCATTCTTAATTCTGCATTTTACAGAATTCCCACAATCAGGCATAATTGTAAAAAAATATTAACATTCAGTCAAAAGTAAAATCTTAGTAGAATGGGCAAACAAAGGGTATTATCAGGAGTACAACCCACTGGGAATCTCCACTTAGGAAACTATTTAGGGGCGATCCGCACCTGGGTGGATGGGCAGGTTAATTATGATAACTTCTTCTGCGTGGTTGATCTCCACGCTATTACTGTCCCTCACAATCCCAAAACCTTAGCCCAGGATACTTATACCATAGCGGCCCTTTATTTAGCCTGTGGCATCGACCTAGACCATGCGACCATCTTTGTACAGTCCCATGTAACGGCCCATAGTGAACTCGCTTGGCTTTTAAATTGTATCACCCCTTTAAACTGGTTAGAAAGGATGATTCAGTTCAAAGAAAAAGCGGTTAAACAAGGGGAAAATGTTAGCGTGGGACTGTTAGATTATCCCGTACTCATGGCAGCCGATATTTTATTATACGATGCGGATCAAGTACCGGTTGGAGAGGATCAAAAACAACATTTAGAATTAACCAGAGATATTGCTATCAGATTTAATGATAAATTTGGAACCAAAGATCAGCCCGTTTTAAAGATACCTGAACCCTTAATCCGTAAACAAGGGGCAAGGGTGATGAGTTTAACTGACGGAACCCGTAAAATGTCAAAATCAGACCCTTCTGATCTCAGTCGGATTAACTTATTAGAACCCCCTGATCTGATTAAAAAGAAGATCAAAAAGTGTAAAACCGATCCCATCAAAGGATTAGAATTTGATAATCAAGAACGTCCTGAATGTAATAATTTATTGGGACTATATACTGTATTATCAGGCAAGACGAAACAAGAAGTCAGCGAAGAATGTCAAGAAATGGGATGGGGACAATTTAAACCCCTACTGACAGAAACCACCATTGAGTCTCTCAAACCTATCCAAGAAAAATATCAAGAAATTATGGATAATAAAGATTATTTAGACTCAGTGTTACGAGACGGCCAAGAAAAAGCCGAAACCGTCGCCAATGAAACCCTAAACCGAGTCAAACAAGCTTTAGGATATTTAACCTTTTACAACTAATTAATAACCCATCACCAACGTCACTATGATTAATCATTTTCGTCAAGCTGTCCAAAACAAAGAATTTTTAATCACCGCAGAAGTTACACCCCCCAAAGGTGGCAACCCCGTTAGAATGTTAGAGATGGCTCAAACGCTCAAAGGTAGGGTACATGGAGTTAATGTTACCGATGGCAGTCGGGCCGTGTTGCGAATGTCCTCTATTGCTGCCTCTGCCTTACTCTTACAGTATGGCATTGAACCCATCCCTCAGATGACTTGCCGCGATCGCAATGTTATCGGCCTGCAAGCTGACTTAATGGGGGCTTATGCTTTAGGATTACGCAATATTTTAGCCCTGACTGGTGATCCGGTCAAAGCAGGGGATCATCAAAAAGCCAAAGCTGTCTTTCAGTTAGAATCAGTCAGACTGCTACAGGTGATCGATAAACTCAATAGAGGGGTTGATTTTAACGATAAACCCCTTCCTGATGAACCCTTGGACTTGTTTGCTGGGGCAGCAGTTGATCCCCAATGCGGCAGTTGGTCAGGGTTACAAAAAAGATTTGAACGGAAACTGGCTGCGGGGGCGCAATTTTTTCAAAGTCAATTGATTACGGATTTTGATAGATTAGATAAGTTTATGCACCAAATTGCGGCCAATACGGATAAACCCGTTTTAGCGGGCATTTTTCTATTAAAGTCTGCCAAAAATGCTAAATTTATTAACAAGAATGTGCCAGGGGTTGAGATTCCTGAGAGTATCATTAAGCGGTTGGCTGAAGCAGAAGAACCTTTAAAAGAAGGGGTTAAAATTGCAGCCGAACAGGTCAAACTTGCTCAACAACTCTGTCAAGGGGTTCACATGATGGCGGTGAAACGGGAGGATCTCATTCCTGAAATTTTAGATCAGGCGGGAATTCAACCCATTGTTTCTATATAAAGACTCCATGATTGATGGTAAAAAATACTGATAGCATAAAAAAAGAGTAAATCGGCTTACTTTTGAAACAATGCGTTCTGATCCATCTACTTCTTCTGTGATTTTCCAGGATAAAAAACCATCTAAACCCCTTAAAGGGAAACGTCATCGTTCTCGGTTAAGGCGATCGTGGCGTTATTTCTATTTGCGGTTTGTACGGTTGCGAGGGACTCCTGGTTATATTTCACGGGGGTTAGCTTGTGGTGTGTTTGCCGGGTGTTTCCCCTTATTTGGACTACAAACTGTGATTGGGGTATTATTAGCGGTTATTTTTCGAGGTCATAAACTGGCTGCTGCTGCTGGAACTTGGATCAGCAACCCCTTAACTTATGTCCCCATTTTTGCCTTTAATTATAAGGTAGGAGAACTTTTGTTAGGGTTGGGTATTAAAGAAAACCCTGTTACTTTACCCGATAACTGGGAATCTTGGTCTCAGTTAAAAGCTGCCGGTTTAGTGTTTTTGATTACTCTGTTTTTTGGATGTTTTGTAGTGGGTTTATTGACCTCAGTTGTTGCTTATCTTCTGAGTGTAGAGTTTTTCTCTCGTTGGCATAAAAAGCGTTCTCATTAAACTTTCTCTAGATTCTGTATAATTGCAGGAAATCTTCAATGGTTTGGGGAAGGTTATCTAAGTCAAAGTCATCTAACTGATTTTCTATTTTAGCAGCATAGGTTTGTAGAGCTTGACATTGATATTGTAAAGCTATGCTATATCCTAGTCCAGTTAAGGGATGCGCTTGAAGCAATCTTAAGGCAATTCCGGCTAAGAAAAAACATAAAGCTGTATTAGCTTTGATCGTGGATATATTGCCAATTAGTCCTTGTTTTAAAACCTCAATATTCCACAGCCAACCGAGTAAAATAATGATTCCTATAAAGATAACTAAAACCCTAAAAAAATGAGAGATACGTTGATTCATTACTTTATACCTCAACAATTTTTTGATGAGGGTAAGAACATAGGAACAAGATACAACTATTTTAATATAGCGTTTCTCGGACTCATGAGGTACACCTCATATTGAACTCCTGACTCGGAGACTCCTAAAACTAGAAAATTTTGTACCTCACAAGTATGAGAAGTGCTATATATTTTAACAATAGTCAACCAAAGCAAAATTCAACCCTTATATTATATATAATAACATCGGTTGTTATAAGGTTTAGCAATGCTAAAACTCTACAAGTTCTTATGAATACAATAACCAAGGAAATTTACCCACACCCCATTGAAAATATAAAATCGTTGCTATGAGCAACAATAAAATAAAACTAATCATGCAAATATAATCAGTTTTAGTTAAAATTGATTCGTGTAAATAAGTTCTTTTTGAACTACCAGAAAAAGCTTTTGATTGTAAAACAACTTCTAATTTTTGAGATTTGGCCATAGCATTTAAGATTAAGGGAACAGCGATAGTTGCATAAACGGTTACTTTTTTGATAATTCCCATTTTTTCTAAGGCTAAACCCCTTAATCTTTGTGCTTCTAAAATACCTTGTATCTCTTCTAATAATAGAGGAAAAAACCTAAGAGTTGATGAAAAAATAAAGACAATTTTATAAGGAATTTTTGCCTGTACCATTCCCACAACCATGTGATTAATATCTGTTGTAAAAATGCCCAAAGGAATAATTAAAACCATGGTTAAAGTTTTAAAAATGATGTTTAGTCCATAAACAATTCCCTCTTGATTCATGGTTAAACCCCCTACCCAAAACCATTCTTTGGGAACAGAGAAAATAGGGTTTAATGTCTCTGTATTTAGCAATGTTTTCACCTGAGAAACATTAAAAAATCCCATGACTATTACTATCAAAATATAGAAAGGAATCATCACTTTAAAAACGGTGCTAAGGTATTGTAATTTTACGCCAGCAAAAAGACAAGCGGTTCCCACAATTAAGGTTAAAATACCACCAGTAACAGGACTTTCCCAGACAAAAGCAATGAGCGTAATAACTGCCATCATTAGCAGTTTTGTCCGAAAATCTAAACGGGTAAAAATGGATGGTTTATCGACAGTTTCAAACTTCATCATAAGAAAAACACTCTGCTAGTTCATTAGGGGTTAATAAAGGATAATTTTCATTATTTAATTGACTGACAGATTGAGATAATAAAACCGCTTGAGGAGGGGTTAAATAAGTAGATTTTAATAAGTCAGTTTGATGATAAGCTTCTCGAATGGGTGCATCTAATAATAGAGTACCTTTCCCCATAATAATAACTCGTTCTGCATAGTCTGGCATTAAATATAAATGATGGGTAATAACAATAATGGTTTTACCCATTTTATGGAGTTGACGACTCACTTCTAAAATAGCACGGGAACCCTTATAATCTTGTCCTGTCGTGGGTTCATCAAAGATAATAATATCCGGTTCCATTGCTAAAATAGCAGCAATAATAATCCTTGCACGATCGCCTTTGGGTAAGGATAAAGGATGATCATTTCGATGGTGTAATAAACCCATTTCTTCAAGGGTTTGGGTGACTTTTTTTTCTATTGTTTTTTTGTCATATCCCACATTATTTAAAGCAAAAGTAACTTCTTCTTCTACCGTCATACTAAAGATTTGATTATCGGGGTTTTGTCCTACATATCCAATAGATTTCGCTAAGTCACTAACGGTTAAAATTTTAGTATCTTTATCTCTGATTTTTACCGTTCCTTTTGTGGGTTGTAGTAAGTTCAAAAAATGTTTAACTAAGGTACTTTTTCCTGCACCATTTTGACCAATAATTAAACAATATTCTCCTTCATAAATATTCAAAGAAATATTCTGTAAGGCTTCCGTTCCATTTTCATAAATATGGGTTAAATGATTGGTGGATAATAAAGGATTTTTATTTTCTCTCACAGATTCAACGTCAATTTTTTGGATAATATTAGTTAAATTGGTTAATTGTTTTAAACCCTTAATCCCAGCTTCTAAGGTGACAGGAATATTGGCAATATTTAGACCTCTTTGTTTCATGTCATAAAAGGTTTTTGCTACTTGAGGAGGACGAAGATAATGACGTTCTAATAGTTCAATTTCTGAATAAATTTCCTGGGGTTTTCCTGTTGCTATAACTTCTCCTTCAGATAGTACAATTAAACGATGGCTAAACTCTGCCATTTCTTCTGCTGCATGGGAAACCATAACAATCGTAACCCCTAATTCTTTATTTAATTCCTGAACGGTTGAAAACACTTCCATTGAACCAATGGGATCGAGTTGGGATGTGGGTTCATCTAATATTAATAACCGAGGTTGTAAGGCCAAAGCTGCAGCGATTGCTAACCGTTGTTTTTGCCCTCCTGATAATTCTTGAGGGTGTTTATTTTCTGTTCCTTCTAATCTTACGGCTTCTAAAACATGGGGAATACGGGCGATAATTTCTTCTCGCTCAACACATAAATTTTCTAAGGCAAAAGCAATTTCATTTTCAACTGAAGTAGATATTAATTGTGTTTCAGGATCTTCAAAAACAGCCCCTACATAAGCAGCTAAATGACTGACAGGTTGCTTTAAAGTATCCAAACCAGCAACAGTGACATAACCAAAAAAATGACCCCCATAAAACTGTGGTACAATCCCATTTAAGGTTAAACAAAGGGTGGTTTTTCCTGCCCCAGTTGCCCCAATCAGACCTAAAAATTCTCCTTCATAAACTTCTAAAGAAATATCCCTTAAGACAGGTTCTTTAGAATTAGGATAAAAATAAGAGACTTTATCTAAATTAGCAATAATGTTCATTTTGAGAAAATATTTATATCTAACTAACTCTGTCTGAATTTTACTTGTTTAGGAATTTCTAAAATTTCCATAAACAACCTAAACTAATGGATAGGAAAAATTATAACATAGAGCATAACTATGTTATCAAATAGTCAATATAGCTTTTCTCTATTGATTTTAGAGAAAAGATGATCGAAGTATATCGACAAGAAAAAATATCAAGCGCAGACCTTAGCTACACGAAAGAGTATAGCTAAAAACTTGGTTAAAAAGCTATTATTTCATTTTTTTAATTCAGATTACACCTCTTCTATAAAGCTATTCATTTGTAAAGGAATATCAGGGTCAATCTCAAACCATAATGTTGCGCCACAGTCTTTCTTGTGATCTGGGTCATAAATGAGTCGGCCAAGTCCTGGAAATCTAACCTCACTACAAAAGAAACTATGTCCGCCCATTTTTACGGAAATAACGGGATGACGAGTATTATATTTCCGATTAGAGGTAATTTTCCCCTGATTGACGTGAATAAAGGTCATGATTTTTTGTTTGCGTTGTCGCCAGCGACCTTCAGGACCTTTCTTTTTAGATGTTATTTTGGGCATTCCACTGGGAGAAACAGGGATTTGCCAGCGACGACCTTCTTTAAAGGCTCCTTTGATACGACCGTCTATAGCGAGTTTTCGCACACGCTGAACGGATAAATGAAGTCGACAAGCAGCTTGAGTTGTTCCAATATAAGTTTTTGACTTTTTTGACTTTTTTGACATTGTACTATTGCGCAATAGTTAAAACCATTATATACCCTGTGTTTGGAGTTCGGGGTTCGGCGTTATAGTTTGTTAAACTTCGTTGTAACGAGGGATTCTTTCCACATCACTTTTAGAAATTCCGTGCTGCGACGAGACAAGTTAAATTCGATAGAGATTACCAGATCATTACTATTGATCAGATAATTAAACTTATGAGTTTCTCTAAATTCTCCATTCTCCATTCGCCATTAATAAATAGCTGCTTGAGGTTTCATAATACCGATCGCCCGGAGTCCAGAAATAACACGAACCCCAATAAATGCACCGACTAAAGAACGCACAAAATTTTCTAAGGGCATAATCGGAATTAAAAAAATCCAAATTTCTTCTGGCCAATTGAACATAGTATAAGTAATCACAGCTTGACTGAGATGAAAGAGTCCAGCAATAGTCCAACTGCCGAAGAATAAACCCAACCAAACGAACCGTAAATTTTGACTATTAATCCACTTTGCGAATAAAGTTCGAGTGGGTAAGATAAACAATAGTAACCCTGACCAATTAATAAAAGACCCTTTGATAATAACAGGAAGAGAGACCCCATTATTCATGGCACGAGACGTATAAAGATAAAAAGCGACAACGAGGAAAATACTGATAATAAACCACCAATATTTGCGCTGTTTTCCGATTACCATACAACCAGCAGCAAAACTAGCCACCATTGCCCCAAAAATAGACACTGGAGGAATCCCCGCCGTATGAGGGGCTAAAAAGACCCCCATGAGGGTTCCGATCCCACTGGCTAATGCACCCCCCACTGGCCCTAAAATCCATCCCAGAAGGGGAAATATTCCTTGACTGAGAGGGAAAATCCCACCCGATCCAATGGTGATGGAAAAAGGAATAAAAGCTAAGACTGTCACCACCGCAGACATAACGACAATATAATCCAACGGAGTACCATCTAAGGATGCACTGCCCAATGATTTGATCTCTCGTTGTTCGCCAGAGGGTTCTATCATAACGATTTTTTGGTAAAAATTTACTATGCCGTTGCTCAATAAATCAACGCTTTGGCAAGCTTAAGATTATGATTCAGATACTCGTGCCATTGGCCGAATAGAACAATTATGTTGATGATACTAAAAACCCCTCAGTCCTGTAAATGGTTGGGAACTTTGTTTGATAAGGTACAAGCTCTGAGTCTAGACAAATTAAAATTATCGTGAGATAATCCCCACTGAATGATTAAATGAAAAATCTGTTATTTATCCCCTTTGACAAAAAATGAATAGAATTGAAACTTTAAAAAGCTCTGTTAGAAAATTTCTTTTTTCTTTAAATAAACCTTATTATTATAGGTATGCCGAGCAAAATATTCCTTGTGAATGCCCCATTTGTCCTTGTCCATCAGGGGGAAAAAGAAAAGACAGAGACTATGGGTTTGCTTATATTTCTGAAGCGAAAAAAATAATTTACTTTAGTATTCCTAAATCTGCCTCTGGAACCATCAGAAAAACCTTATTTCCTGAAGGTAATAGGGCGACATTGATTCATCCTAAACAAAGCTCTGATAAATACTTCAAATTTACATTTGTTAGAAATCCTTGGGCAAGAATGGTCTCTAACTGGACAATGTTTACTAAATACACAGGGAGAATTAGGCAACTAAAATCTATGACAGATGAGGATCTTTCTAAGTTAGAAGATTTCATTGATTTTGCGAAGAGAGCTAAAAATCATCATTGGCAACCCCAAGTTTTATTCATCCCAGAAGAACCAGACTTCATTGGAAAAGTTGAGAACTTTAATGAGGATTTTAGTAAGTTATGTCATCAGATTGGTTTTAGTATTGAAATGCCCAACAAAACAGGTTCTAGTGAGCATAAACCCTATTGGGAATACTATACGCCATCCCTAGTAGAACAGGTGAGAGAAATGTATGCTGAAGATATCGAAAGATTTGGATATACTTTCGGTGACTCCTAAAATTTTGCCTAATACGAAAGAGGGTATTCTTGTTAGTTTTTTTGAAAAAAAATGATCAAAATTATAGAATTTTCTCTTAATATACTGTTAGCAATAAAGACAGGAGTTCGGAAACTGATGATTAACAGGTTATTGTTATTTTCCATGATCGTAGGAGATTTAAAATGACTTCAGATTCAAAAAATTTCTGTTTTGCCACTCTAGCCATCAGAAAAGTCTATCGTGATTGTGCGAAAAGACTAGCCAACAGTATTAGTGAATTTTCACCAGGGACAAAACTGATTATTGCTACTGATCAACCCAAAGACTTTAAAGATATTACTAATGTTATAGCTTTTAAACACAGACAGCAAAGTCCATTGTTTCCCTACAATGATAAAAGATGGGTCATTGAAAAGGCATTACAGAACTTTTTTACTGTCGTATATGTAGATGCAGATGCTCGACTGATTAATAATTTTCCTGATAATATAATTTGGCCATCAGGAATGGTAGTCAATCATGATACACAGCGTAATTTTGCTGAAGTTGTCAAAAAATTTTGTCCCCAAGATATGCCTTTATTAACAAAGGCTGCTAAAAAAATAGGGCTAAAATCTAGTTTAGAGGAAATAAAATTTCCCTCTCAAAGCTATTATGTTTTAACTAAAGATCAAGGAAAAGAAAACAATTTCTTAAAAAATTGGGATCTAGTCGCTAGATATTTAGAAGTTCATTGTTGTTCCAATGTTAGTGATGGTTATCCTATTGGTTTAGCAATGGCAAGTGTCGGATGGACTCCCATGTCCACGCAAAAGTTTGATTTACAAACTATTATTAAACCTCAAGGTTCTAGAACAAAAACAAGACCAGCAACTTTTAGCTCAAAATTGATGTTAAAGCTTTTATATCATTATCGTTTAACTAAAATTCGTTTAAATGCCTTAAAAACTCCTGGGTTTTTCTATGATTTTTAACCTAATTACTTTAAGAAACGATAGCAAAATTTGTAAAATTTTATCCCTAGGTATTTAGAATGATTGTCCCTTTCTTTTTTCCTGTTAATAATATCGAAATTTGTTTTCATGGTATGGCCAGAAGTGGTAACCATGCTGTTATCAATTGGATTTTGTCTATGTATCCAGGAACAACCCATTTTTGGAATGCAGCAACCAATGTTCCCAAAAAATACTTTTTTAGACAAAAACCGTTTCTTTTGCGAAGTCATGAAAATCGTTCTCTAACAGAAATTTTTGATAGCGATTTGGAAAAACTTCATGATTTGTACATGGGAAAAAGCAGCAAAAGATATAATGTTTTATTAATTAGAGATCCCTTTAATCTCTTTTCTAGTCGTCTTAAACAAGTGTTGGATCAAAACTTTGATCAGTCAAAACATGGGTTTATCATGGGACATCCTACCTATATATATGGGGCTTCTAAACCAAAAGAATATGTCGGTATTTGGAAAGAACACGCTAAAGAATATTTAGGAATGACTTCTTATTTAGGAGATGACAAAATTACCATCAATTATAATCAGTGGTTTTTAGATTCAAGTTATCGTGAAAAAACCGCTACGCTTCTAGGATTAAGTTACAATGAAGAAAACCTTAATAAAGTAGTAGGACAAAACGAAGCTGGTGCCGGTAGTTCATTTGATAAGTATCAATATAATGGACAAGCTAAAGAAATGAAAGTGTTAGAAAGATGGAAAAATATGATAAATAATCCTAATTATTGTTCACTGTTTGCTGATAGAGAAGTTTGGGAATTATCGGAGCAAATTTTTGGTCTTATTCCTGGAACTGAGGCGTTATCAGAGTATATCAATTCAAGATAGAATTTGGGTGGGCATTGCCCACCCTACACCGTAAATTGGAACAAATTTAGTCGCCACCACCACAGCCGCCGCCACAGCTACTCCCGCAGCTACTACCACCGCCACTACCGCAGCTACTACCGCAACTACTGCCACCACCACTGCTACAGCTACTACCAGTGCTACTGCTACGCTTAGTCCTTCTGCCAGCACTAGACTTACTAGAACGTTGATTAATTACAACTATCACCCAAATGAAAAACATGATGCTGATAACAATAACAAAAAACAACAACACGTCTGTGTCTGATACATGGTCAGAAAATCGCAGTGTTGGAGGGCCTAAAGTGAGAATGTTGTGGGGAAAAGTCCCTTGAATGGCAATTCCTTGACTGGGAATAATTTCATTGAGTGCAACAAATTCAATGGTTTGAGGATTAATTTGTTTTTTGCTAGTAGGTTGCCCTAAACTCTCAATGTCAATGATTTTTCCTTCTAATTGAGGCGGTAAGTTGACTGTAATTTTAGCATTTAAAATGGGTGATCTTCTTTTGGGAAAGATCGCTTTCCAGTAAAGTTCATCTCGTTCTGATTTTCCTTGATTATGTAATCCTCCTAACACTTTATAACGAAGGGTAAAAACGTGAGATTCAGGACCATCTAAACCATTTAAAGGATGCAGCCATTCAATGTAAAATCTTTGATCTTTAATGCTGGTTTTGCTTTTTAAGAGTTGCCCATTTTCACTAACCGAAACATCCTGAATATCATCGAGTTTATCGAGGAGAATAAATCGATGACGTTCATTGGTCCAGGGTTGGTTAAAAGTGTATTTCTGGACTTCTTCTACTATCATACTTCCATCAGCTTTGGCATCAATATTAACGTTGACAAAATCCCAATAGTAGGGATAGTCAGATAAGGGTAAAGCTAAGGCAGAATTTTGATTAGTAAATCTTTGTGAATTCAAATATACTGGAGCAATAGGAATCAGATTGACTCCTAAAAACAACCAAATGAGAACAGTGGCTAAAATTAATTTAACTAATTTTTTTGGGAAAATATTGATTGAGTTTTTAGGATTATTCTGTTGAGAGTTGACGATAGGTACTGTCCAAATATCTGAGGGGGGAATTTCTCCAAAAAATGCTTGATAACTGTTCAGGGTTTGCTCATAGCAACCCTTAAATTTAACTTCCTCTGCTAAAACACCACTACTGGGTTCATGATGCAAAGACATTTGCAAAATATTAGGACAAAATTCTTCCCAATAGGAACGAGTATAAGTTAGGTGTAAATGCCAAACTTGATCCACTGGTTTCGAGGGGGAAACCGTATGTCCTGCAACAACAGCAAGAAAGGTAAACTTTTTATATTCCTCAATAACACGCTCAGTATAAGATAATGACCATTGATTTTCCTTTGCCAATCGCTTACTAAAGGATAAGGGTTCATCCCTTTGCTCCAAGGGAAAAGCTTGTATTTGTTGATAAAGTTGACTGTTTTCAGGAGACATAGATATCTTTGTCCTCAAACTTATCTCTATCTATTTTACCCATTCGCAATTATCGTCTTAAACCTCCTGCACGACAATCTTTTAACCACAGTTTTATCCCTTGCCCAATAGCCCCATTCATGGCATCTTGAGGCGGTAAGGGTAGATCATCCTGTTGTAAATCTGCTAATTGAGAAAAGAGTAACACCGATCGCCATCCATCAGAACTGGGGGTTAAAAATAACCAATAATAGTTCTGCAATAAAATAACTTCTGTTTTGGTATATTGTCGCTCTAAGGTGGTAAAAAACACCTGTTTGCTGTCATCAGGTAAGACAGGTTGGTATTGTAAATTAGTTAGGGGTAAAGGCTCAAATTCTGGCTCACCAGCTACGACGACATAATTGTAAACATCAACAGTGCGATCGCTTCTTCTCGACCTTTGACTGACCCGGTTACTATAACTGGGTAAGTCCTCTAACATCCAAGTCATTAGGGTTTCTAGATCCGAAGGACAAGACTCCCTTGGTTTTGGTGCTGCTTGTATTTCATCAGGAATAGTAACAACGCTTAAGACTGTGAGCATAGCAATATTAAGCAAGTGTTTCCCTATCCCTGGTAACGTTTGACTCCTAAGTGTTGACTTCATCAATAATGCGGTTCCATGCCATAACAGGATCATCTGCCATTGTAATAGGTCTCCCAATAACTAAATGATCTGCCCCTGCTTCTAGAGCTTTTTTCGGGGTCATCACCCGTTTTTGATCCCCTGTTTGCGCCCAAGTCGGACGAACTCCTGGACAAACTAAGACAAACTCTTTGCCACACACTTGTCTCAGTTGCGCTACTTCTTGGGGAGAACACACTGCCCCGTTAATCCCTGAGTCTTTGGCTAATAATGCCATTTGTAGGGCATATTCTGGGAGTTCTAAGGGTATTTTCAGATCGAAAGCCAGATCCCGTGAGTTCAAACTGGTGAGAAGGGTTATCGCTAAAAGTTTGGGAGGTGAGGGACTATCTGCGATCGCCTCAGTGGCTGCTTTTAAGGCGTTTTTACCGGCAGTTGCATGGAGGGTGAGTAAGTCTACTCCATAGTTTGAGGCACTACGACAAGCTCCTGCAACGGTATTAGGGATATCATGAAACTTAAGGTCAAGGAAAATCTTTTTTTGTCGATCTTTGAGTTGTTTGAGAATATCTGGTCCACAGGCCACAAATAATTCTAACCCTACCTTCCAAAAAGTGACTTGAGGTAATTTATCCACAAGGGCGATCGCTGCTTCTTGGGTGGGAACATCTAAGGGGACAATTATTTTATCAAAAGGAGACATATTAGAATGTAGAATGTAGAATGTAGAATTTAGAATTACCTATGCCTCAAGTTGGAGGCTTGAAACCCTTTGTTTCGGTCACAAAACTTCATTAGGAAACCATTTCTTATTTAACAGTTCTTGAAAATTATAAGGACATTTTTCAGGAAAATCAATAGTGAATCCTGTTTTTTCTTGAATATAATCTAAAGCATCATCATAAATATTATCTAATTCTTCTATCAAGTAGTTTTGTAAATTAGTAGTTAAATATTTTCTTAACTGCGTGCGAAAACTTTGTATTTCTGCTCGCCAATGATTCCTATTTCTCTCTTTTTCTGCTTCCCAGTATTGCAACAATAATAAATGTCTAATAATTTGTTCTAAAAAGCTACTAACTCTGTTTTTGTCACGTTTACCCAAGCTTTCTAACTCCTCAATCAAATGGTCAATATCTAAGTCATTTAACCGTTTTTCTTTAAGCAATTTTATGGTTTGTTCTAACCATAAATGTTCGTCACTTTCGTAGAGATTTTTAAGATTAGTTTCATTAAAAGTTTTCATTTCTAAACCAGGGCGATGGACTGTATTAAAATCAAGATACTCGATAATGAGTGACATTTAAAAGATATAAAATTCCATTATATAAAACAAGAAGTCTCTTAGCTTCATCAAAAGCTTTATCTTCATCTTCCAATTCGTTTAAAAGATGAGATGAGAAAAAATAATCGATTTCGCTATCATGAAAATTATCATGGATACCAATCATTACTTTATCACATTGACAATTCCAATCTTTAGACAACGAATTTGTTATACTATCTGAGTAAATATCAATTAACCATTTATATCCTGACATTTTTATCTCCTGTATTTTATACTAATATTATAGATTATTTACTAAGCAAAATATTAAATTCTTTGCTGTTGTCCCAACGATAAACAGTGAAGTCTCTAAAGTCTGTTGTTAGAATCCTATTTTCTGTGATTTCTTCTGCTAAAACTACTAAAGAAGCATCGGCTAAATCCATTGGTAAGTTAGAATATTTAATCATTAATTCTATCATACGTTCTAAGTGATCATTGTTAAGTTGAAAAATTTGAATACTACCTTGAGTGAGTTGATGTAAAAATCTTAGTTGTGTTTCTTGTCCCACTCTTTCTACTAATAAATAACTGGTTTCTACAATGACAGGATAGGTAGTAATTAAAGGTTCTCTTAATAGGCTAAGTTTTTGTTTTGCTTGTTGATGAAAGTTATCTTTCTTATTACCTAAAGCAACAAAAAAGCCTGTATCTGTAATAATCATTTTAATAAGAATCTTTGTTATATAAAATTCTTTTAGCTATCTTTTCTGACTTTTCTGATAAGTCGGGGTCATCTGAAAAACAACCAATGAAATCACTGTTTCTTAATTGTGCTAGGGGATCATCATTATTTGATGGGGTTTCTGAAGTATTTTCTAAGGATTTATTTGTTTTAAAATAAGCAGTCATTTCTGTTAATAGTTTCTCAACTAAAGCTAATTGTTCAAGGTTGAGATTATCGAGTGTTTTTGTTATTCTTTGTTTGATTTCTGTATTTTCCATTAATCATAAACCTCCCGATCTAACTCTGAATCTAAAAAGGTAAATATTGCCAAAATACAAGATGCTATTAGCAATATCATACTGATGCTTATTATTAATTAATTTTCTTTACTACTTTTAATTGTTGCTTGGTATTTTTCTGAGATTTTACTCGCCTCTAAACCTGGACGACGGGCTTTACTAAAGTCAAGATATTCGATAATATCTTCTTCCCCTTCATCAAAAATTCTATCTAACTCTTCAGCACTAATTAAAGGTTTTTCAGGTTTGTTGTTTTTGTTGTTCATAACTTTGCTTTTCCTTGTCTCTAGAACGTCTAACAGAGATAATTCTTATGTTTTCACCTCTGTATGTAATCACGCCTGTCCAATATTTGTCATCAATTTTAGCAAAAACAAACCATCTTGGCTTATCACTACAACGCGCTGGTACTTCAAAACAGTCTTTATCTCGCCAAAGAGCTTGCGCTTCTACAAAATCAATGCCATGTTTATCTTTATTAATGCGACTCTTAGCTTCGTCGTATTCAAATAACATTAGACTTTCCTATTGACATTATACCTCCCCATTAATAAACAGGGAGGTATAACATTAGTTATTGAACTGAAGAAAAAACAATTACAGTTGTTTAACTTCAGACACTAACTTAGAAACCATATCTTGTGCGCTACCAAAGAGCATCATGGTTTTATTCTCGTAGAATAACTGGTTATCGACACCAGCAAACCCGGTACTTAAACCACGCTTAATAACGATGGTATGATTGGCCCGATCTACTTCTAAGATAGGCATTCCAAAAATAGGACTACTTTGATCAGCCCGTGCAGCAGGGTTAACCACATCATTAGCACCAATCACCAAGGCAACATCAGTCTGTTCAAATTCAGGGTTGATGTCGTCCATATCGTACAATTGGTTATAAGGAACGTTGGCCTCAGCTAATAAAACGTTCATGTGTCCGGGCATTCTTCCCGCAACGGGGTGAATAGCATATTTAACTTCAACGCCCATTTTTTCCAGTTGAGAGGCTAACTCTCTGACGGTGTGCTGTGCTTGTGCCACTGCCATACCATATCCAGGGACAATGACCACAGAACGAGCATACCCTAACATCATTGCTCCTTCTTCGGGGTCGATTGATTGTACAGTTTTATCTGTACCATCACCCGAACCGCCAGCAACGGTTCCTCCAGCACTACCAAAAGCACCGAATAAAACACTCAGTAAAGAACGGTTCATGGCTTTACACATGATTTCCGTTAAAATGATACCGGATGCACCCACCAACGCACCAGCGACGATGAGCATATTGTTCATTAAGATGAAACCTGCAGCACTAGCAGCTAACCCTGAGAAAGAGTTTAACAGGGAGATAACCACCGGCATATCGCCACCACCAATCGGTAGAACGAATAATACCCCAAATACTAAGGATAAACCCACTAACCCTAAAAATACTTCTGGGTTAGTAGGGTCGATGAACAGGTAAACACTTCCTGCGATAAAGGATAAGAACAGTAAAATATTGAAAGGTTGTTGTAAGGGGAAGGTAACAGGAGAACCACTTACTAACCCTTGTAACTTAGCAAAAGCGAGTAAACTACCGGTTAAGGTGACACCACCGATAAACACCCCTAAAATAGCAACTAAGGTCGCATCAAAAGGAATGCCATTTCCTGCGTCTAATAACCGCCAAAACTCACCAACGGCAACTAAGGCACTAGCAGCACCCCCTAAACCGTTGAAAATACCTACCATTTGGGGCATAGCTGTCATAGCTACTTTTTGAGCAGTGATCGCCCCAATAATAGACCCGATGATCACCCCTACAAGAATCATCTCGTAGTTGATCACCGATTGATTGATTAAAGTTGCAATAATAGCAAAGAACATCCCCACCGCAGCGATAATGTTGCCTCGGCGGGCGGTTGCGGGTGATCCTAACTGCTTTAAGCCAACAATAAAGAGGGCTGCAGCCACTAAGTAGGTGAGTTCTATGCCGGTGGTTAAACCGGAAAGAACATCAGTACATAAAGTATCGTTCATCTTCAATTATGCTCCCTTCTTCTTGAACATTTGCAACATACGATCGGTTACTAAAAAGCCACCAATAACGTTCACTGTGGCTAAAACCACGGCTACTAAGCCCAAAATGACGGTAATATTCCATTCTTTCGGTCCGGCAATGAGTAGGGCCCCAACTACGGCAATACCAGAAATAGCATTAGCCCCGGACATGAGGGGAGTATGTAAAGTGGGAGGCACTTTGTTGATCACCTCAAACCCCACAAAGGAGGCTAAGACGAACACCACTAAACCAATTAATAATCCAGTTGTCATCGATGATGTTACTCCTAACTTGTATCAGTTAAAAATTGAGAATTGAGAATTGAGAATTGAGAATTAATTAAACATTCTTCATTCTGCATTCTTCATTCTTTAAGCTTGAACTAGGGTAGCAAGAGCATTTTTAACCCGTTCGTTGCGGATCTCTCCTTCGTAGGTGACACAGGTTCCGCTTACGATGTCGTCTTCAAAGTTGAAGTCAATGGCACCGTCTTTAACCAAATATTTCACCAGGGTTAAAAGGTTTTTGGCATACACTTTACTGGAGTCTACCGGTAAGGTGGAAGGTAAGTTCAACGGTCCAATAATGGTGACACCGTTGTAGTAAACGTCTTTACCGGCTTCAGTACAAGCACAGTTTCCACCCTGTCCGGCTGCTAAGTCGACGATCACAGCCCCTGGGCTCATCTCCCCTACCATTTCCTCGGTAACGATCAAGGGGGCCCGTTTCCCTTGAACTTGGGCGGTGGTGATCACCACATCGGATTTTTTAATATGTTCCGTTAGCACTTGACGGATCTTTTCTTGGGTGCTTTGGCCCACTTCTTTGGCGTAACCTTGATTAGTAGCGGTGTCTTCTTCGATAGGGATCTCGATAAATTTAGCCCCAACACTCTGCACTTCTTCTTTAACCGCCGTGCGCACATCAAAGGCTTCTACCACAGCCCCTAATCGTCTCGCTGTGGCGATCGCTTGTAAACCGGCTACCCCTGCACCGATCACCAACACTTTGGCGGGGGGAATGGTTCCTGCTGCTGTTGTCATCATGGGGAAGAGACGGGGTAAGGAAGCGGCTGCGATCAAGGCTGCTTTATACCCTGCAATATTGGCTTGAGATGACAGTGCATCCATACTTTGGGCCCGACTGGTACGGGGAATCATCTCCATGCTAAAGCCATTAATTTTCCGTTGCGCTAAAGCTTGGATATATTCGGGGTTGGCTAAAGGGTTGAGGAAACTAATTAAGGTGGCCCCAGGTTTAAGCCAGTTCATTTCTTGTTCCCCTTGTTGTTCCCCTGGAGGCGCAACTTTGAGGAGGATATCGGCAGCCCCCCATAGTTCTTGGGGTGAGTTAATAATGGTGGCTCCGGCGGCTTCGTATTCGCTGTCGGTAAAGTGCGCACCTTGTCCTGCACCAGATTGTACTAAAACTTCAAACCCTAGCTTAATAAAGCGGGCGACGGTATCAGGAACGAGGGCAACTCGCAATTCTCCTAAGTCACTTTCCTTTGGAACTGCGATTTTTATCATGTTTAACCTTCCTTGCTTTCAGTTATGGGTTAAAAGTTTGTTGTTAGTATTTTCAGGGTTATTTACGGGTTACGAGCAAACCTTAAACTCTTCTTTGTTTTTGCTTCACCCATTGATTAACAATTATTAAGTCAAATGAGATAACGTTAGATGAAGCTTTGAGTTTGGCTTAGTCATGAGCCTCAATTAAGCAATTGTTGACCAACTGATAACCCTTTATTCACAGCTTTATGAACCCTATGCTTTCGATCTGGACGAATTTTACTTTTTATCTAGTCTAAGCTAGGTTTTTGTTTTTGTTGAAAAACTTAATTAATTTTTAACCGTATATTGTGTTATCTTAATTTATTTTTGTACTAAATCTTGTTGTTGTCCCTAACTTTATGTAGAGACATTTCATGCAACGTCTCTACATTATATTTAAGTTATGATTCCGAACTCCTAAAACGAGAAAACTCCGTACCTCACAAGACGGAAGCACTGGTAGAATAGGTTTCAAAGTTCGATCATCAATGAAAATGAACCCACTTGAATTTCCAGTAGAATATAGCTTTGATATTGATAGTAATTCAGTCAATCAGAATGCGCAAATTTAGAATTATCGATCCCTGATTCCTGAAAAAAATCCTCTGGAACTATGTTAGTGATTGAATTAGTTTCATGAGCGATCGCTTATCATCTATTCTCTCAAAAAATCATTCATTCTCATGATTTGTTGTTTTTTATTTAATCAAAACTCTTCTTAACACGGGAAGCGGTTTCTTCTGGTTTTCCTGATAAAGGAAAGACTAACACACTTTCAATATTTTTATTATTAGCAAGTTCTTGGAGACGATGTAATTGTTTATCTGTAATACCAATCCCATTATATTTTTTAGCATAGTTTAATTCTGCTTGAAAATTATCTTCATTATAGGCTTGAATAAAGACTCGATCTACTGACCAATTTTCCCAGTCAGCAGCAAAGTATCTTTTTGACCAATAGGGGTTATGATGACTAAGATCAAAACTAACTGAATTATTGGCTTTTTTCATTTCTGTAATCATCTTTTGAGTAAACTTAGTTAACTTAGCCGTTCGATCTACTTTTCCTGGTAATTCTGCATGATATCCTAAATAATCATCCCATTGAACAGCATCTATTTGAGGATATTTTTTGACGAATTCTACTAAAATATTGGTGAAAAAGTTAGCAATTTCTGGCACTTCCACATCTAAGACATAATGCTCAATATTACTGTAAGTTCTATCCACCCCAGGAACTAACCATTTCTCTTCAATTGCTTTATCAAAAATAGGACTATTTTTATCAATTTTTATTCCTTTCTCAAAGTAAGCATGAACTTCCATTCCCTGTTTATGGGCCTCATCAATTAGCCAATATAACCATTGTGAATTAAATTGATTGGGACAACTATTATAGCCTAAAGTTTGTTGCATTACTTGACTGTTATACATGGTACAACCATTACCCCAAACCCCATGAATAATGGTATTAAATCCTTGATTTTTATAATATTTAACTCGTTGACGGATGGTTGCTTCATTAGCATTATTTGTCACTTGATAACGACTTAAATAAATTCCTCTAATTTTTTTCTTTTCCCAAGGAGTTAATGTCTTGTTAGGAGATGGTTTTAGCTTGGGTTCAACTGGTTTTTCCTGAGGTTTATTCTCCTCAGGGGGAATGGGTTTACTGTTTTTTTCAGGAGATGGTTTTAGCTTGGGTTCAACTGGTTTTTCCTGAGGTTTATTCTCCTCAGAGGGAATGGGTTTACTGTTTTTTTCAGGAGAGGGAATCTGTTGGGGTTTATTCTCTGGTGTTGTTTTTGGTTTCTGTTGAGGAAAGGGTAAATCTGGGAAGGTTTCTGCCAATTTAATGGCAATAGGATTATTAGCTAAAAATTGAGATAAATAATCATTATTTTTTTGGAAAAACCACCAATACCCTCCCCCACAAATTAAGATAAAAATCAGAATTTCTACCAAACAGCCAAAATCAAAAAAACGAGAAGGTTTATCATTTTTATTAGACATGATATAAGATAGTAAATTTAAGGCGATCGCTACAACAACTATGATACACAAGAAACCCAGATAGTCGGCTCTTTTATTAAACAATTCTTAATTTTATACAATCTGGTGAATGATTGCCTCTATGATCATTCTAGTTCAACTATAGTATTTACATTGAATAGATTAAGATGTTTATCCTAGGTAGTTAACGACTTAAATGTAAAGGCTATATATTGCATTGATTTTTTGATTCAATCTTTCTCAAAATTATGAAAAGAAAACAATTTTTAGCTTTATCTTTAGCGATATTTATTACTGCTTGTACTGGCTCTAATTCTAATCCCCCTAAAGTTACTTTAATGGTATCGGTTGCAGCAAGTGTGCAAGATTCGATGAAAGCGGTTCAATCTATTTATGAGCAAGAAAACCCCAATGTAGAGATCATTTATAATTTTGGTTCTTCTGGTTCTTTGCAACAACAAATTGAACAGGGTGCGCCGAGCGATATTTTCGTTTCTGCTTCTCCTCAACAGATGAATGCACTAGAAAAAAAAGAACTTTTATTACCAGAAACTCGTAAAAATTTACTGGAAAATAAAGTTGTTTTAGTGACTCCTAAAGACATTCAAACGTCTATTACTTTTGAAAATTTAACGACAGCAAATATCAAAAAAATTGCTTTAGGTGATCCCAAAAGTGTCCCAGCAGGACAATACGGAAAGGAAGTGTTAACTGCATTAAAATCCTATGATAAATTGACACCTAAATTAGTATTTGCTAAAGATGTTCGCCAAGTTCTTTTTTATGTAGAAACGGGAAATGTTGATGCAGGGATAGTTTATAAAACTGATGCTAAAGTGTCTGATAAAGTGACAGTAACTGATACATCAATCCCTAATTACCATTCTCCTATTGTTTATCCTATTGCTGTTATTAAAGAGAGTAAAAATTCTCAAGAGGCTAAAAAATTTGTTGCCTTTTTATTAGAAGAAAAAGCTCAAAAAGTATTTGCAGAATACGGGTTTATCAAACCTAAAAATTAATATGAAAAGGGTAGGGTGGGCATTGCCAAGCTTACAAAACTTAAAGATTTTCAGTCAAAGAAAAAGTGATCTTAAAAAATAAGATCACTACATCACAAGGAGAATTAAGACAAAAATCATGAATCTTTTTGAAGGATTTTAACCTAAGATAGAGATACTTTCTTGACTATCCATCTCATCATCAAATAACCCACCAACGGTAACTAAATCCATTGGTTGTGATACTATTTCTTCCCTCATTTCACTTTGAGAATCGGCTGTTTCATGATTCACCAAAGAATGGCGAACTTCATAAAATTCCTTACTGAGATTTCTCGCTTTTTCGTAGCTTTCGATATCACCCTGTTCAAAGTAATATTTAGCAGCCAAGCGTAAATCTTCAACCGCCTGTTTTTTGTTACCAATTTCTGCTAACAAAACTCCTCGATTATGATAGGCTTTAGCATAAGTAGAGTCTAAATGTAACGCTTCCGTATAGTCTTCGATCGCCCCTGTTTTATCCCCTAATTTTTGATGATTTAATCCCCGTTGATAATAAGCATCTGCCCCCTCTGGGTTAGTGCGAATCAGTTGAGAGAAGTTTTCAATATTTTGTAGGGTTTCAACAATGCTTTCTACTTGTTTTTGTTGAGACTCTAAGTTATGGGTAAATTTATTAAGATCCCGCTCTTTTATGGTTAAAACTGCCAGAGATTCTTCATTAGTTTTAATCTTGTTAGATAACTCATTCATCAAGGTTTGGAATTTGTGATCTTGCTGATTAAAACTATTATCTTGCAGTTCTCTCAACTGTTGTAATTGTTCTAAAAGATTAGAATGATTACTATTAATTTGTTGCGTCATTTCCATTGTAGAATTTTCCTGCATCTGAGATAATTCTACTTTTAATTGACGACGGTTAGCGATTTGTAAAGCAAGAGAAAAAGAAAGAGGAATAGCGGCAAAAGCTGCATTACCTAAAAAAGAACCAACTGCACCCCCAACTAATCCCACACCTGATAAAATATCAAAAATTTCAGATAAATTACTGTTACTATTTTGATTTTCCATGATGTTACATCCTGTTTTAAGTTTAATTAATGGTGAATATTTAGTTTAAATATTCTTCTTCTTGATGAGTTAAAATGGTACAATCGGAAGTGGGAGAAGCTGCACAAAGTAAGATATATCCTTGATCTAATTCATCGGGTTTAAGGAAGGATTCAGCTTTTTCTGTTTGTTCAACTTTCCCAGAAATAATTTTACCTAAACAGTCAAAACAAGAGGCTGCACGACAGGAACAAGGATGGGGAATACCTTTGCTTTCTGCAATGTCGAGAATGTACTCACCTGAGGCAACTTTGATGGTTTTATTTAACTTACGTTTAGGGTTAATTAATGTTACTTGAAAAGACCCTTTATTTTGACTCATTTGTAGCTCCTTAATGGTTAATAACTAAATAATTGATAAGAAATTTTAAGCACCCAAGATAGTGCAATCTATTTGTAGTGCAGGTAATATAAATTGGGCTTCTTCAGGGGTTAAATATTGTTGAATGACTTCCTGAATAATAGGATAATGGCTGCGAACAAAACGCTCGTATCCGACAGCTTTAACAATCGTTTGTAACCAAATTAAAAGACCATCACGTAAACGATCTATGTCATTAATTAACATCGCTGCACTGGTGTATTTAATCATATGTTTGCGATCTCTACGGCAAACTTCTTTGCCATGTTCATCCATTTTGTACAAGCAATTGTCTTTGTTTAATTCGTGCATTTTTGCATCAACTTCTTGCAAAATTTCTTCTTCATTTGCTTTGATTTTTTCGTAGGTTTGAATCCGCATATTGACTGATTCTAAATAATCGTGAATAAACTGTAATTCAGAATCAGTGGCGTAACGACCATCGGTGTCTAAACTAAGTTTTGAAAATTGGGTTAACATTATTTTTCCTCAATATAATAATTAGGGTTGAAAGGAATTAAGCATCTTTAATTTTTGCCATGTATTCAGAGACTTCCACTTGGGTATCTTTCAGTTGAGTAATCATAGTTCGAGTCACTAATTTATTTTTTTCAACTAAGATCGCACCTGTGATAGGATGAAGGATATTTTCTTTAGCTCGACTGCCAATTAAATCTTCAATATTATCGATTTCACTGACATACATCCCCGAAGGTACTTCTACAACAACTCCTTCTCCCATAACCCTAGCTTGACAAGCTAAACGAGAGAATTTATTGGCAGTTGTAATAACCTCCATTGTGCGTATTTCTCGACGGTTTACAGGGGATAAACTGTCCATTCCTTCCTTGATAAAAACATGGCAAGTGGAACACATTCCCCGTCCGCCGCATTCTTTCCAAACATTCAAATCTTTGGCTAATAAACCACTCAAAAGATTATCATTTGTTTGGATATCAACTTGTTGATTAATCGGATCAAGCTTTACAGTTTTTGCCATGTTTTAAAGTCTCCTATTTTAGTTAGTTAAAACTGAATTAATTAGAACATAATAGTTCCATTATTTTATCATGCTCATGGCCTTCTTCCCGCCATGCGGCTACGGGTTTAATGCGTTCAGCTAAACCAATAACAAAGTAATTAGAATTAGCTCCCATCGATTCACAAGTGGTCTGAATACAGTGTAATTTTTCTCCTGTTAATTTACTGAAAAATGCACTTAAAATACCGGCTTCTAGGAAACACATTGGATATTTATTTTGAGGAGCAGATCGAGCAAAGGGAGAGTTAAAAATTTGAGGGACTAAGAAGCCATTTCGATAATATTTTAGGTCAATATCAAGAAGTCCCCAACCATGAGATTTCCAGCATTGTTTTAAGCATTGAATGAATTGAATCATATTCATTTCCGCTAAGGGTTTTCCATAATATTCCCCTAATTCATCGGCAAATCGCTGATAAAAATTTCTCCCCCACCAACGACCACAACTGAATAAAGCAACGCTACTACCTTGGCCTAATTCATCTTCTAAAGTGGCATAAAGTGCTTCTAATAAAGGTTGAGGAAGGGCTAATAAACGGGAACCGCTACGGTTTTCTAGTAACCCAAATTCAAAGTCCCCTTGAAGATAAATATCGGGAGAAAAATAATTTCCTTTAAAAGAAGACTTTTCTACTAAATTTGCAATATCAATCATTGTTTTATTCTCCCACTTTTAAGGTTACAGATTCAGGATTAGTTTCCAGTAGCATCATTTTTGCTTGTTGTAAAAATGGAGTTAAAAGAGCCATTTGTTCGTTGGTAAATATTTCTTCTAACTCTTGCATTAAACACTTAAAAATATAGGTTTCAATCATCACCATTTCTTGAGCATGAATAATATCTGTGAGCCATTCTAAAAGACGATGTCTAAAATAATCAGGATTATTTAATAACATAGCCATTGCTCCATATCGCATCACTGACATCCAGTGTTTTAAAGCTTGTTCCAAACGCTGCCTATTTTCATTAGGAAAAGCCTCCAATAAACTATCAGCAATCAACTGGAAAATAGGAACTTCTTGATCCCGTAAGTTCTGATAAATTGCCAGGCGTTCTTTAAGGGTTTCGGATCCTTTTTTTAGAGCTTGTAAGTCTGAAGATTCAAGATAGTGATCTTCAGCTTCATAGAATAAGGGTTCAAAATCTTTTTGCATGATCTTTGTTCTAGAATAAATCAGATAAGTTGTTTAAATCTAAGTCAGAAGAAGTTTTATCAGTGGGAGGGGTAAATGATGACTTCTTAGAGGTGGGAGCAATTTCTGGTGATTTTTTCCACCCTATTCCTCGGAAAAAATGATTCACTGATAGACTAAGTAAAGACTCGTTTAAGGGGGGAAGAGATGGAGAAAAAGAATTAGCTTCTTTCTGTCCTTTCCAGTTAGATTTTCTGAGAAAGTCTTTTAAATTTGAGGATAATAAATACTGAGAGTTTTGGACTAATTCAACTGCATCAAAAACCTCTAATTCTGTTGTATCTCCCGCCCAATTATAAGTACGAAAAAAATCATAAATACTAATACTAGACCATGTTTTTCTACTCATCATTTAAGATACTCCCCATGATGTAAACGCTTTTCAATATCTTTAGCTAATGCCCCTTCATTTAACCAAAAAGTTGCCGCATCAATGCGGTCTTTTTTGCCTACTAAAAACTTACAATAGGTTTCTCCCATAGCATAGCATTGGATTTCAATGGCATTGAGTTCTTTATTAACTAACTTACTAAAAAATCCAGCTAATAAACCTGCATAAATATGACAAACTGGTTTACCCACATCTCCTAAAGTTCGAGCCACAGCAGAGTCAAAAATATTGACAAACATAAAGCCATTTTTCTGTTCACTCATATCCACTTCCCAGTTACCCCAACCTTGTGCAGTAAAGGGCCACCACCAAGCTTCTAAAATATAGTTAAGATTCATTTTATTGAGGGCTTTATTATAGTCATATTCAGAATATAACCATTGTTTAAAAAAGTCTGCATCTCTTTTTCCCCATTCTTTACCAATGTTATAGGTAACCACTCCAGCAGCACTGCCAATCTCTTCTTCTAGTCCTTCAATTAACCCTAAAATAAAGTCTTCACTGGTGAGAATATTACGAGATTCATTCCAATCAATAATACTGCCGGTTTCACTTTGAAAACAAAAGAAATCTTCTAAAGCATAATGATGATGTCTTTTAGGATATTTCTGTTTTAAATCATGTTCAAATTTAGTCTTAATTTGTTTTGTTTCTTGTTTGATATCACTTGAGGTGAAAACCATTTTATATAAACCTCAATCTTTTATGAATGTGATTTTATTGTAGGCAGATCATAGAGGCCTTTCCTCGGTAGTTATGAGGAAATCATCAGGGAATTTTCTCTCAGTCCCCGTAGTTATACTTATTGATCCCAGAAAAAGACTACAATCAGTTATAGAAAGTCAACAAGATTACTGTTTGATAACAATCTCTCAGGATGATTATGGAGTTATTGGGATCTTTGGAAGAGAATTTAATACATTTGGTGACTTTGGTTCGCCTCACTCTAGAGTTTATTTCAGTGTTGTGTGTGGTTTATGGGGTGATCATTTCTCTACAGTTGGTTATGGGTAGTTTTCGTCGTCGGTCTTTTCCCTTTCTGGAGTTGCGTCTTCGTTTTGGTAGTGCCTTAGCGTTGGCCTTAGAATTTCAACTGGGTTCGGATATTTTAAGTACCACCATTGCACCTTCCTTTGAAGCATTGGGAAAATTAGCCGCGATTACGCTGATTCGTACTTTTTTGAACTATTTTCTCACACAAGAATTGGAACAAGAACAGGCGCTCAAAGCCCAACAAACTGAGTCCAGGGTTTAGAATACAAGAGAAACTGGTCTATCAATTCAACGATGAACCCACCCCATCAATGGACAATTTATAAAGAATTTCGTTTTGAGGCAGCCCATCGACTCCCCCATCATCAGGGTAAATGTAGTCGTCTTCATGGTCATAGTTGGGTGGGACGGGTTTATGTTAGTAGCGATCGCCTTCATGAAACCGGACCGAAACAGGGAATGGTCATGGACTTTGGGGATATTCGCAATTATATCGATCCTTTGGTGGAAACCTATCTAGATCATTATTATCTCAATGAAACCACCGGCTTAGAAAATCCTACCAGTGAAGCGATCGCCCAATGGATCTTTGAAAAATTAGAAGCAGCACAACTTCCTGGGTTGTATATGGTAGAAATTAAAGAGACTTGTACCTCTGGAGCGCAATATTATCGTAGGAGTTCGCCAAAATCTGAGTTGAGGGAAGTCGGGGAAGCAGGGGAAGAACTTAGCTGATTTTTGATCTTCTAGTAATCCTCTTCCTAGCAATAATTGGCTCTTGTGCTTACAATAAAAGCAGATAAAATACTTATTTGATCCATTTAAGATGGAAATTCTTTGTACTCGACCTGGATGTACTCGTCCTCTAAACAATTTTGCTGATCTTGATGATCCCTCACGGTTGAAAACCGTTCAACAAAAATACTGTACCAATTGCGGAATGCCTTTGATTTTGGCAGGGCGTTATCTTCCTTCTAAGTTATTAGGAAAAGGTGGGTTTGGGGCTGCTTTTTTGGCCAAAGATCGCTTTACCCCTGCCATGCGTTTATGTGTGGTTAAACAGTTTCAACCGGAAGGAAACTTAAACGCTCAAACCTTAGCTCTGGCACAACAATTATTTGAACGAGAAGCAGTTACCCTAGAAGATTTGGGCAGTAAGCATCCTCAAATTCCTCAACTCTATGCATTTTTTCCTTTAGTGGTTAACCAAGGGACAAGCCAAACAGAAGAACAGTTTTTTTACTTAGTACAAGAATTAATTGATGGGGAAGATTTAGAAACAGAATTAAAAAGAAAAGGAGTTTTTCCAGAAAGTGAAGTAATAGAAGTTCTCCACGAAATTTTATTAGTCTTACAGTTTGTTCATGATCATAATTGTATTCATCGTGATATTAAACCGTCTAATATTATGCGACACAAAAATGGGCGTTTATATTTATTAGATTTTGGTGCAGTTAAACAAGTAACAGCGAGTGCAGGAAATCCTCAAAAAGCTTCAACTGGAATTTTTTCCATTGGTTTTGCCCCCCCTGAACAAATGCAGGGGGCTAGCGTTTATCCTGCGACAGATTTATATGCTTTGGCAACCACTTGTTTAAATCTTTTAACAGGAAAACCTCCAGAAGAATTATATGATTCTTACAATAATTGCTGGGATTGGAAACCCTATGTTACCAATATTAGTGATGGATTAGCCAAGGTTTTAGATCGTTTGCTATTAGCTAAACCAAGCGATCGCTATCAAAGCGCAGCCGAAGTTTTACAAGCATTACATTCTTCCCAGTCTTCTACGGTTCCAGGTAATTCTAATACAACAATTCAACCTAATCCTAATACCCCTATTTCTCCTCCTCCTTCTCCTTCTCCTCCTGCTGCTGTATCTAAACCAACTTTGTCCACTGTAGAATTAATTATCAATGCAGGGTTTACTGGGTTTGAAGGAGCTTTATTAATCCTTCTTTTTAGAAACTTTTCTGTTGTCCCTGGTACCATCCTGGGCTGTATGGCCATTGCTGGTTTAATTTATCTCCAATATCGTCGTATTGTTGACCGAAAAGATTTACTTATTATTGGAGTCCTAACCGTATTTTTTATTTTCATTACTATGTTTTTCGGTCTTTTGCCATCAAGCTCCTTACCATTTTTATTAATATCAGCAAGCTTTGCAGGAGCCGGTTTAATAGCAATTACTTGCCTGTTTAGATTAATCTATCAATTGCTTTCTAGTCTTTTATAGTATTGTAGTTATGGGAAAAAATAATGATAGGCAAAGTTTATTTAGTTGGGGCTGGGGTTGGCAATATTGAGTATTTAACGTTAAGAGGCTATTCTTTTTTATCTCAAGCTGAAGTGTTAATTTATGATGCTTTAGTTGATAAAAGTTTTCTAAATTTAGTTCCTTTAAATTGCTTGCAAATTAATGTTGGTAAGCGTGGTGGACAACCCAGTTGTCATCAAAGTGAAATTAATAAATTATTAGTCAATTATTGTTTACAGGGAAAACAAGTTGTTAGATTAAAGAGTGGTGACCCCTTAATTTTTGGTCGTGCTAATCAAGAAATTAAGGCTTTAAATACAGCTAATTGTCCCTATGAATTAGTTCCTGGGATTTCTTCAGCTTTAGCTGCCCCTTTATTAGCCGGAATTCCTTTAACTGATAAAGAAATAGGACGATGTTTTACCGTTTTAACAGGCCATCAACCCGACTTATTAAATTGGCAAGTCTTAGCAAAAATTGATACCTTAGTCATTTTAATGGCAACAAAAAATTTAGAAATAATTATTAATAATTTAATTATAAATGGGCGATCGCTTGATGAACCCATTGCCATTATTAAAAATAGTGGAAGTTTACAACAAAAGGTTTGGATAGGAACATTAAATACTATAATAGAGCAAGTATCAGGAATTGCTTTATCTCCAGCAATTATTGTTATTGGTAAAGTTATTAATTTACGTAGTATGTCTTCATCATTAAACCTTCCTTTAGCTAACAAAATCATATTGATTACCCGTGCAAAGGAACAATCCAGTCAGTTTAGTCTTCTCTTACAAAAACAGGGGGCAAAAACGATTGAAATGCCGGCTTTAGAAATTTTACCCCCTTCTTCTTGGGAACAGTTAGATATGGCCATTGAAACTTTATCTTCTTTTGATTGGTTAATTTTAACATCAGCTAATGGAGTTAAGTTTTTCTTCCAAAGGTTACAAGAATTAGGGAAAGATATGCGAGCTTTAGGTAATATTAAAATTGCAGTAGTTGGTAAAAAAACGGCCTCTTATTTGCAGCAATATTATCTAACCCCTGATTTTATCCCCCCCAACTTCATTGCAGACTCGTTAATTGCTCATTTTCCTGAAAGTTTAAGTCATCAAAAGATATTATTTCCTAGGGTAGAAACTGGGGGAAGGGAAGTATTAATTAAAGAGTTACAAAAAGAAGATGCTAATGTAGTTGAAGTTCCTGCTTATCAGTCAGGATGTCCTGAAAAAATTGATAAACAAGCATGGAAAGCATTACAAGAAAAACAGGTTAATATTGTTACTTTTGCTAGTTCTAAAACCGTTAAAAATTTTTATACCCTATTACAAAAAGAGTTAAATAGTAATACTCAATCAGATATTTTATCTCTTCTTGATAATGTTGTTTTAGCTTCCATTGGCCCTCAAACTTCAAAAACTTGTTATGAATTATTCCGAAGAGTTGATATGGAAGCAGAAGAATATACGTTAGAAGGATTAACCAATCAGTTAATTAAACAGTTTAGCTAAATTGTTCTAATAACAAACAGGATATATGATAGTTTAAATACTATATATATCCTGTGAGTTTAACGTCTAGAAAGAAAAATTTTTAGCTAGATTGATTGATCACTAACGAACGACCTAGTTGTTGATAGGAGCTATCCCATCGATCATGACGAATCGTAATGGCTTCAGCAAGAGTAGAAACACCAATTGTTGTAACTAAGACGGTAGCCGTTGATAACATTAACTGAGTGATTTTCATTTTTTCTCCTCACATTTTTTGTTATTTAAAAAAGTAAAGCACCTTAATTTGTTTGGCTGAGTTTGGGGGTTCCCAACAACTCAATCAAATGTTACGTTACAAAGCTTTTTTTAACAGTTAGATGAATTGAAACTGTCTAATCTAAAATAATTAAAGGATGACTTTCTGGTAGAACATTGTTTTCCACAATATTGCTACCTTCATTATTTTCTCCCTTATACAAGAAGACAAGATTATGATAAAAATGGATCTCAATAAGATTTTTATCAAACTCAGAAGGAACATATCCAGGACGATCGAATTCTTCATAGTTGAGACAGTCTATTAAACTTTTTAAAAACCCCATTGTGGTTATTAAGCTGTTTAAATCCTCACTATTTCCTCCATACTTTTTCCAGTAGGAAGTCTGAGTATCTTCAACAACATAAATTCCTTCGTCTCTAAGGGAGGGGAAAAGAGTTTTGAAAGATGTAATGACATGGCTATTAATATGACAGCCATCATCGATAACAATATTAAAACCCCCAACTTTATGAACACAGTCTTTTAGAAAAACAGGATCATTTTGATTTCCTTGAAAAACTTTGATTCTTTCTTCTTCAAGACCTGATTTGTCGTAGATGTCGATGCCATAAATCATACTGTTCGGGAAAAAATCCCTCCACATTTTTAAAGAAGCACCTCCGGAGTTGGGATCATCATATCCACCTATACCTATTTCAAGGATATTCAGTTTTTCAAACCTTAGCGGTTCAAAATGTTTTTGATAATGCTGTGCATAGGCATGACTCTTCCATTTATCAGTGTTGTAGTGAGTCGCTAAACTCATCAGGTTGTTACTATCAGGATTAGACATATTTGACATTGGGTGAATGAACCATAAAATTAGGGTTTTTGTCGATCATGCTTTTTTGATTGCATCCCATTTTAGCTAACCAGTTAGCAAAATGCAACAGTAAATTTCAAAAAGCTAATTAAAAAGATTTTCAAGTCAGCTAATCCATTGCGCTAAACTGGTAGTATAATCAAGAGTATGAATATGAAGCAACTTCGAGAAAAAGCTGGCCTAAGAACAATTGATGTTGCCTATCATTTGGATGTGGCTGAAAGTACAGTCCGTAATTGGGAGTATGGGCGTACTATGCCTCGACTTAGGGCTGATCAATTTGCACAATTATGTCAATTGTATAAATGCTCCATTGAGGAGTTAGCTAAAGCATCTCAAAATTCTCAAGCAGAGGCTTCTGGGACAGGTAACAGATAATTACTTGGGAAAAATACCTTATTTTGTCTAATAATGTACGATATTCCAACCAGTAAACGGAGAAAACGTCTTGATGAAATACTTTGTGGTTAATGGATACAATTTAGTGTTTTTGAGTGTCTTTTAAATGTAGTTCAATTTGCTAAACTCCAGTTAAAACTTGAAAGCTTGATAAAACCTATTAAACACAAAATCAAACATTAGAAAATTCTCAAGTCCCTACAACCGGTACAATACCTAATTCAAGTATAGATTAACGATCGCTAGATTACTTTTATTCCAAATAATACAACATTTATGGGTGGTTTAACTCCACCCATTATACTAAATTATTCTATTATTAACGCCCAGAAAGAGCAACCACCTCGAAACTAGGTTCGTTAACATAGACGTAAAGATTGGGAATCATTTTCCCTTTACGTTCAAAACGAATCATTTTTGTGCCTTTAATATCATAATTTTTTTCTAAATCTTCTAAGGAACGATATAATATATCTCCCGAAGAATCTCCTTGAATTTCTTTACTGGGATGGTAAAAACGACCATAGTTGGGTTCTACTACTACTAGATTTGAACTAGGAATTGATTTGATAAAGTAGTCTTGATCAGCTTCATAATTTTGCGAAAGTCTATCATAATTAAACCCAATCGCAGTTAAGAATGTAAGAGCGAGGGTTAGGGCAAAAATGGGGGCAATTATTTTTCTAAACATGAGTAATTATTGTTAATGACTAAATAGACATGAGATAGCTCTTTTCATAATGTAACAAAATATTAATTAATTGTAAACTTTTATGACAAGTTCCTCATCTACTTGAGCAACTTACCTAAGTCAGTGATAAAAAATAAGAGATTTCCTGAAATGATCTGCTAATACTATTTAATTATGGTCATTAGTCTCCTATGCGACGATGGAACCACCTTTTTTTCCAGTTACTACTGGGTTCTAAGGAACTTGTCTGTTGTTCTTTTTGCCTTCTTTCCTTGATTTTTTCTGCCGTATCGGTTAAATTAGGATCACGATAGGGAACAGATGCACGGGTTTGTAAATGTTCTATTTCTTGTTGGGATAATGGGGGTAAATCGTTACCATTCCAGTTAGCAATGGTTCCAGGCGATCGCCTTCCAACACTTCGAGTTGCCCCTATTTTTAACCCTGCTAATTGTAGCGCAGTTCTCACAGAAGCTGCACAGGAATAAGTTGCTAAATATCCATCTTTATCTAAACATTGAGACACTAATTTTATAAATTCTACTGTCCAAAGTTGAGGACATTTTGGGGGAGAAAAGGGATCTAGAAAGATAGAATCTACTTTAAACTTTTTTTCAATTACTGTCTGTATTGTTTGTCTTGCATCCCCTAAGAATAGTTTACCTTTGAAACACTTATTTTCTATTTCATTATGATTAGCTAAGATTTTTAATTGTTCAATGACAGACGGAGAAAAATCATCTAATAAGTTAGCATCTATCGCTTGTAATGGGACATTAATATCATTTTCTAAGGCAAATAATTCTATTTTAATATTAGGATTAATTGCCCAAATATTATCTAAAGCAACTGCTGTATTATAGCCTAATCCGTAACAAATATCAAGAAGTTTAATGCTGTCTTGATGGATTACTTTTTTTTTGATTTGACAAGGTTCAATAAACTTATATTGTGCTTCTTGTTTTGCCCCTGAATGGGAATGAAACAACTCATCAAACTCTTGAGAAAAAAAGGTGTAAGAGCCATCATCAGTGATTTTTGGGGTAAATTTGTTTTCTACCATTTATTAATATACTCTGAATTTTTTTCTAAGGGACTTCTGTTAAATTACTCGCATATATTATAGACCAAAGAAAAGCTGAAAAAATCATAATGATTTTCAGTGATCTAAAGAATTTGTTATCTAAAAAACTTTTAACACGTTCGACTCTTTCTAAAGAATAAAGCAAACAAGAAACTGCCAACAATATGGAAGACCCATCATTTATTATTTCAAACTTTGGATCACTAATAATATAAGTTGTATTCCAGTAACCAATTATAGTAAGAATTATTAATGAAGTAATCATTAAACTGATGCTAATAATCATAATAATGATTGCCGATAAATTATCTAAATACCATTGCTTAGAAAATAATTTATTTTGGGTTTTATCGTCTGTCTCATCTGAAAGATGTGTTTGTTTTAACTTACGCCATTGTAAAACTGTATTAATAATAAATGCCAAAAAGTATACTAATAAAAAAATAATTTTTAAGATAGATTTATGATTGAGACAGCTTGTGACTAAATAAAAACCACAATATATAGACAGGCTCAAGTAAAGCAATAAAAATAGTACGTTCCCCAAATTAGGATTAAATAAAAATTTTCTAAAATTGAACATATTCGCTAAAGATTTATTAGGTTAATAATTTCAAGCAAGGGAATTAACTATGTAGGAGATTTTTTAGGTGGGCAAAGTTTTATACATTATCAACAGCTAAGATAAATTTATAAATTTGCCCACCCTACCATTAATACTTTAGTATTTTCTCAGCTATTTATGTTAAATTACTTGTATATATCATGTACATAATAAACGCTGAAAATGCTAATACTGCTTGTAATAAACTTAAAACTTTACTATCTAGAATTTTCTGAAAGTTTGGGACTTCCTGAAGCTTAGGGATCTTTCCTAGAGAATTAAGCAAAAAACAAACTCCTAACAATAGATAACACAAATCAATTATTATGTCAAATTTTGGATCACTAACCGTATAGCTTGTAGTCCAACCATCATTTATAGTAACAATTATCAATAAAATAATCCCTACACTTATTCCCATAATCATAGTAATTATTGCTCCTAAATTTTCTAAATACCATTGTTTAGAAAATATTTGATTTTTGGGTTTCTTGTCTATTTCTTTGGGTGGACTGGGTTTTATGATATCAAACCATTTTAAAGATGCTTCAAACATAAATGCTATCACCCATACTAATAAGTATAAAATTTTTGATATAGCCTCATGATTAATACAACTTTTAACTAAATTATAACCAAAAAAGATAGAGAAGTTTAAATAAATTAATAAACCAATAACGTAACTGACTTTAGGGTTGAATAAATTTTTTTTTAGATTAAACATATGCACCAGACATCTATTAGGTTAATGATTTCAAGCAAGGTAATTAACTATGTAGGAGATTTTGTAGGTGTGCCAAGTTTTATGGATTATCAACAGCTAAGATAAGTTTCTAATTTGCCTATCTTACCATTAAGAATTTAGTATTTTCTAAGGTACTTCTGTTAAATGAACTGTGTATATCATATACATAATAAAAGAACAAAAAAATGTTGTTCCTATTAATAAATTGGCCAACTTACGATCTATTTTTTTTTGAAATCTAGCAATTTTTTGTAGATAACTAAAAGGAAATTAACTATGTAGGAGATTTTGTAGAGGGACAAACTTTTATACATTATCAACAGCTAAGATAAGTTTCTAAATTTGCCCACCCTACCATTTTGATATTTTGTTTACAAACACTTACAACACTTTTCTTAAAGCTTCTAACAACAATAAAACGTTTTCAGGACGAGAATTATAACCCATTAAACCAATACGCCAAACCTTACCAGCTAACTCACCTAAACCACCACCAATCTCGATGTTATACTCTTTCAAAAGATAACTAGAAACTGCTTTACCATTCACTCCTTCAGGAATACGAACAGTGGTTAAAGTTGGTAAACGGAACTGCTTTTCTACATGACAAACTAACCCTAACTTTTCTACCCCTTCCCATAATAACTCAGCATTTTGTTGATGTCGTTGCCAACAATTTTCTAAACCTTCTTCCACAATTAAAGACAAGGCTTCTCGTAAGCCATAATTCATATTACAAGGGGCAGTATGATGGTATTTTCTAGGTTCTCCCCAATACTGACTTAAGAGGTTCATATCTAAATACCAATTAGACACTGGGGTTGTTCGTTTAGCTAACTTTTCTCTGGCACGATCGCTCATAGTAAAAGGAGAAAGTCCTGGTGGACAACCTAACCCTTTCTGACTACAACTATAAGCTAAATCCACACCCCATTGATCAGCATAAAAAGGAACGCCTCCTAAACTGGTAACAGCATCAACTAATAATAAACAATTATGTTCTCGACACAACTCTCCCACCCCTTCTAAGGGTTGCCTAACCCCTGTAGAAGTCTCTGCATTAACTAACCCTAAAATAGTCGGTTTATGGGTTTCGATGGCCTCTTTTAATTCCGTTAAACTAAAGTTTTCACCCCAAGGTTTGCTAATAGTTCGCACATCTGCACCATAACGGGTGGCCATATCCACTAAACGATGGCCAAAATAACCCATAACCCCAATTAATACAACATCTCCTGGTTCTACTACATTAGCTAAACTGGCCTCCATTCCTGCGCTTCCTGTCCCACTAATGGAGAGGGTTAACTCATTGTCCGTTTGCCAAACATATCTCAATAAACCTTGGATCTCGTCCATCATTTGTAGATAAAAGGGGTCTAGATGACCAATAGCGGGTAGACTCATCGCAGCTAAAATACGGGGGTTCGCATTAGAAGGACCCGGTCCTAAGAGTAAACGAGGAGGAATGGTTAAAGGTTGAGGTTGAGATGGTACTGTCATAGTTTTATTTTTATTTAAGGATTAGATTGATTTTAACAAATATTGTCTCTAATCGGGATTTTCAAATGAACAAACTAGGAATCTAAAAGTCGCTGAAAAAATGGTTTCAAACCTGTAACTTAAGGGATCGGTAATTATAAATTATGATTCACCTCTTACCTCCGACTTCCAACTATAATTTTATTTAATAATTCCCTGATATTCTCTTGTTTTAACCGGAATAATTCTGATGTTTAAATCCATAGCATTAACTCTCATTCCTGATACAATTTTAAATAAACGTTGTTTCGTCTGGTTTAAATGTTCATCATGTAATGACCCTTCTGGCGCACTAATCAAAATAGTAACATAAGCTGTACTTCCTTTTAAGTCGACACTGAGATGATGAATTTGAGTTTCTTGCCAACTTTCAGGATACTCAACTCGTATTTTATTAATTTCTGAATTAAGACGGTTAGATACAAAAAACTCTTGTAGGGAGTTACTCAGAGGTCCACATAAAATCCCCATAATTAATAACCAAATGGTGATGGTTTGAAAAGATTTTTTTAAACTGCCATAGGATTGAGATAAGAAGACCAAACAAGCAGTAAAAGTAATACCAGCTAAATTAGCTAAAAAAAGCAAAAAAGCCCCACTAGAAACATTGAAATTGGTGATGGATACTTTGCCAAGATCAGCAGCTAATTCACTACCTATTCCTAAACCAATTCCTACTACACATAAGGGGGGAACTAAGGCAACAGCAATGGCAACTCCAGCAATGGAACTAGCAATACTTTGACGGGTTAGAGAAAAAGAACCTGCAGCCCCAGCAGCGACAGCAATACCCAAATCAATTAAATTAGGAGAAATTCGTGCGACAACTTCTGAACCGACAACACTAATAGGGAGTAAAAAACTAATAAAAAAAGATACTAAAATTGCACTAAAAACCCCTAAAAATACTGTTATAATTGAACGCTTATACAATTTCCAATTAGCAGTAACAATTGCAAAAGCCATACTTAAAATAGGGTTCATTAATGGTGCAACAATCATCGCACCAATAATCACGGGGGTACTATTTGCTAAGAGTCCTAAAGTGGCCAAAATAGTAGCACAAATCAATAATAAAAAGAAACCAAAAGAAGGGATAGAAGCAGCTTCACGATCATAGGTAATGTTAGCTTCAGAGACAGGTTTTTCTAGATAAATGCGCCAGCTTGCTGTTATAGCTTTACAGAATGACCAAACTTGACGAACTAAGGTATTTTTCAAGAGTAATTTTAACAATGGTGAACTTTTTTTCATATAATTTTTAACGGGTGTTTATGATTTATTGGTAACCGAATAAACCTAGACTATCCTAATCTACTGAAGATGTATACAACAAATATCAGTTTAATGGGTTTCAAAATGATCCATCCTTTGAGAATAAAAAAAGGTGGGCAAACTGCCCACCTACCCGTTAACTTACAACAAGAAAAATGATCGATTTAACTTCCAACATTCATGGCGGTACATCCAATATTAGAAACGGTATCATCTGGCATAATTGCGCCACATAAGTTAGTATTCGTTAAGTTAGAATCAGCTAAATTAGCATTGTGAAGATTAGCCGATGCGAAATTAGCCCCACTCATATTAACCCCGTTTAATTGGGCTGAGTCGAGAATCGCATCCCTAAAGTTGACCCCCACTAAATAAGAGTCATTGAAAATAGTTCCTGTTAAGTCAGCACCACTGAAGTTGGCGTTTTCCATATTAATCTCAGTTAGCTGCGCATTGACTAAACTGGCATCACTAAAATTACCATTGACGAGATAAGAACGATGGAAATTGGTTTGCGCTAAATTAGCATTACTGAAATTAACTCCCTCCATATTGATGTCTGATAGTCTTGCTGCCCTCAAATTAGCATTCCTGAAATCCGTGTTAACTAAGTAAGCATGGTGCAGATTGGCATTCTCTAAGTTGGCATCTCTTAGGTTAGACTCATGAAGGTTGATGTCTTGTAAGTTGGCATTGGCTAAATTAGCCCCTTCTAGGTTAGCATAACTGACATCAGCATTATAAGCAGAGGCCTCAGGGATGACAATCTCTGCTACTCCAGTTAAAACTGCCCCAGGAATGGCGAACGGAATGGCCATGATTACTGCATTGGCAATGGATTTACCGCTAGTATGTCTGGGATAATCGGTAGAAAAATCAGTATAGGAAAGGTCTGCGTCTCGCAAGTCTGCTTCTTTGAGTTTAATACCCCGCAGGTAAGCTCCAGTTAAATCTGCATCCCGAAGATTAGAACCGGTGAGAATAGACCGTTCTCCATCATGAAGGGTCAGATCCGCACCGCGAAGGTTCGCCCCTTGCAGATCAGCATTGGCCATTAATACCCCTCTCATTTGGGCCCCTTCGAGGTTAGCATATCTTAAGCTCACCCCATCCATATCTGCGTTGACTAAATTGGCTCCTTGTAAGTTGGCACGGTTTAAATTAGTATTATGGAGTTTGGCATTGATGAGATTTGCCTCCTGGAGATTTGCACCCCTTAAATCTAAGTTACGTAAATCAGCATCTTGCAAGTCACAAGCCACACAATTGCCAGTTTCCATTAATGTTTGTAAATCATTGGCATTTTCTGCCCTAACCATCGGGGTTAAGGCTAAAGATGTTAATATGAGAATTCCTGTAAGCGCTTTCATTGTTTTCCTCTTCACTTATATAGATAATCTGTGTTCTGGATTTAATGGCAAAAAATTACTAAAGTTAACGGTAGACTCTCTCCTGATTCGCTTTTTATATTGCTCGATAATCTTCCGACGAAATCATCCTTCAAAAAGGCCAAACTCCCCTACCAATCAATTTATACTCATTGATTTTTATCAATCAAATATGTTACAATCAGATGATGTTAAATCGGAATCATCCTTCTCCCCAGCGCCACTTCTTATATCAGGCTTTCTACTTTAATTATGTGACTTCCTATACGAAAACCACTAGAAAATATTAAGAAAATTCACAGTTTTATACATTACTTAAAAAAAGATGATAGACAGCTAAGTTTGAGCCATTGAATAGTAAAATTGGGAAGAAAAAATAATTTTGGGGCGTTTTTGATGTCTTCTCTCCCTCCTGATGCTAATTTGATTGATGCTATCCCTATCGATAAAATCCGCTACAATGAGCAAGGGTTAGTACCAGCGATCGCCCAAGACTATCTAGATGGAACGGTGTTAATGATGGCTTGGATGAACCAAGAATCATTACAGAAAACCTTGGAAACGGGAGAAGTTTGGTATTGGAGTCGTTCCCGACAAGAATTATGGCATAAAGGGGCCACTTCTGGTCATATTCAAAAGGTGAAATCCCTGCGTTATGATTGTGATAGCGATGCTCTATTAATCAGCATCGAACAAGTGGGAGATATTGCTTGTCATACAGGAGAGAGAAGTTGTTTTCATCAGCTAGAAAAAGATAAAAAAATTGCTCCCCCTGCTGATACCTTATCAGGACTTTATCAGGTGATTTGTCAACGCAGAGATCAGCCGGTGGAGGAATCTTATACTCGTAAGTTATTGGCAGGAGGAGATAATAAAATACTGAAAAAAATAGGAGAAGAAGCAGCAGAAGTGGTGATGGCCTGTAAAGATGATGCGAAAGAGGAGATCGCTTCAGAAGTGGCCGATCTTTTTTATCATACCTTAGTGGCTTTATCGTACCATCATGTGGATATTAAAGATGTTTATCGTAAGCTACAAGAAAGACGGAAATAGTTCACTTAAACTCATCACCAACCGATGTTCTGATTCTCGTTTAAACTAGAAAAAATCTTGTTTCTTTTGGACTCATTGGTGATGATAGATTTGATTGTTAAGAGAATCTGGCCAACTCTTTTAAAATCTCGATTTTTACAGGGGTTTTTCGCCACATTTTTAGCGGTTTTATTGCTGAGTCATCCCATTTTTGCTCTTTCTCCTTCTCAAGTGGAAATTCGAGGGGTTTGGCTAACCACCAATGATACTCATACCTTACTAGATCAACCGAAATTAGAAGAAGCGATCGCCCAATTATCCCGTCTCAATTTTAATACGATCTATCCTGTGGTCTGGAATTCGGGTTATGCGCTGTATCCTAGCACCATTGCAGAAAAAGAGGGGATTCAGCCGTTTGTTCATAAAGGGTTTCAAGGACAAGATCCCTTAACAGACTTAATTACAAAGGCCCACGATCAAGGCCTATTAGTGTTCCCCTGGTTTGAATTTGGGTTTATGGCACCTCCAACTTCAGAATTAGCCAAAAAACATCCTCAATGGTTAACACAGAAAAGGGATGGCACGCAAACAACCATTAGTGCAGCCGGGGAAGTGGTCTGGTTAAATCCTTTTCATCCAGAGGTGCAGACATTTATCACATCTTTGGTAATGGAAGTCATGGATTTATATGATGTTGATGGCATTCAATTTGATGATCATTTAAGTTTACCCAGTGAGTTAGGTTACGATCGATATACCATTAATTTATATCAAGAAGAAATGGAAAAAGCCCCCCCGAATAACCCTAGAGATGAAGCTTGGGTAAAATGGCGGGCTGACAAACTCACCGCTTATGTTTCTCAATTGAATCAAGCTATAAAAGCAAAAAAAAGGAATGCTATTTTTTCCGTTTCTCCGAATCCTTATGGGACGGCATATCGGGGTCATTTACAAGATTGGTTAACTTGGGTAAGAGAAGATATTATTGATGAATTAGTAGTGCAAGTTTATCGACCCAGTTTAGAGAGTTTTGTCAAACAATTAAAACAGCCAGAATTACAAGAAGCTAGACAAAAAATACCAACAGGGGTAGGAATTTTAACTGGGTTAAGAAATCGACAAATCGATATGAAATTTATCCAAGAAAAAGTCTTAGCCGCTAAACAATATGGGTTGGGAGTTTCTTTCTTTTTTTATGATAGTTTATGGAATTATGCTCCTGAACCAGTCAAACAAAGACAAGAGCAGTTTTTGGCTTTGTTTCCCGATCCGGCTCAACGAAAATTAAAAAGTTTACCAGTCCCTCTTTTACCACCCCCACTAATCCCAGAAAATACACCCCCAATTGATGAATTGAAACCCGATGAACCCCAAGAATATGATAGTTTTGATCCTTATAATCAAAACCCACCCATAATTGAAGATAATTTTCCTCCTCAACCAGGGCAAAATAACGATCCTTTCATACCAGTAGAAACCAATAATCCTTATCAACAACAAGAGATTATTATTCCAGTAGAAACAACGATTCCTATTAATCAACAACAAGAAATTATTATTCCAGTGGAAACATCTACCCCTTACCAACCCTTAGAAAATCCTCGAACGATTGAGAATAATGAATTTTCTGAACCATCAGAAATCGTACCCTTTGATGAAGATTTTAATCCCTATCAACCCCCAGAAAATATGCCTATGATTGAAGAATTTAAGCCCTATAATCCTCAGTAATAATCATTATCAACGCAGTAGTCTTTGGACTTCTTGGAAACGAGGCCTATTTCCCTGTTGATTAAAGAGTTGTTTCGCTTTATTGAGATCGGCGATCGCTGAGTCTCTTTCGCCTAATTGTAAGTAAACTTTGGCTCTTTCTAGGTAAATTTCTGCTATGGTTGGGTCAAGGATTAAGGCCTGGTTAAAATCAGCGATCGCTCCTTGGTAGTCTTGAAGTTTAGCGTAGGCAATACCCCGATTATAATAAGCTTCTACTTCCTGGGGATTAATGCGGATAATTTCGCTAAAATCAGCGATCGCTCCTTGATAGTCTCCTTGAATCCCTTTTTCCATCCCCTGAATTAATAAGTCATTGAGATGGGGTTCAGAAATATAAATTTGAGTCAAAAAAATCTCAGATGTTATCTGATTAGGGTTAAGCAAATTGCTCCGTACAGAAGAGTTACCATGCAATGGAATGAGGATAAAAAAAGGTAAACCAAAGATATAAAAGTTTGTCGTTAAATTCACGTTGGATTAAAAGGCCATCAACTCATCTAATCAATAATTAAGTCTTATTTTAATTACAATGATATTATGATTCCCATAAAAAAAGTATTAACTCATCTATGGTGCAACTTTCACTAATCAAACAATTTCGTTGGCTTGGTTTAATTATAATTACCGCCTTGGTGATCTTAATTTGCCGTCTTCCGGCTATTGCTCAAACCCCAAGACACTACACAGAGTTAGAATTTCCTCCATTACCAGAACTCTCCCTTCCCAGTTATGAACGCTATCAACTCAAGAATGGGATGGTTGTCTATTTAATGGAAGATCATCAATTACCTTTAATTAGAGGGAGTGCCTTGATCAAAACCGGATCACGACTTGAACCTGGGGAAAAAGTTGGTTTAGCAGGAATCACGGGGAGAATGATGCGTTTAGGGGGAACTAAGGAACATTCTCCTAACGAAATCAATGAAATCCTAGAACAACGAGCAGCGAGAATTGAAGTCGGTATTGGTACCACTTCAGGCAGTGCAGGGTTTAATACCCTCACTGAAGATATAGAAACGGTCTTTACAATCTTTAGTGAAATTCTACAACAACCCCGCTTTGATCCCCAACAACTGATTTTAGTCAAGACTCAAAAACAAGGTCAAATTGCTCGCCGTAACGATGATCCCAAAGATATTGCCAGTCGGGAGTTGGGTAAGCTGATTTATGGTAACGAGAGTCCTTATGGTCGTACCATCGAATACAGTACCTTAGATAACATTACTCGTCAGGATCTCATGAATTTTTATCAGAGATATGTGACTCCTGAAAATATTATTTTAGGTGTGATTGGGGACTTTGATCCCAAAACCATGAAAGCTTTAATTGAGGAGACATTAGGACAGTGGCAACCCAATACCTCCACCCCAAAGATAAACATTCCTTCAGCCAGCCAAAAACAAGGCCAGGGGGTGTTTTTTGTGGATCAACCTCAATTAAATCAAAGTAATGTGTTAGTGGGGCATTTAGGGGGAAAATTGGACAACCCAGATTATCCTGCTTTAACGGTGATTAACGGCCTATTTAATGGGTTTGGGGGTCGTTTATCGAATAATTTGCGCTCCCGTCAAGGGTTAGCTTACAGCGTTTATGGATTTTGGAGTGCTGCTTATGATTATCCTGGTACTTTTGTTGCCGGGGGTCAAACCGCATCAGAAAACACTGTCAAGTTCATTACATCGTTACTAGGAGAAATTAAACGGGTACAAGATACAGCCATTACAACAGATGAATTAAACTATGCAAAAGAGTCAATTTTAAACTCCTTTGTTTTCAAATTTGAGAACCCTAGTCAAACCTTATCCCGTCTTCTTACCTATGAATATTATGGCTATCCTGACGACTTCATTTTTGACTATCAAAAGGGAGTCAAAGAAACAAACATTGAAGATGTACAACGAGTGGCTAAACAATATCTTCAACCCGAAAATCTTGTAACGTTAGTGGTGGGAAATGAACAAGAAATTAAACCCCCTTTATCTCAACTGGGACAGCAAATAACTGTTCTTGATGTTACCATTCCTCAAGCAACTAAACCTTAATCTAATCTTAGAGTAAAAAAATTTATATAGCAGTTCCTGCGTCTTGTGAGGTACAAAATTTTTTAGTTTTAGAAGTCTCCGAGTCAGAACTTAAATATTAGCTGTACCTCAGATGAAATCCGTTTGAACACTATACTTTTTAGTGAAGGGAGCAGAGGGGGAGGGGTTTCCACTCATGATTTTAATGATGGTTAATTAAACGGATTTCATATCATGAGTGTAAGAAAAGCTATATTTTACTCTAAGAAATGCTATGGGAATTGATATTTTATTCCTCCTCAACACTAATAATTGTCGAACCGCTTTGATCCATAAGTTCATGAAATCGCTCTCTTCCTCGATTATAATCTTTCCCTTTGTAGCCTAAAATTTCACGAATAATCCACTTTTGAGGAATACCATCTTTGAGTAATAAAGCAATGGCATCGTATAAAATTTCGTCTTCATTCAGATAGTTTTCCCTGAACCATTTTCGACTATTTCGGTAACGAGTTTTAGGGTTTTCATTATCAAAATGAATAAACATAGCACCCAATAAAGAGGGAAAAGACTTTTTAGAGATTTTATCTTGTTCACTGGTTATAATTTCCCAATCTTCTGTTGTTATTTTTTTGAGATATTCTGTTTGTTGTTTTTTGGAGATTAATGTTTTGGATAATTTTTTCAGTTTTTTGGGATTAACATAAGGTAAAAGACGGTATAAATAATCAAAAGAAACTGCTTTTAATAAAGTCTGTCCTAAAAGAGTTAACTGTTTCTCAGGATTAACTCGTTCTTTATCATCTTTTTGATGCCGTTCTAATAAAGGGGCAATTAACTGTTTATTAACCCAATTATAACAGTTAGAAAATCCTCGATCAACATGAATAGCCCCCACTAATGCTTTGAGAGATTTTTCAAAAGGATTACTATGTTTAACCCGTAAAAGATGTCTTTCTTCTTTAACATCTAGAAAGGGATAACTTTCCCCTAATCCTAACTTAAACCAGAGATTGGTTAGTTTTTCATTTTCTAATAACTTATCCCGTAATGCTGTCATTTTACTAATAGGTAAGTAAGGAAAATGATGATATAAGTAATCAATAACAATCAGCTCAAGTAGGGTTTCTCCTAGAAATTCTAATCGTTCATTATCACTTTCAAGCTGATTAATTTGTTTTCCATAGGAAGGATCGCTTAAGGAAAGAAAAAGGAGATCCGGGTTTTTAAAGTTAAAGCTAATTTTTTCTTGAACCAGAGAGGAATTCCACTGTATAGACTGCATAGACGATTTTGGTGGTGAGTTTATTTTTATTATATTTTGCTTTTCCCTTAATGATTTGCTACATTCACAATTCCCCACAGTCCCCACCTCTCCCACAATGTTGATCACAAGGAAATATTGATACATCCAATTAAAAAATGCTATCTTCAATGGCTACGAACAGCGAGCGCTAATTTCTCTGCATCACTGGTACAACTATTGAGATAATAGCGTGTGTATGTTGTTGTTTTATCACCTATTCGACGGACGGATTCGACAATATCAATACTTTTCAGTCCAGACCATTTATCAAGAGTTCGACGAAAGCTATGTTCTTGTTCCATCCATTCTGTTTGTTGAGCATTATCAAATACTTCTTGGACTTCTTTAAACAAACCTCTTTGATTACCTTAGGGTTATTTTTGGTCTTAATTTCATTCTATCTTACTAACAAGAGCTTTTTCTCATTATCTCTCACCTATAAGTATTTTTTAAAAGACAGAGTTTTGTAGCTAATCAGCTTTTTACGTTGAAATGGAGAGAGAAAGCCAATAAATTTGAAATTAGAATTCGCTCTTTCAAATCTCAACTCAATTATAGCTTAATTCTATCCATATTTTAGATGCGTTTGCCCTGCTATGAAAACCCTTTTAAGAGAACTATATGGTAACATCAATCACGGCGATTTTTGTTATTGTCTCCGAAAATGGATATAGTGAGCTTCTTTTCTCCTCCAATCTTCCCAGAATATGAGTGAAATTTTTACGAAAAAAGTTTGGTTTTCTAACGTCAAAAATGATTTGTTAGCAGGGACACTGGTTGCTTTAGCCCTGATTCCTGAAGCAATCTCTTTCTCCATTATTGCTGGGGTTGAGCCCAAAGTGGGCTTATATGCTTCCTTTTCTATTGCAGTTATAACGGCCTTTATGGGGGGTCGTCCTGGCATGATTTCCGCAGCGACAGGAGGGATGGCTTTATTGATGACGACTTTAGTCAAAGGTCATCCCGAAAATGGTTTGCAATACCTTTTGGCTGCCACTATTCTTGCAGGCATTCTACAACTTCTCTGGGGTTGGATCAAACTCCCAAACCAGATGCGGTTTGTGCCTCGTTCCGTAATGATCGGATTTGTCAACGCTTTGGCTATACTGATTTTCCAGGCACAACTCCCTCAGTTTGAAGGGGCTTCTTTCCTAGTTTATGCTTTAGTTGCTGTGGGATTAGGTATTATTTATGGCCTACCACGCCTAACTACCGTCGTTCCCTCTCCTTTAGTAGCGATTATCATTATTACTGCTGGCTCTTGGATAGGAAAATGGGATATCCGTACTGTGGGAGATCAAGGGGCGTTACCCAGCAGTTTACCGATTTTTGCCATTCCCCAAGTTCCTTTTAATTTTGAAACCTTACAAATCATCCTACCTTATGCTTTAGCCCTCTCTTTGGTAGGGATACTTCAATCCTGTTTAACGGCTAATGTTATCGATGATTTAACGGATACCTCTAGCAATAAAAACCAAGAAGCCTTAGCTCACGGAACAGCCAATATTGTCACGGGGTTTTTGGGTGGTATGGCTGGATCTGCCATGATTGGTCAATCGGTGATTAATATTCGTTCCGGGGGACGGGCCCGACTCTCTACCCTCAGTGCTGGTATTTTTCTATTTATCTTTATTATTGTCTTCGGAAAATGGGTGGCACAAATTCCCATGGCGGCTTTAGTGGCTGTGATGATTATGGTTTCTATTAGTACCTTTAACTGGGGTTCTATTGTGAATATTCGCAGATTCCCTAAGAATGAAACCGCCGTCATGATAACCACTGTATTCATTACAGTTTTAACCCGTAATTTAGCCATTGGGGTGTTGATTGGGGTAGCTATGAGTGCTATTTTCTTTAGTCGGAAAATTGCCAATCTTATTCATGTTGATTCTTACTTAAAAGAAGAAAATAATGAGCGCATTTATAGTGTTAATGGCCAAGTGTTTTTTGTCTCTGTCGATAGTTTCTTAAGTGCCTTTGATTTCCGTGAAAAATTAGAGAAAGTTACTGTGGATCTAAGCTATGCCCATTTATGGGATCATTCAGCAGTAGATGCCGTAGATAAAGTCGTCTTGCGTTATCGTAAAAGAGGGGTAGAAGTGCAAATAATTGGTTTAAATGAAGCCAGTGCCACCCTTTTAGAAAGACTAGCAACCCACGATCAAGACGATGCTTTGGGGGAGATAGCTAGTCATTAGATTTTTTGTAGAGGCAATTGCCTCTACAATTAAGGTTAAGCACTGTATTGCCATTCTTGGGTTGTTTGTCTAACTTTTTCTAACTGATATACTAAGAG
>JBFRWG010000093.1:0-8357 GCA_051439445.1 Crocosphaera sp.
ATATTGAACCTAACGAAGTTAGTTTACTGGTTGCTCAAAATCAATGTAGTCGTTGCTTAAAAATAGAACCTTTATCGGTAGAAGCAATCAAAAATATTTTTAATCGTGTTGGTTCATTTCAAGGAACAGAAGAAGACTGGGCGTTACTAAGAGATACCTATGAAGGAAATTCTTTTGTTTTAGAGAATCTTGCTATTAATATTAATAAAAGCTTTGCTGGTAATCTTACAAATTTTATAATTTATGGTAATTTCGTTTTTAATGGAATTGAAGCATTTATAAAAGAACAATTAGAAAATTTATCAGGAACTGAAAAGAATGTTATGTATTGGCTGGCTATTTATCGTAATCCTATTAATTTATTTGAATTAAAAGATATTATGAGTGGATTATTGGATGATCAAATACTAACTATCATTAAACATTTAAAATCTCGTTTTTTTGTAGAAAGTAAGGATGAAGGTGTGTTAATTCAACCGCCAATGATCCGAGATTGTTTGATTAAGCAATTAGTTAATAATATGACTGACGAAATAATTAATAATCGTTTTGATTTGTTGAATAATTTTCCTTTATTTTTACCCACAGCAACCATAAAGGTTAGAAAAGATCAAGAAAAATTTATTATCAAACCAATCATTGAAAAGCTAAAAACTGCATTCAATACAGAAAAACAAATTAAAAAGCATTTAAAAAAACTTCTACATCAGCATAAAAATAATAAATTTGACAACTATGTAAGAGGAAATCTTTTTAACTTACTACGACATTTAGATACATTAGACATCAAAGATTTTTCAGGTTTAGTCTTAAAAAATGTGAATTTACGAGGTATTAGTTTAGAGAATATAGATTTTTCTGAATCCAGTTTAGAGAATTCAATGCTTTTACATGGGTTTAGTAATGTGATCTCTGTTGCTTTTAGTCCTGATGGAAAATGGTTAGCAATTGGTGATACTAATGAGCAAATTTATCTTTGGAAAGTTAAAGAAGGGTGTCCTATTTTACACGAAATTATTGATACGAATAATGGTTGGGTAAGAGCGATCATCTTCAGTCCTGATAGTCAGATAATTACCAGTGCTGGAGAAAATGGCAATATCTGTTTATGGGAGGTAGAAACAAGAAAACCTATTGCTACTTTTTCAGGACATCTTGATCGAGTTAGATCCTTAAGTTATAGTGGTAATAGTCAATTATTAGCCAGTAGTAGTGATGATCGAACTATTCGAGTTTGGGATTGTAATCGAAAAGAACTGATCACTGTTTTGACGAAACATCAAGATAGAGTAAGATGGGTGATTTTTCATCCTGTTCAGGATACGTTAATTAGTGCAAGTCAAGATAATGAAATTTGTCTCTGGGATGTCAATTTTTCACAAGGAAAGTTAATAAAATCTTTCACACCATTAGAAAATAAAGACAATCTTTTAAGAGCGCTCACTATTAGTCCTGATGGCAAACTGCTTGCGAGTGGAAGTGATGATAAAATAGTTCGTCTTTGGGACTTAGAAACAGGTCAATTTAAACAGAGTTTAAGTCATAATCATAACCATTGGATTAGAAGTCTTGCTTTTAGTCCCGATGGTGATCAAATAGCTAGTGCTAGTGAAGATACCACAATCTGTATTAGTGATGTCAAAACAGGTAAACATTTACATACTTTAAGAGGTGATAATGGTGGAGTTTGGTCAATTGCTTTCCATCCGAAACTTCCCTGGTTACTCAGTGGTGAAATGGGTTTTAATGTTAGAATTTGGAATTATAAATCAGGAGAGTGTTTACGAGTTGCTCAAGGATATAGTCAAGAAATTAAACCCATTACTTATAGTCCTGATGGTAAAACTTTGGCACTAGCAACCAATCAAGCAATTGTCTATTTAAAAGATAGCTCAGAAGGACAAAATAAAGCAGAAATATTAACTCATAGCGGTAATGTTTTATCTCTTGCTTGGAGTAATGATAATCAAATGCTGATTGGTGGAAGTGATGATAGAAAACTGTACATCTGGGATACTTTTAATAAGAATACACTGCTTACAAGTTTAGGTGAACATAAAAATTGGATTAGAACCGTTGCTTATAGTCGCAATAGAAAGTTTATTGCAACAGGAAGTGATGATAAAACCGTTAAATTATGGGATGCTTTTAATTTTGAACTGTTGCATACTTTTACAGGTCATACAGATTGGATACAATCTGTATGTTTTCACCCTACTCAACCCTTATTAATCAGTAGTAGTGATGATGGTACCATCAAATTTTGGGATATTAATGATCTCAAAAAACCTGATCCACTGTTTAAAATCTTTGTAACTTCCCAACGTCAAGTTTGGACGGTTGCAGTTAGTCCTAATGGCAAATTCATGGCCAGTGGTAGTAATGATAATACTATATGTATCTGGGATTTAGAATCACAGCAAAGAGAACCCATTATAATTATTAGAGACCATCGTAACTGGATTTCATCGGTTGCTTTTAGTCCCGATAGTCAATGGTTGGCGAGTGGTAGTTATGATACCAGTATTCGCTTATGGAAACTCTCCTCAACTGAAGATAAAACTGAATACAGTTGCGATAAAATCCTTCTAGGACACGGTAATGCTGTCATGTGTGTTACCTTTCATCCTCATGAACCTATTTTAGCTAGTAGTAGTAAAGATGGCACTATAAAACGCTGGAATTATGAGACTGGAGAGTGTTTATCAACATGGCGATCGCCTCGACCCTATGAGAACATGAATATTACAGGTGTCACTGGTTTAAACCCAGCACAAAAATACGCTTTAAAAACATTAGGTGCAATAGAAAACTAGGTACATTTACCAAACTATTGTAAGATAGCCGAAAGTTTTGTGTTTAGAATAATTATGGAGTCTAATTTCCTCTCAACCGTGTTTCTCCCCCTTGCTCTCTTTTTCATTATGATGGGTATGGGGTTAGGCTTGAAAATTGTTGATTTTAAGCGTATTTTAATTGAACCCAAAGCCGTTATTCTGGGATTAGTTGCTCAATTAATTGTCTTACCCCTTGTTGGTTTTTTGTTAGCTTCCATATTTCCTCTCACTCCAGAATTAGCTGTAGGAGTGATTATTTTAGCTGCTTGTCCCGGTGGTGCAACCTCTAATGTGATCAGTTATTTAGTAAGAGGAAATGTTGCTTTATCTATTACCTTAACAGCTATTAGTAGTGTCATTACTATTGTTAGTATTCCTCTCATAATTAATTTAGGAATGCAGACCTTTATGGGTGCAGATACAGCATTACAGTTACCTCTCTTAAAAACTATCATTCAAATTGCTGTTCTTATTCTTCTTCCCATTTCTTTGGGGATGTTAATTAACCACTCTAAACCTAGATTAGCAGCTAAAATAGAGAATATTGTTAAATGGTTATCTTTATTCTTTTTAAGCTTAATTATTTTTGGTATAATGCTGAAAGAAAGGGATAATTTACTGCCTTCTTTTTTCCAAGTAGGAGGAGTAACTTTAAGTTTGAATATACTGACTATGTTCCTGGGATATGCGATCGCTACTATTGCTAAACTGGATGACAAAAGTAGAAAAACCATTACCGTTGAAGTAGGCATCCAAAACGGAACATTGGCCATCACTATTGCTAGTGTATTATTAAATTCACCCACTATGGCTCTTCCCGCAGGTATCTATAGTTTACTGATGTTTGTCACTGCCACAGGGTTTGCTTTATTAGTTCGCAATCGAAACGTTATCTCTGTACAGTAGAAAAGTTAAAACTCCCTCAACTCAAAAGTTAAGTAGTTGAGGGGCAAGATTGCTGTTCCCAAAAAGCTACTCAATCTTACCTAAAATTACTCATCTTAGGAGCTAAACTTCATCAATAAGTAGATTATTGTCGAGAAAAACGCAATATGATACAATTAAACTTAATAGTTTTGGTCATTATTTCAAAAATGCCATGTTGTTAGGCTTCAAAACCCAACTTAAATTAAATCAAACCCAACGCCAACAACTGGCTCGCCATGCAGGAGTCGCTCGTCATGCTTATAATTGGGGCAATGATTTATGTCTAGCTATTTTAGACCATAATAAGAGTTGTTCAGACTCGGAAAAAATAAAATTTCCCACAGCTATTGATTTACACAAATGGTTAAATAAATTAGTCAAACCTCAAAATGAATGGTATTACGAAGTCTCAAAGTGCGCTCCACTTCTTGGTTCGCATAATCCCGCCGTGCGACGGCGGGTTGCGAATCCGCAGTTTGCCCTGAGACATTTAGCTTCTGCTTGGCGTGACTGCTTTAGTAAAAAGAAAAAAAGACCAAGATTTAAAAAGAAAGGACGACATGACAGTTTTACCTTAGATGGAACCATTCATATCTTATCCTCTCATTCAATCCAAGTTCCCATCATAGGAAAACTCAAAACTTATGAGAGATTACCCACTATCCATAAACCGAAAAATGTCACCATTAGTAGAGAAGCTGACCGTTGGTTTATTTCCTTTAAAATAGAAGTAGAGTCCATAGCTACCGAGAAGAAAATAGATGTAGTAGGGATAGATTTGGGAGTAAAAACCTTAGCTACCCTATCCACAGGAGAAGTATTTGAAGGAGCTTACTCTTATAGAAAGCTATCAGTTAAACTAGCTAAACTTCAAAGAAAGTTAAGCCGAAAAGTAGTTGGTTCATCTAACTACCAAAAAGCCAAGTTAAAAGTTCAGAAACTTCATAGAAGAATCGCTAATCTGAGAAAAGATACATTACATAAATTGACATCACACTTAAGCAAAAACCACGCAGTCAATGTGATAGAAGACTTAAATGTATCAGGAATGATGGCTAATCATAAATTAGCGAAAGCGATAGCAGATATGGGGTTTTATGAGTTCAGAAGACAGTTAGAGTATAAGAGTCAATTATATGGCTCAAAACTGCTCATAGTAGATAGGTTTTATCCTTCTTCTAAAACTTGTTCTAATTGTGGAGAAAAAAAAGAATCGTTACTGTTATCTGAAAGAGTGTTTTGTTGTGAGAAATGCCATTATCAAATAGATAGAGATTTAAACGCAGCAAAAAACTTGGAAAAACTAGGCCGAGCTACGGCCGAAGTTACGCCTGTGGACAAGACGAGCGACCCTGCGCCGTCGTAAGGCGCAAAGGAACGCGCGAGGAGAGCCGACTCCCTTGGATGAAGCAGGAAATAAAATAGACTCAAATCATCTTACCATCAGACTTTAAGCTTGATGAGTAAGTTTGAGTAAGTTTTATATAGCGGAGTCCACCATAATTGAAAATTAAATCAACCGTCTGGCAATCTAGTAGAAAAAAATAGGAGTAAAACAGAATAAATATTAGTTAAACTCCTAGATATTAAATAAGTAGTCATACCCATCAGTAAGTGATTCTATTGGGAAGACAAAGTTTTGCATTTCTGCATCTCTCTTCATGAGGTTAAGTGGGCTTCGACAATGCTTATAGGCTTGTTAGTGGGGTTTGGTGTTCCACCTGTTAATGGGCGATGTTCCTTGAGCCGACGCTTGAGACTAGCAAATCTCATTAAGTCATGACCTATAAGCGGAGTAAAGAATTATCTTTACTGAGTCTGGTGTGAGAGGTTTCCGAATTATTCCGAAATCCACCGATTTATTACGGTTTAACACTCACTCTCTCATTAATCAAGATATCCCATCAATAAGGCAGGATCATCGATCTCGTTAGGCGCAACAGGACGGTTTCCCATAACAGTATAAGTTTCACTCACTTGTAAGTGACTAACCATAATAGGGCGTTGTCCAGAGATAGCTAAGGTACTTGAGATTTCCATCTCACCAGCAATAATGGGACGCGCGGCCCCAACGGATTTGTAGGTACTCACAACTTTGAGATGACTAGCTTCGACAGGACGGTTTCCAGGAAGCAAACCAGGTTCAGTAATTAATTGAATACCTTGAGCAGTTGTACTGGTTTTTTCCTTGACAGATAAAGCACTGCTTTGCTTTTCTTCGGTAGCAGTAGAACTCTTACTCCGGGTGGTGGTTTTACTCGTAGTTGTGGTCTTTTGAGTCTCTGAGGTTGGAGTACCGTTGGTTTCAGTTTTTTGGACGGTCATAATTATTTATCTCCTGAATATTATTATCATAAGCTTAGAGGATTAAGGATACCGAAGACAATTGTTGAACAATCAGCCAACTAAATCAGAGATTGTAGTTGGGGATTCTTTTTTGCACTGCGTACAAGTCTTACGGAGAAAGATGGTTTCCGCACCTAACCGTAAGACTTTTGCTTAATCTACCCTCAGTAAAAGCAATAAATCGCTATAGATGATTGCCTCTAGGCAAAAGGTCGTGTCTGAGAATAAAATTCTTTACCGTACCTATAAATATGCCTTTTCCAGAAGAATAGCATAGATTCTACTTTCAATAAATAGCACAAACAGACAACAACCTATTTGGGCTTAGTTAATCATAAATCTCTCTTCCCTTTTAGCCTAGTGTTGTCAAGAAAAATTAGTTCTTCCTTACATAATATGCTAAAAAGAACAACTCACGGTGTTGTCGAAGAGATTAAGAATAGGTTGAAAGTTTGAAAACGTTGTGGTTTTGGCTTTAGAAATTTTGATAACCGCTATAATATAAGCACTCTTATCTTTCTCCTCCTCTTTCTAGCTCACCTTCTGATTGTTCAAAGTTAATCTACAAATCTTTTATTATGTCTTTCGTGGGTTTACATATACACAGTGATTATAGTTTACTCGATGGTGCTTCTCAATTAAACGCTTTAATTGATCGCGCCTTAGAATTAGAAATGCCGGCCATCGCTTTAACGGATCATGGGGTTATGTATGGGGCGATCGAACTTATTAAAGTGTGTCGCAATAAAAGCATTAAACCTATTATCGGCAATGAAATGTATGTGATTAATGGGGATATTGAGGAAAAGAAAAAATATAAAAAATATCATCAAGTTGTCTTGGCAAAGAATACCCAAGGCTATAAAAATTTAGTTAAATTAACCACAGTTTCCCATCTACAAGGGATGCAGGGTAAAGGAATTTTTGCCCGTCCTTGTATTAATAAAGAACTCTTAGAAGAATATCATGAAGAGTTAATTGTTACCAGTGCTTGTTTAGGAGGAGAAATCCCTCAAAGAATTTTAGCAGGTGATATAAAAGAAGCAAAAGCAGTGGCTAAATGGTACCAAAAATTATTTAAAGATGACTTTTATCTAGAAATTCAAGATCATGGTTCTATTGAGGATAGAATTGTTAATGTTGCTATTGCTAAAATCGCTCATGATTTAGGCATTAAAATTGTTGCTACCAACGACTCTCATTTTATTTCTTGTTACGATGTAGAAGCTCACGATGCTTTATTATGTATTCAAACAGGTAAATTAATTACAGATGAAAAACGCCTGCGATATAGTGGGACAGAATACTTAAAATCTGCTGATGAGATGCGTCTCCTATTTCGAGATCATCTTCCTGATGATGTCATTGAAGAAGCCATCAATAATACATTAGAAGTTGCAGAAAAAATTGAACCCTATAAAATTTTAGGAGAACCAAGAATTCCTAACTATCCTGTCCCTGCTGGACATAATCCTTATAGTTATGTAGAAGAAATCTCCTGGGAAGGATTATTAAATCGTTTAAAATGCCGGTCCCGTAGTGAGATTCCTAATGAATATAGAGAACGGTTAGAATACGAACTAAAAATGCTACAAAGGATGGGTTTTTCTACCTATTTTTTAGTGGTTTGGGACTATATTAAATATGCCAGAGATAACCACATTCCGGTTGGACCAGGAAGAGGTTCCGCTGCCGGATCTTTAGTAGCATATTGTTTGAAAATAACCAACATTGATCCAGTACATCATGGTCTATTATTTGAGCGATTTCTAAACCCTGAAAGAAAATCTATGCCCGATGTTGATACCGATTTTTGTATCGAAAGACGAGATGAAATGATTAAATATGTGACAAGAAAGTATGGAGAAGCGAATGTTGCTCAGATTATTACGTTTAACCGGATGACATCAAAAGCAGTGTTAAAAGATGTTGCCAGAGTATTAGATATTCCCTATGCTGAGTCCGATAAAATGACAAAAATGATCCCCGTTTCAAGGGGTAAACCCACTAAATTAAAAGTCATGGTCTCTGATAAAACCCCCACACAAGAATTTAAAGAAAGGTACGAAAATGATCCTATTGTTCATCGTTGGGTTGATATGGCCATTCGTATCGAAGGAACTAATAAAACTTTCGGGGTTCATGCAGCAGGAGTGGTTATTTCTTCTGAACCTTTGGATCAAGTTGTTCCCTTACAAAAGAATAATGATGGGGCAGTTATTACTCAATATTATATGGAAGATTTAG
>JBFRWG010000094.1:0-28575 GCA_051439445.1 Crocosphaera sp.
AAGCGGTTAAGCCTTGGGAATCTGGGAAGAAAAAGGGACATATTGTTACCGGTTCAGTCCTGGCAAGGATTCAATTATATCTGTGGGCTAAACGAACTATGTCCATGTCACCACCGAAAAACCCTAAGCCTAGAGTCAAGGAATTATACGATCGCTACCTTAATGATATTCAGCCCAAGTTAACAGAGGATGGGAAAATTGACCCCAATTCCCCTGGTAATAGCTCACTCAAGCAATGGGGTAAGGCTAGAGTTGGGGATAAGCTGGTTAAGCTACTTTTTAAAGAATTGATAGCAGCTTATCATAAAGGCAAGAAGCAACAGCCATAAAAAAGAGGGGGAATTCTTCCCCCCTAATTGGTGATGATTAGATCAAAAAAGTCTTATAGTAATAAACAAGTGGCGAACTGTGAGAAGTGACACAAAAATGAATACATACGATAAATTAACATTTAAGAAAACCCTGCTCAAACAAGGTATCAGTTTTATTAGTGGACTGAGTATTGTGGGTAGTGGGATGGGTTTAACCCAAGCGATCGCTTCTACAGAGGTGGTTGTCAACCCTGAACGTTCAACCACAACCATCAACAAACCCGAAACCCCTTCTTTGAGTCCCATCAAAGTTCCGAAAGCGGCTCCTTATGTTGCTCCTATCTCAGAGACTCAGACAAAACCTAGACTACAAAGTTCCCCAACGAAACCTAGTCAGCCTAAAGTCTCTCCAAAACCTTCCCTTTCTCATACTCGTCAAACCTCTGGCTCCAAAGTCAAATTATCGACCCCGAAAATTTTAGATCGCCAAACCTCTAAAAACGCTCCCCCCAAACCCCTTAAGACAGACTTATCTAAATCTCAACAGATTCAATTATCCCCTTCTGCTACCGCAGGAAGGAAAAATAATTTTATAGATACCACAAGCTATAAAAACCCCAATCAAGCTGTCACAACCCCCAATAAGGTTATCCTCACGGAACGAACCAGTGGGTGTAAAACCATTGCCCAAAATGGTCAGTTGTCTCAGGGAAGTTGTGGAACAGTGGCTGTTAAAAAACCGAGGGTTAAAGCTCCTCAAAAGTTGGCTTCTCGTCGTGTTACCTTAGCGTCTCGTCGTCAAGTCACCTCTTCGACTTCGGTACGCCAACCGGTGAAAAGGTCGGCAAAAGTGCAGTCTCCGCGCTTAAAACGTCGTCCCATTGCACCAGAGCAGGTGATCAGTTTACAACCGATTCAAAGCCGGGGATTATCCATTGCTTTAGAACCGATGCCCCGTTATAATCGCTCTGCGTCAATGTATTCCAATACTGTTCGTCCACGGGGTAACACGGACTTAATGTTCCCCTTACCTATCGTAGCTGAAATGACTTCCGCTTTTGGTTGGCGCATTCATCCCATTGCTGGAACTCGGAGAATGCACAATGGCACGGATTTTGGCGCGCCCTTGGGAACCCCTGTTTTAGCTGCTTATGCTGGAGAAGTGTCTCACGCTGACTGGGCAGGGGGTTATGGTTTAATGGTGACGTTACGGCATTTAGAAGGCACTCAGGAGTCTCGTTATGCCCATCTTTCGGATATTTACGTACAACCTGGAGAATGGGTAGAACAGGGAACTATTATCGGACGACTCGGCAGTACCGGCTATTCTACAGGGCCTCACCTTCATTTTGAATGGCGACATCTAACAGATCAAGGATGGGTAGCGGTTGATGCTGGTCTTCATTTGGAGTACGCTATGGATAATTTAATCCGTGCCATGCAGTTGGCTCAAGCAACTTCTGAACCTGAGAGTTAAGACCAATTCTCGTTGGGGTCAACGGCCGCTGACCCCTACCATGTCTAAATGAGTATTTCTATCTTTTTCAACGGTTAATTTCGGCAAATATCTCGGCTAGGATTTCTCCTCCTCCTGCTTCTCTCACCCGAAGGGCTAAATCTTGTCCGAGTTTCTCAGCTTCTTTTGATGGTCCACTAATGGTATCTTTGATGAGTCTTTTTCCATCTAAACTAGCTACCATTCCCACTAAGGTTAAGACATCGTTTTCGATTTTTGTGTTAACTCCAATGGGAACTTGACACCCTCCTTCGAGTTCTCGCAAAAATGCTCGTTCTGCATAACAGCGATCGCGCGTTTCGGGGTGTTCTAAGACTTTCAACAATTCTAGAATATCAGGATCTTCGCTACGACATTCGATCCCTAAAGCACCTTGTCCCACTGCATGAAGGGAAATGTCATCGGGGATGATTTGATGAATGCGATCGCTCATATCTAACCTTTGTAATCCAGCGACGGCTAAAATGATCGCGTCATATTCTCCTGAATCTAGTTTGCTCAAACGGGTGTTGACGTTACCTCGAACATCCTTAAAGGTGAGGTGGGGATAATGATGACGCAACTGTGCTAAACGACGCAGAGAGGAGGTTCCGATCACCGCTCCTTCTGGTAGGGTATCCAGTTGTTTATCTTGGTGTTTTTCGTTAACGACGAGTGCATCTGCGGGGTTGACTCTTTCGGTAACGCAACCTAACATTAAGCCATCTGGTAGATTGGTGGGTAGATCCTTTAAGGAGTGTACTGCAAAATCCACTTGATTTTCCAGCATTGCTGTTTCTAATTCTTTGGTAAATAACCCTTTATCTCCAATTTTCGCCAAGGCCACGTCTAAGATTTTGTCTCCTTGGGTACTCATGGTTTCTACATCAAATTGATGCTGAGGATAATGTTTTTGTAGTTCTCCTTGTATCCAATAAGTCTGCACTAAGGCCAATTGACTTTTGCGAGAACCGATACGAATGGGGCGACTAGAAACAACCATAGAAGGTAAAATAATAGGTCATGGTAAAAGGGTGACTTGATCTATCCTATCGTAGTGTTTGACCGTGGTTAATACATAGGGAGGATTACGGGGATAAAAGTTACATCTCTTTACAATTAAAGCAATTCTTACTACTTGTAAGGTAAAAAATTTTCTGGTTTTAGGAGTCAGGAGTCTCCGAGTCAGAACTTAAATATTAGGTGTACCTCACCCGCTCGCGAGAAACCCTATACTTATCTCTGGTATTGATTGGTGTTGAGATGTTTATCCAAAATTCCTTTGAAGGGGTTACGTGCCTTTGCTTCTAAATCTTTGGCCTATTTTCCACCAATAATCACATGATCCTAAAGTCATTAGCCAAAATAAGCAAGTTAATGGCCAGCCAAGAGAAAGGGTATCGAATAAAGTGAAAGACATCACGCTAAATACCGCAGGAAACCAACAAAATAAGGGAAAAGCTAAGATTGATAAATAGCGTATGATACCTAATTAATGTCCTCAGTAATAATCTGGCTAACTTCTTGACTTATTTTCTCTTGAATATCTTCTGTTAACGCTGATTGTTCTAGCAATGCGATTGCATTAGAACTAATTTTTTGAGGTAATTTAACATCTTTAAAACCAGCGATCACACAGATCGGAATCATAAGACGAGGATCGATATAAGGTTGAACAAAAGACTGAACATTACCTGTTTGATTGTCAAGTTGATTAACCAATAGATAAGCAATTCTTCCTGTAATAATAGATAGATTCAATGAATGAGAAGGTTCAAAAGGATTCCAAATCCAATCTAAGTATGCTGCTTTTTGTTGTTCTTCACTAATTAATTGTTCTTGTTGTTTTAAAGCTTCTTCCATTTCTGGTAGTTGGATTAAAGAACCTAAATACCATGGTGTTAGATTCTCTAATTTGGAATCCCATAAAAAGGAGACAAGAGCGAGCGCTGCTTCAGGAGTTCTAATATTATTGATATCTTCTAATATTAAATCGAAATTCTTACTTGTTTTAGCAAAATTAATTAAAGAAGGAATGCTTAGATTTCCTAAATCTACTAACTCTTGTTTAATAGTCTGTTGTAAATCAAGATCATGATAATAATTAAGCAAACTTCTAACAGCTTCTGTCTTCTGTGTTTTAACTAAAGCTTCAACAGCAGCTTTTCGATAATATAATTTGAATTCCTGTATAATTATTCTTCACTCCTTTTGCTTCATCTCTCGCTTCAGATAAAATGTCTATGGCCTTTTTATAAAATTCCGCCCGTCAGTAAGGTAAAATAACAGTTGTATCTGTGTAAAGATAAGCAATAATTGTTAACAGTAAAGGATTTTTGGCTAATTTTTTAATTTCAGGTCTATCATCCAAAGTTTTTAGTAATTGTTCAACAGATTTATTAGGAGGCATTTGAGATTTCCATGAGTTCAAAAAACGCCGTATTTGTTGATCATTAAAATCACTAATTTCTAAAGTTTTATTAACTGTATCGTAAAATTCATTTTGATAAACAGCCGTTTGACAAGTAATAATAAACTGACATTTATCATAAGTATTTAAAAAAGCTGTTAATCCTTGAACAACTTCAGTGCGACTCTCATCAATTACTTGATCTAACCCATCAAATAGCAATAATAAATGACCCTTTTTTAAACTTTTATGCACACAATCATTAGCATTAGGAAAATCATCAAAAGATAAAATTTCTACTAATTTATTCTGTAGAAATTCAACTGTTAAATCAGATAAATTTAGGGTATTTAATTCCAGTAAAACAGGAATTATAGGAGTCGCCAATCGACTTAATCCACGTTCTGCATAAGAGAGAGTTAAATATTTTAGTAACACAGATTTTCCTGATCCCGGACTTCCTGTTATCATTAACTTATGATAGTTTTCTAAAGCTTTTTCTGCTTCAATTAAAGACTGTTCAGATTTATCTTTACTCTCTTTAAGTTTCAAAGGAACATAAATTTCTCGCATTTCCAAAGGACGATTTTTACGAAAAGAGATATAAAGTTTTTCATGTTTTTTAACTAAAACTTCTCTATACTTTCGTATTGCTATTTTTCTTAAAATTTTCCATCTATAAAAACTATTATAAAACCATTTAAACCCTTTTTCTAGAGAACTATTTGCTCTTACCCAATCTCGAATGAGAAACCCTAAAAACCCTATACTAGGTATCCATATTATTAAGTCTTTAAACCATTTTTGAAGAGTATTATTCCGTTTATTATATTCTATTTCATAAATTTCTGCGATGTTGAGTCCACTTAATCCAACGGAATTGGAAGAATATTCTTGAACAATTAAATCTGTCTTCTTATCTATATTATTATCAACATGAAACTTAGCCTTATTTTTAATCTTTTCAACTAATTCTTGACGACTTTGACTCGGTTGAGTTGTTGTATTTTGAGTTAAAATAGGCGTAATTGTTCCTAACAAAATACAACTAATTAATGCTAGGCTAAAAATTAGAGCAAATTGTCGATACTTAAATCGATTAAATTTATTGATTAAAGTCACTATTTCTTTAGATATAAAAAACAATAAAAGAATCATAAACTAAGACCTAATTAACAATTTAAACTATAAGTTTTGGTCTATTTCAAGAGTATTTGTGAAAAGAACATCAAAAACCAGTTTTATAGGTGGGCAAAGTTTTCTACATTATGAGTAGGTGAGATAAGTTCCGCATTTGCCCACCCTACCAATCAACAATATAACAACATATCCTCATTCAATCTTCAATGTAGGGTGGGTTAGACCGCCATAATCTATGTTATAATAGGAGCATAACTATAGGTTGTAACCCACCATTTTCCTTAAAGATTTACTACTTTATCTTTGCCGTAATACACGATAGTAATTAGGTTTCAGTTGTGAAAAAATGCGGCAAAGGGTTTAACAGTGTTAAACCCCTACAAATCACTCTCATAGGGACATAATATTATTATTTCCTAATAGTTCCTTATCTATTATTACTGATTGCTATAGCAGCTTTTTCTAACGTTTTCACAACTCATTTAGACTAACTATAGTGTTTCTCGAACTCATGAGGTACACCTAAAATGGAACTCCTGAGGAGGAGACTCGAAGACTCCTAAAACTAGAAGACTTTGTACCTCACAAGGCGCGGGAATTTATATATTAACTAAGCCATATTATTAGCCACAGTTCCCAACACAGGTAAATTTAATTTTTGTATTTCTTTTACAGCTTTTGTAAACAGAGATTGAGGGGTTTTTTTCAAAGTGGCTACCATGATAATACCATCGGTTTGTTTCGCCAGAAATTTAATATCTGAGGTTAAGAAAAAGGAGGGACTATCATAGATGACTAAATCATAGCTTTTTTCTAACTCTTCCATCAGACTCTTAAATTTAGGGGACCACAAATGTTTTAGGTTTCGCTCAATCCCTTCTCCCATGGTTAGCACCGATAAATTATCTATGGTCTTAACAGAGGTAATAACTGCTTGTGGTGAGACTTGGTCTCGAAGCACATTGATCAGGCCTTTTTGATTAGAAACATTCAATAAATTGTGCAGTTGAGGGTTAGAGAAGTTCGTATCCACTAATAATACCTGTTGCCCTTTTTGTGCCGCATTGATGGCTAAATTGACAGCAGTGGTGGAGCATCCGTCTTGATTTTCCACTGCACAAAGCATGACAGAACGAAGTTGAGAAGATTGTTGTAGGTACAGTTGTAGATAAAGATCGTCAAACGCTTCGAGAAACAGAGACTGATGACCAAAAGATGGTAAGTTCTCGGCTTCCATTCCAGCATACACCTCATCATCGTAGATAGTTGCTGTCTCTTCCTCTTCTCTGGTTGGGGAAGATGAATGAGAAACTTCTTCGGATAAGGGGGTGCGATCATCTTTGGGTATCTCACCCAATAAGGGGGTATTGGATAGTTCTGAGAGATCCTCTGCGGTGTAGAAGATATTGCTTCGTTTTTCCCAAAGTAATGCTAAACCGGCTCCTAACAATGCACCTCCAAGTATCCCTGCCAAGAGTTTTTTGCTACGACTTGGGGGTTCACCAATGGGATTCCCCTCTTCATCTAAAGGAATTTGGGGTTTAGAGATTAATTGCCAGGGAAGTTCTTGTGCAGCTTCAACTTTAAGGGTTTCCCTTTGTAATAATAGTTTGTTGAGGATTTCTTCGGTTAGGGCAATTTGACGCTCTACGTTCGTATACTCATTAATCAGATTAGGGTAGCGTTTAACCTGTTCTTCAAGTTGTTGTTTTTTCGGTTCAATGCTTTGTAATTGGGCCTCTAAGGTCTTAATTTCATTGCTGGTTGCTAGTAACTGTTGAATCAGTCCTAAACGAGTAGGATCTTGAAATTCTAAGGCCACTGAATTCAAGGATACGGATAGAGCGTTTTTAGTTATGATTTCTTGAGTAGTTTGATTGAGTAAAGTGCGAATATTCCCCCGTTGCTCTTTTAAATCTTGAACTTGGGGACTATTATCGGTAAAGGTTGCTGAGGCGATCGCAATTTGACTATCTAACTCTTGTAATTGGGAGAGAAGGGCCAAGCGAGAGGGATCTTGACTGAGGGTGGCTGCGGCAAACGCTTCGTCAGGAGATAATTGCAGTTGTTGTTGTAGGGAACTCGCTAGTTTTCTTTTCGCTTGCAGTTCGGTATTAAGGTTAAATTGTTGTTGTTCTATACTACTAATTTGACTGAGAACTTCTTGATTTTTGGGTAAAGGATCGATTAATTCGTAGTTTTGTCGTAGTTGTTTTTGTTTTTGTTTAAGGGTGGCTAACCTGGTTTGTAATTCAGGAAGTTGTTCATCAATGAATTTGACCCCTGCTTTAATATTGGTTTCGCGATCCTCAGAACTATATTCCAAAAAGGTATCGGCAGCTGTGGAGAGGATCGTTTGAACCTCTTTGGGATTTTCTCCCTTGTAAGAAACTTCAAAGATTTTGGTTTCTGAACCTCGTCCCTGTCCCACTTGGGCCCGTCTTACTTGTAAGTTTTCTCGTAAATCTAACCAAATGGCCGGTACGTCTCTTATTTTTTCTTTTCCTTGTACCTCCTGGGCAATTCTCAAAGTCATGCCAGGACTCGTCAGAAACACAAGATTGGTTGGATAATCTAGGGCAAATAACTCTTCACGGGGAACCCCTCCGGTCCGAGTTAGGGTGGTGGGGTTGGTGAGTTTACCACTTGCGGTGATGGGTTCAACTAATAAAAAGAAATTTCCCTGATATGTATAAGGATCTTGCGCACTCCACATCCATGCTCCAAAGGTAGTCAAACAGGTTAAGCCACCAACTAACCAAGCCTTTCTTATCAATGTTCGTAGATAGGGACGAAAATTTATTCCTTTCCCCTCTGAGGAACCACCTTCTTCAAGTTCTTCCATCGGCAAATTTGGTAATGATGTAGTCACGAATCACCTTAAAGACAAATACTAAAATGATAGTCCAATTCTAACATCAGATTTTCTTTAATCACTGATCAGCCGTCATTACTATGTAGATTTTGGTTATCAAAGAATTGTTAAAAAAAGTCTTTTGTCAATCCCAATTTACAAAACTTTATTTTTGCTCATATTTCCATAAGTATTATTTATTTTCAGCAAGCGATCGCCAAGAAATTGTGCTACGGTTCTACTAGACTCATTATTATCTGTGCAGTGAGAAGTTAGATAATGTATCAAAAAATCTTAGTTGCTGTTGATAGTTCTTCCATCGCTCAACGAGTGATTGATGTTGCTCTCACCTTAGGTAAAGCTGTAGATGGAGAGTTAATGTTACTCCATGTTTTATCTCAAAATGCGGAGGATAGTCCTATTAGTTTGGTGCCTTATGCCAGTAGTTATAGTATTGATCTGATTGAGAAATTTCAAGAAGATTGGAAACAATATCAACAAGAAAGTTTACAGAAATTAGAAGCTTGGATAAAACAGGCTAAGAAAGCAGGAATTAAAAGTAATTTTCGTCAAGAAACTGGTAATCCTGGTTCTGTTATTTGTCGTATTGCTGATGAATGGGAAAGTGAGTTAATTGTTATGGGACGCAGAGGACATTCAATGATAAGTGAACTATTATTAGGTAGTGTCAGTAGTTATGTCATTCATCGTTCTCACTGTTCGGTTCATCTTGTGCAATCTTGACATCAATTAATAGGAAAGAATTATTATTAATCTTGCCAGGTTCCTTGTTCTTCTAATATTATTTGGTCTTCCTTATAAACAAGAAGTAGGCCATTATTTTGAACAACATAAACATACTCACCATTAATAAATTGATAACCAATAAACCGACAAGGGGTGATACCATCAGCACAAGTTGTGTGGATAGTTTTACCAGCTAATTGTATACTGTCTCCTGTATTAATATTAATCCCTTCGTATGAGACATTATTACAAGTCACTGAATCTTCTACACAATTAGACCTAATAGTAATTTCAAAGTTCTTAGTTCTCAAAATTTGCTGACTAACAATATCGTAAATTTCAAAATATAAATTGTAGTTTGCATTACCTCTTGTTCCTCCTACAATGATTTTATAGTCTCCCTTAGTCGGTAAAACAACATTAGTCTGGGTAACTTCTTTTTTAATGATGGTATTGTTAGGGGAAACTAAATCAAAGACAGCATTGTTCTCTAAAGAAGTCAAAGAAATAGTCATGATTTGTGACTGATTGGCCCCTAATAAATAAATATTTCTTGTTCCCCTAATAACAGCATCTTGAACTGTTGTTGAGATTTCTCCCTTACTAAATTGAATTCGTCTGGTGCTATCGCTTTGTGCAATAATAGTTGTTGAAGGTTGTGCCTTAATAGGAATAGGGTTCATGTTTGAAAATAAAAGGCATAAACCCAAACATAAAATTAAAAATTTCATCATTATTTGTTGCTTAATAAACTAAGTTTTTCAACATCTTCATCCCTCAATAGCCAACCCATTGCCCCTGCATTTTCTTGCACCTGTTGGGCATTTTTGGCCCCAGGAATAGGAATAACGTTACCTTGCCTCATTAACCAGTTTAGCGCAACTTGTGCAGGGGTTTTCTCATATTTTTCTCCCAGTTGTTTTAATTGATTAATGATGGGTTCAATCTTCTTTAAACCAGAAGCCGAAAATTTAGGATCGATTTTTCTCGCTCCTGTAATCTCTCGTTTTTCGGGGGTATATTTGCCTGTTAATAACCCTTGATCTAAGGGACTATAAGCTAAAATTGTTACTCCTAACTCACGGGCTTTAGTTAAAACCCCATTTCCTTCAATTGTTCTGGTTAACAGGGAATAACGCACTTGATTAACGGCTAAAGGAACGTCATATTTTGCTAAATAATCATAAGCTTGCTGCATTTGTGTAGCCGAATAATTACTCACCCCAACGTTAAGAATACGACCTTTTTTCACTTCTGTTGCTAAGGCTCTCATCAAGGTTTCTTGGCCCATGAAAAAGTCAAAAGGCATATGCACTTGATATAAAGCAATTTGTTGCACTCCTAATCTTTCTAAACTTGCGGTTAAGGCATCAGTTACAGCATCACTATGAAATCGCCAGGGTAAGGGAAAGTATTTGCTGGCTATTTGTACAGGTTGGCTGGTTTGTTTAAGAAATTTACCGATGAGCTTTTCTGACTCTCCTAACCCATACACTTCTGCTGTGTCAAAAAAGGTAGCACCCGCTTCCACTGCTGTATCAAAAGCTTCTTGTACCTCTTTTTCTCCATAGTTGGAACCGTAACCCCAAAATAAATTATCTCCCCAAGCCCAAGTACCGATACCCAAGGTAGGGAGATGAATATTTCTGACGGAAAGTTGATTGTTTTGCATCGGTTATTTTCTAGGGTAAACTCTAAAGGTAGGGTATAGTTATTTCCACTATTTAACCGCTTATGGCTCCTCGTCAGCAACCCCGTCGTATTGCCCGTGAACTAGCTTTATTGAGTTTAAGTCAAATTAAGGGCAATGCCGAAAAATTGGATAAAGTTGAATTGAATGACTTTGTTGTGGCAGCGATTCGTACCCTAACCAGCGAGGTACAAGATACCTTAGAAACAGCTTCAGCAGAGGTAACAAGGGGCCATAATCAACTGTTTCAATATGAAACCCGTGCTACCACCCTAGAAAGTGGAAAAACTATGATTCAAGAGGCTTTAACCCTAACTCAAGATGCTATCAATCGTTTAGCCACTGCGCTAGAGTTTCCTGAAATCATTCAATTAGCTAGTCAATATGAGGTTAGAGAGTACGCCATTGAAATTATTGGCACGGTACACCGACGCAAAAAAGAAATCGATCAACAACTAGAAGGGGTTTTAAAAGATTGGCAGTTACGTCGCTTGGCTAAAATTGACCAAGATATTCTACGTTTAGCGGTGGCTGAAATTCTTTTTCTTGATATTCCTGAAAAAGTCGCTATCAATGAAGCAGTTGAACTGGCTAAACGCTACTCGGATGATGATGGTTATCGCTTTATTAATGGGGTTTTAAGACGGTTTACAGACAAGATTAAACGAGATGATTAGGGGTCAATGATCATCGACCCCTAAATTAAGTGACCAAGAGAGTCTAGCTCACAGACCAAACTCCTTTAACCACTTCTTGTAAAATTTCTAAGTGGGGAGTTTGACAGAGGAGATAGGCGAAAAACGCACCACCACAACCACCAATAAAGAAACCATTGGCAAATTCACCCCATCCTTCAGAGGTTGCTAAATCTTCAGGGACATCAGGAGTGGTTAAGGTTTCTGTGGGTTTGGTGACACCAACAGAAGCGTACATGGATAACGCAATGGTTAAAATGGAAATTAAACCAACAGTGGCTAAAAGTCCGGCTGTAGCTGCATATTCTGTACTACGTAAAGGACCGAGAATCGCAAAAGGTCCATAGAGGAAATAACCGTGAGCCATACCCACTTCTAACCCACGACGGTTGGCAGATAATCCTTTACGGTAAGCGGGTAAGTTTCTGATGAAAGCAAGGGAGAACCCTGATGAGTTAAGAGGAGTGGCTAAATTGCCAACTTGAGGGTCTCCACCATGTTGAATTGCGTCTATGGTCATGTCAATCTCTGAATGTAAGTTAATGTAGGTTTCTAACGTTTCATCTAGATAACATCTACCCTCAGTTGAAAAACCTTAGTGGCAGAGGCTATCTATCTCTACGTCTCAAGACGCTAGTGGCTAACGTCTACAACAACATTTTGTTATTCTTTTGAGAAGTATATTTCACTGTACCCCCTTTATTAACGCTTCTGGATACAGAATGTTAAGAATCTTTATAATTGAGTCATTCTGACAGGCTTACCAGTAAGATTCAAAATGTGACACCCTAAATTCAGAAAACAGGATCATAACAAATAATGGATACATACACACTCTCTTACTTACCTGTAATTTTTGTCCCTTTAATGGCTGTCTTGGCCTTTACGGTTATGGGTCTTTTATTCATTTACGTTGAGTCTGACGCTTAAAGTCTACCCCCTTCTTGTCAGTCTAAAGTCTCTCCTCAATAAGGAGAGACTTTATTTATGGTTTATTTATCAAAATAAGCACAAATCATCAGTTATTCTAATTCATCAATCCTCTTAATAAAACTTCATCAAAAGAGGCTTTTCCCCAATTTTCCCAAAATTTGCCTGAAAATCAATACTTGTATTTTTGTAAATTTTCAGATATACTTTTTTAAAAGTAGGATAGCCTTTCTCCATTTAAAAATGAGATAAAAAGTCCTAAAGTCTCTCTATTTCGTACTTTTTTCCCTCTGGTATCGATTAAATGTCTTGATTTCATAACTTGCATCAGATTAATACAAAAATACTATACATAAATATTTGTCAATTTAACTTGACAAGACGAAATCGCCTTAATTATTCATGATTCTCGAATAATGGGAACGACAGGGAGTTCCCCAAGCTACCATTTCAGCAGGAATAGTCTTAAAAACACTACTTCTCGCTCCAATCACTGCATTAGCTCCAATGGTTACCCCAGGAGCAATAAAACAGTCCGTTGCTACCCACACTCCGTTACCAACGGTAATGGGATTAACCACTAAATTGAAGGCTTTATCTCGAAAGTCATGGCTTCCTGTACATAGATAACACTTTTGAGAAATAACCGTTTGAGAACCAATGTTTATGGTTTCTAAACTATAGAAAACCACATCATCCCCAATCCAACTATAATTTCCGATAGTAACTTTCCAAGGATAGGTAAAACGGGCTGTGGGACGAATAATCACTTTCTTGCCAATGTTTGCCCCAAAACGACGCAATAACCAACAGCGAAACCCATTACCATTGTGTAAACTTAAGGGGAAAGCAATGGATTGTACTAACCACCAGAGCAGTATATACCATCCTGGACGACCGCGATCGTACCAAGATTGGTCGTATTGACGTAAATCGACCCAAGAAATATCATTAGTAATAGGATGAGAATTTGACTCTAATTTCATTATTTTATTCGTTTATAATTTAACTTTTATTGGTTCTGATTCTGTTTTATTATCAGGTTTTTCCTGATCTGCATTGACATTTAATTGTCCTCCAAATTGTCGTAATTCATAGAGTTTTACTCCGATTTGATACTCGTATTGACTGAGTAAACGACCATAAATATAACCGGCACGGCCATCTAAGAAACCTAAGCGAATAAAATAGAATAAAACAAATCGTAGTAGGGGTTTAAGTGGAAGTTTAACCCAGATTTTTTTAAGAAACCGTTTTCTTTGAACAGCATCTCCAAACAGATTAGCTCCAATGGTGCCACTCTCATCTTGTCCTGTTAATAAATTGTAGTAAACTCTCGCTTCCCAATTGGAATAACGATTATGTCTTTGTAACCAATGATAAATGTCACGGAAATCGATATGCAGCATATCTTCTTTTAGATAGCCGACATTTCCCTGTAAAATAACGTGTTCATGAACTTCATTATCTCCTGTATTGGGAATATCTTCCGTGTTTAAGTTTTCATAACGTCCTAGTTTATGACGAAATAAACGCAGATTCCAATCAGGATATTTTCCTCCATACCGAATCCACTTCCCTAGGAAAAAGACTTTACGATTGAGATAATATCCATTGTAAGTATCATCTTTAATAACTTCTTCAATTTCGTTCCATAATTCAGCAGGAATGCGCTCATCACAATCTACAATTAACACCCATTCATTACGAAACGGGAGATTTTCTAATGACCAATTTTTCTTTTTCGGCCAACGTCCATTAAAACGGAATTGAACTACATTGGCTCCATACTGTTGACTGATTTCAATGGAGCGATCGCTGCTTTGAGAGTCAACCACAAACACTTCATCTGCTCTGGCAACACTGTCTAAACAGGCAGGGAGATTAAGCTCTTCATTCAAGGCGGGAATCAGTACAGAAACTGGGACTTTAGCCGTCATTTTAGATATTTAAGTTAAGGGTTCATATTTATTCATATTATAGGGAATAGGGAAACTTGGGGACTCGGAGATTGAAAGCCAGGGGAAGCATGCGGCATTCAACTAAAATCTTCATACACCCAATTGAAAACCGCTATCACACCCCCCACGCTTCCCACACTCTTCACCCTTGTCAATAATTGTTATATTAAGAAGTGTAAAGACAAGATCAGAAAAAAAAAGAGACAATTGAAGGATAAGGATTCATGCTGAACACACATAAACCCCCTTCTAGCAGCAAGGAATTGACACAAATGTCGCAAAAAGAAACTAAATCTCGTCCTAGTAGGCGTTGGCATTCAATTTTAGCGATCTTGCTCTTATTAACCAGTACAGGGGTTGGATTAACTTGGTGGTTAACTCAGAGAAGCAACAACAGATCTTTGGGGGCTTTTGCCCAAAAAACTCCTCCTACTTCGGTTAAATTGCACAGTATCAAGGTAGGAATGATTAAAAGGATCTCCGAGGTGGTGGGAACTCTCCAAGCGCAAGATGCAGTCATCTTGAAGCCTGAAATAGAAGGGCGTATTAATCAAATTCTCGTTAAGGAAGGCGATCGCATTACCAAGGGTCAAACCATTATCACCTTAGACAATAGTGACTGGCAAGCTGAATTATTAGAGGCTAAGGCCCAACTAGCCAGCCTTCAGGCACGACTGGCTGAATTAGAAGCCGGAAACCGTGTTGAGGATATCCAAGAGGCAAAAGCCCGTTTGCGCGAAGCAAAAGCCCGTTTACGCAATGCTCAAGCTGGGGGCAGTCTAGAAGAGATTGCTCAAGCTGAGGCACAAGTGAGGGCGGCCCAAGCTAATGCTGAGTTAGCAGAGCAACGGGTAGGACGGTACAAAGGTTTACAAGAACAAGGGGCTATTTCCGCCGATGAATATCAGGAATATGTGACAGACGCTCGGAATGCGATCGCTGAACTCGAACAGGCCAAACGTCGTTTATCTCAGCTTGAGAAGCGTCGTCTCATTGATGTTGATGAATTACAAGCGGTAGTTGAGCGTGAAGAACAAAATCTACGCAGACTACAAGCTGGTCCTCGTAGCGAAGTCATTGCTCAAGCTAAGGCTGATGTGGCCCAGGCCATTGCTCAAGTGCGTAGGGCTGAGGTTAATGTGAGTAAAACCCGCATTATTGCGCCTATTACTGGCATCATCGGGGATATTCCCATTGAAGAAGGTGATTATGTCGGTCAAGGGGATACTTTAACTACATTAACAGCTAATAACGTTCTTGAACTTAATCTATCCATTGCTTTAGAGGATGCCCCTCGTTTACGGTTGGGGTTACCAGTAGAAATTATGAACCCTCAAGGTCAGACGTTGGCCACAGGGAACATTAGTTTTATTTCTCCTAATGTTACGGTTGACTCTCAATTAGTATTAGCGAAAGCCACGTTTAATGGTGGCAATAAAGCGTTATTAAACCGTCAATTTATCCAAGCGAGAATCATTTGGGAACAAGAGCAAGGCCTATTAATTCCAACTGCTGCTGTTTCTCGTTTAGGGGGACAGACGTTTGTTTTTGTGGCGAAACCGAATCAATCTGCTCAAGAAAATGAAGCCCCATTAATAGCAGAGCAAAGACAGGTTGAGTTAGGGGAATTACAAGGCAATAGCTATCAGGTTATCAGTGGTTTAACTCCAGGAGAAAAAATTGTTATAGCTGGGATTTTACAGTTGAAAGATGGTGCGCCTATTGTAGAAGTCGGAAGTTCCTCACTCCGTTCCGGCGCTATCTCACAGAAGTCAGAAGTCAAAAGTTACAATTAGTATGAGGAGTTAAGGACAAGATGAATTTTGTTGACTTTTTTATTAGACGACCTGTTTTTTCTTCAGTCTGTGCCTTCCTTATTTTGTTAGTAGGACTCATTAGTTTATTTAATTTACCTTTGGATCGGTTTCCTGAAATTAGTCCTACTAGAGTACAAGTTCGCTCAACTTATAATGGGGCCAGTGCTGAAGTTGTAGAAAATGCCGTTACCAATATTTTAGAACGACAAATTAATGGAGTTGAAGGTATTAGATATATCAGTTCAACCAGCAGTAATAGTGGAGTTAGTAACATTACAGTTACCTTTGATTCTGCCCGAAATCCTGAATTAGCTGCCGTTGATGTGCAAAATCAAGTGGCTGTAGTTCAATCTCAATTACCCGATGTTGTCCAAAGAACAGGAGTTCAAGTAACGAGACAATCTAGTAATTTATTATTAGGAATTGGTTTATATAGTGATAATAATCGCTATGATAATGTATTCTTAAGCAACTACACTGACCAGTATTTAATTGATGCTTTAAAACGGATTGATGGAGTAGGAAATGTTCGTATTTTTGGCGAACGACGTTATGCTATGCGTCTTTGGTTAGACTCCAATAAGTTAGCGAGTCGAGGGTTAACGACTCAAGATGTAGTTGCTGCTTTATCAGAACAAAATTTACAAGTTGGTGCCGGAAAAATTGGAGCAGAACCCGCCCCAGAAGGTCAACAATTTCAGTTTGATTTAAGAGCGATTAGTCAATTAAAAGATCCTAAAGAGTTTGAAAATCTCTTATTAAAAACTGATGAAAATGGGGGTTTAGTTTACTTTAAAGATGTGGGAAGAGCTGAGTTAGGGGCAGAAGATTATAGTTCTTTTCTGCGGTTTCGTGGACAAGAAGCAGTGGGAATGGGGGTTTATCAAAGAACGGGTTCAAATGCGTTAGAAGTGGCCCAAAAAGTAAAACAAGAAATGGATCGTCTCTCTGCATTTTTCCCCCCTGATTTAAAATATGTTGTTGCCTTTGATACCACTCAGTTTGTGGAAGAATCTTTATCAGAAGTAGTCAAAACTTTAATCATAGCTGTTGGCTTAGTTATTATTGTTATTTTAATCTTTTTACAAAACTGGCGTACTACGTTAATTCCCTCTTTAACCATTCCTTTAGCTCTAATTGGTACTTTTGCTTTTATTAAAATATTCGATTTTTCAATTAATAGTTTAACTCTCTTTGGTTTAACTCTTGCAACGGGAATGGTGGTGGATGATGCTATCATTGTTGTTGAACAAATTAATCGCTATATTGAAGATAAAAATATGTCCCCTCAAGCTGCTGCTATTGAAGCTATGAGGGAATTATCAGGTGCTGTTGTTGCTACATCTTTAGTCTTAATGGCGGTCTTTATTCCTGTCGCCTTTTTCCCAGGAACTACAGGAGCATTATATCGACAGTTTGCCTTAACGATTGCTTTTTCGATCGCTATTTCTACTTTTTTAGCCTTGACATTAACCCCTTCTTTGTGCGCCTTACTATTAGAAAAGGGACAACGCTTACCCGGCTTTTTAGGCACCATTTTTAATCAATTTAATCATTTTTTAGATTGGGGACAAAGAAACTATCGGCGATCGCTTTACACCCTCTCCCATATTCGTGTTGTTGTGGTGGGGGTCTTTATTTTCCTCTTATTGGTCACCGCATGGTTATATAACAAGGTTCCTACTGCCTTTACCCCAGAAGAAGATCAAGGCTATTTCATCACTATCATTCAAGCGCCTGAAGGGGTTTCTCTACAATACACCAGCGAGGTCATGAGGCAGGTGGAAAATGCCATTTTAGAAGAATCGGACGTAAAAGCAACCTTTGCTGTGGGTGGGTTTGCCTTTAGTGGTAATAGTGCCAATCGGGGGATTATTTTTAGCCCCCTCATACCCTTTAAAGAACGTCGGGGCCCTCAACATTCGGCACAAGCTATTATTGGTAAATTATGGGGTAAGTTTAGTCAAATACCTGAAGCACAGATTTTTGCCGTTAACCCTCCTTCTATTAGGGGTTTAGGGAACTTTGGCGGTTTTGTTTATCAACTGCAGGATCAACAGGGAAGCGAAGATATTAATCAGTTAGTTGAAGTGATGGGGCAATTATTAAGTTCAGCCGATGAAAATCCTCTCATTGGTAGAGCATTTAGCCGTTTTTCTGCTAATACTCCCCAATTTATTGTAGAGGTTAATCGTAATAAAGCCCAAGCTTTACAAGTCTCTATCGACGATATTTTTAGTACTCTACAAACGGCATTGGGTTCACGCTATGTTAATGATTTCACTCTACAACAGCGTACCTATCGGGTTTATGTCCAAGCTGATAAGCAGTTTCGTGCGAAGCCTCAAGACATCAATAAATTATATGTACGTTCCCAAACTGATCAAATGGTTCCTTTATCCAACTTGGTTACTCTCACCCCCACCACCGGCGCACAAACCATTACCCACTACAATTTATATCGTTCTGTAGAAATTAATGGTAGTCCCTCCCCAGGTCTGGGTTCCGGTACTGCTATTGAAGCGATGGAAACCTTATCAAAACAGGTGCTTCCTCCAGGGTTTGGTTATGAATGGTCTGGTACATCCCTAGAAGAAATAGAGTCGGGAGGATTAGCCCCGATTATTTTTGGTTTGGGACTGTTATTTGTCTTCTTAGTGTTGGCTGCACAGTATGAAAACTATATCGATCCTTTGATTATTATTATTGCGGTTCCTTTGGCTATTTTGGGTGCTTTAAGCGCACAGTTGTTGAGAGGGTTTGCGAATGATATTTACTGTCAAATAGGCTTAGTGATGTTGATTGGTTTGGCCAGTAAAAATGCTATCTTAATTGTCGAGTTTGCTAACCAGTTACGAGAGGAAGGTTTACCTTTGGTTAAGGCAGCCATAGAAGCTGCACAAGAACGACTTAGACCTATTTTAATGACGGCAGTTTCTACTTTATTAGGTATCTTTCCCTTAGTTATCGCAACGGGTGCAGGATCAGGGAGTCGTCAGTCTTTGGGGACCGCAGTGTTTGGGGGAATGTTGGTTGCATCTTTCTTGAGTTTATTTGTGGTTCCTATTCTCTATATCGTTATCAAAATGACCACCGAAAAATTGTTACCCAAAAAATCATCCTAACCTTGTAGGGGTTTAATCCCATTAAACCCTTCTTTTTAGTACAAGTAAACTCGCTTCACTAGAGTTTTTATCCACAATATTGTCCTTAAGTTCCCCTCTTTTCCGTTTCAGTCCTATTAATTGGTACAAAAAACTCGCTTCACTAGGGTTTTTCGGCAAAACTAATTAATATATCAATATCGCTTGTCTGAGTGGCAGTATCCCTAGCAGTGGCACCGAAGAAAGCAATTTTTTTAACTCCATATTTTTCCTGAAGTAGAGCTTTATTTTGAGCAAGAATTTCAAGGACTTTTTGTTTTTTCATCGTTTCACTATGTATGCTCTATAAATTTTTGTTTTAATGTCTTCGGGAATGTTAGTTGCAGCTTCGCCGATCAGTTCTAGATTTCTCAGAGTTGCGTCATAATAAGGTTCACTATTGATAAAGGTTACTTGGTCAAAATGTTGCGTATATCGCTGAACTTTCTCGGCAAAAAGAATCATGTCATCGACGTAAAATCGCCATTCTCTTTTTGGTTTATTGCTAGACATCTATTTTTTCTGAGTCGATATAAGGTTTTAGTTCCGGACGTAGTGCGTTTTCTGTAATCAGATCAATAGGACATTGAAAGAGGTCTTCAAGATAAAACAATACGCCAAAGTATTTTTTTGAGTCGGGTTTTTCGGCAAAACTAATTAATATATCAATATCGCTTGTCTGAGTGGCAGTATCCCTAGCAGTGGAACCGAAGAGAGCAATTTTTTTGACTCCATATTTTTCCTGAAGTAGAGCTTTATTTTGAGCAAGAATTTCAAGGACTTTTTGTTTTTTCATCGTTTCACTATGTATGCTCTATAAATTATGGACTTCTTCATTTACCCTATGCAATAGGTTATAAGCGCACACCTTTTTCACTGTTTACAAAATATCATGTCAAGTCAACCAAAAGCAAGCATTTTTTACATTAATTTGCCAAAAAATTGTTACCCCAAAAATCATCCTCATATTGTAGGGGTTTAATACCATTAAACCCTTCTTTTTAGTACAATAAAACTCGCTTGACTAGGGTTTTAAACAAAAATATTGTCCTCAAGCTTCCCTCTTTTCCATTTCAGTCCTGTTAATTGGTACAGATAAACTCGCTTCACTAGGGTTTTTTTTACTCTCCTTAAACCATAGTTTGCTCAACATAAGTGGGTGAATAGTTGCGAATTGTTACAAATAGTGTTAACTTTGTTAAAGGTAAAGAGTGCTAGTGTATACACCCGCGAATAACCCAGTTGTCCCTAATGAGGAGGACGGTATTCTTATCGTTACTAGCGTATGCAAATTAGATGGAAAGAGCTTTTAATTAAAGGATCGTTGTGGTTGTTAGTGGAAATCTATCTCAACTTCCTAGGAATGGATGACTTAGCTGATTATGGCGAATTTGTGTTTGAACGCCATTTGATTGTATTTCTCAGTTGAGCAAGATGACAACCTTCCCATTGCAATGAGACAATAGAACCGTTGATTTTCGGCATCGGTTTATGTTTAAGTCTCTGGGAATGATTGTCCTGACTTTGATTAGTTTGACCTTAATAAGTTGTTCAGTGGGCGTGAGTGGATTACAAAGTTATGTAGATGCAAGTGATGGTTATCAATTCCTTTATCCTAGCGGTTGGGTTGGGGTGGATGTTAAACAGTCTGCTGCAGGTGTTGATGTTATTTTCCGAGATTTAATTGAAGAGGGTGAAAATTTAAGCGTGATTGTCAGTGATGTCAGTCAAGATAAAAGCTTAAAGGATCTAGGAAGTCCCACAGAAGTCGGGGTTTATTTATTGAAACAGATGAATAACAACACAGAAGCAGGACGCAAAGTTGATTTAATTAATGCTGAATCACGGGATGTAGAAGGGAAAACTTACTATACTTTAGAATATCAAGTCACTTTACCCAATCAACAAGAACGCCATAATCTTGCTAGTATTGCTGTCAGTCGTGGTAAACTCTTTACTTTTAATCTATCTACGGTTCAAAAACGTTGGGATAAGGTTAAAAGTCTCTTTGAAACCTCAGTTAATTCTTTTTCAGTTTATTAAAGACTTTTCTTAACAAGTGACTTAACTATGCAGCCATTTCCTCCGTTTGTTCTCGCTTCTGCTTCCCCTGCTCGCTTGAAACTTCTCAAGACAGTGGGAATTAATCCCATTGTTTGTTCGAGTAACTTTGATGAATCAACCATTACAGAATCTGACCCCATCAAATTAGTGCAAATTTTGGCACAATGTAAAGCGGAAATTGTTGCTCAAAAATATGAAGATTGTTTGATTTTAGGTTGTGATTCTGTGCTTGTTGTCGATAACAATATTTATGGTAAACCTGATTCTCCTCAAACAGCGATCGCTCGTTGGCAAAAAATGAGAAACCATCAAGGAGTATTATATACTGGCCATGCTCTTTTGGATGGAAAACAAAAGAAAACGTTACTCGCTTGTGGTACTACTAAAGTCTATTTTGCTGATATTGATGATCAAACCCTTGAAGCTTATGTTAACACAGGAGAACCCTTAAAATGTGCTGGTAGTTTTGCTTTAGAAGGAAAGGGAAGCTTATTTATTAAAAAAATTGAAGGCTGTCATAGTAATGTGATTGGCTTGAGTTTACCTTTGTTAAGAGAAATGTTACAAAAATTGGATTATTCGATTCAAAGTTTTTGGTAGTCTGATAAAATTAAAATCAGTAGTTTCTCATCTAGAAAAAATGACACTGAGTGAATCTATATCTCCCCAAACTCCAGAGGAAAAGCCAAGTTCATTAGTAGGACTTCGTCGCTTTTTAAAGGTATTAGAATACCTATTTTTAGATGCTTTTGCTGCTACTGTTATTATTACATTGGTTGCTAAGAATAAGCAACTCTTTATAACGTTAGATGCAGTATTTTTAGCAGGATTTATCTTTTTATTACTGTTTAACTCTCAATATTTTTCTGCTAAAGATAAGGCAGAAAGAGAAAGAAAATACGAGCAACTTCTGGAGAGTCCTAAACTTTCAGATGATCGCTTACAACTAGAAAGAGAAAATGCCTTACGGTATTCTCAAAAATTAGTTGAAGACTATAGCAGTACCAGAAAAACAGCTAGAAATTTTTATTATTTTTTGCAAATATCAACCATTATTTTCTCTGGTGTAACACCAGTTTTAGTATTAGTTGATAAGCTAGATAGTGGTCCCGCTTGGTTGAATTGGTTGCCAGTTATATTGCCAGCATTGGCTTCTATTTTTGCCAGTTTTTCCACATCTTTCCCCTTAGAAACTCGTTGGAAAGAAGCTAATAAGATTGTTGAAAATTTAGAAGCTGAACAAGAAAAATTTAGTCTCAGAATTACTAAATTGGATATGGAATCGATCAAAACAGATCAAGAAGGAAAAGAAATAAAAAGAACAGAAGAACAAATTAAACGGCTGGAAAAACAAGCGATCGCAGCTTTTATCAATCAGGTTAATAATATTCATCTCAACCAAGTTCAATCAGAGGTTGAAAAAATACAAGAATCTGAAACTGATCAAACTGGAGAGAGCTAAACTTCTTAAGTGTTAAAGGTTACTGAGAACTCCTAATTTCAGTAACATATTATTAGACAAATTACTGAACGGGCAAAACACATTGTTAAAGCCCTACCAATATAACTGTTTATAACTGTTTTTACTTGAAAAAATGACAACTAATCTTAAACTTTCTCCTGAACAATATCAACAAAAAATGCAGCGACGTAAGGAAATTCAAGAACAACGTCTAGCTGAATCATCTAACGAAAAAGGACTAATTATTGTTAATACAGGGAATGGAAAAGGTAAAACTACTGCAGCATTAGGCATTGTTTTACGTTCCCTAGGACATGGGTTTCAAGTGGCGATTATTCAGTTTATCAAAGGGGCCTGGGAACCAGCGGAAAAAGCAATTTTAAGTCATTGGGAAAATCAACTGGTATTTTATGCTATGGGAGAAGGGTTTACTTGGGAAACTCAAGATCGAGAACGGGACATTTTAAAGGCAAATGAAGCTTGGGAAAAGGCCCGTTCTTTTATTAATAATCCAGACTATCAATTAGTCTTACTGGATGAGGTTAATATTGCTTTAAAATTGGGTTATTTAGAGACAAAAACCGTGGTTAAAGCCTTAAAAGAAAAGCCAGAAAATACCCATGTTATTCTAACCGGAAGAGGTGCGCCCTCTGAAGTTATTGAAGTGGCGGATCTGGTGACAGAAATGAAATTAGTTAAACATCCTTTTAAAGAACAAGGGATTAAAGCTCAAGCGGGTATTGAATTTTGATAGCTTGATTTTGATGAGAAGACAAGGTATAATGAGAGACTGTGAGTTTTTACAAAGCCATGAATGTTGAAGCAATTATCAAAGACATAGAATCTGAATATATCAAGAGTGACTTACCTACTATCCATGTTGGTGATACCATCCGTGTTGGAGTGCGTATCCGAGAGGGGGGTAAGGAACGGGTTCAGCCCTACGAAGGAACCGTTATTGCCATGCGCAATGGGGGTATCAATGAAACCATTACCGTGCGTAAAATTTTCCAAGGTGTGGGAGTAGAAAGGGTATTTCTCTTACATTCCCCCCGTATTGCTAATATCAAGATTATTCGTCGCGGTAAAGTTCGTAGAGCTAAACTCTATTATCTACGGGATCGTGTCGGTAAGGCGACTCGCATTCGTCAACGGTTTGACCGCAGCGTTTAAGTGTCTTAGAAAAATAGCGTATACACCCTAGGCAAAATGGCCATAAACTACGCTATAATAGTTAAGGCTTAGAGCATAGTCCCAGACTATGACTCCCATTGTGCGCTCTTAGTTCAGTTGGTAGAACGCAGGTCTCCAAAACCTGATGTCGGGGGTTCAAGTCCTCCAGGGCGCGTTAGTTGCTTTGTTCGCAAACAGAGGCGATTAAAGAAAGGGCAACAATAGGGGCCGTTACGGCGCGAAGAACCCTGGAACCTAAACTGACAGGGATAAAACCAAAAGCGATCGCTGTTTCAATTTCTCCCTCACTCCAACCCCCTTCGCATCCTGTCGTAATGGTAACAGAATGACTGGGTTTGGGGGATAGTTTAGTTAACAAATGTTCAGTCTTTTTGCGAGTGACACAAATATAGCGATCGTTGTTCTTGGTTTCTACCCTAGTTAAAGCTTCTGAGAAGGGGATAGGATCGGCAATGGTGGGAACAATTTGTCTTTCTGACTGTTCAGTGGCTTCTTTAACGATTTTACGCCAACGTTGGAGTTTATGACTACTGGGTTTTAATAAGGTTCGTTGACTGATGACAGGAATAAAATGGTTAACCCCCAGTTCTGTACAACTGCGAATGACTTCATCAAACCCATTGCCTTTGGGTAAGGCTATCATTAAAGTAACAGCAATAGGTAATTCTGTGTGTTCATCTAACGGTTGAATAATTTGACCCTTATCTCCGATCAGTTGCACTAAATAAGTATTATTATTACCGTCAATAGCAATAAATTCATCTTGATTTTTAAGCCGTAAAACATTCTTTAAGTAATGTTTTTGTTCAAAATTTAAAGCGATATTATTTTCTTTTTTTTGAGAAATATCAATAGTAATACGATAAACCAATTATTTCTTTACCTCTTTAAAAGACGACAGATTAAGTCACCCACTTGATCAGATTGAAAGGGAATGATATCACCAGTTTTAGTAATACGATAACCTTGACGACAATCATAAATTTCTATAGGTCTTATTTCTTGATCAATTTTAACTGATGCTCGATATTCCCAATGATTTTTAGCACTACGTTTAATTTTGAGAATGCAAATTTGATGTCCATTGATTTGGCGACAAAATTTAGCTTCAGCAGATGGTATAATTACAACCCAGTTGATTATAATTATACCTAAAATTAGAATAATTTTTAGCATAAAAATTTCCCAATTAATTGAACTAATAGCAAAACAATATCCTCATTCTTTAGCATTTACTAGGATGAAATTCTCAACTTATATGTGAATTGATCAAAGTTATTTTCGTTTATACCAAAAAATGTTATCACTATCATTACCCAACTTGCTAAGGAAGTAGCTAACCATTCATACATATTCGGATGACAATTAAAACCCCTGAAAAATATAACAATCGGAAAGGGTGCATCTTCGGTATGAACAGGAATTAAATCTTCGTTTGATGTTAGATTATCAGGGCTTAATCCTGGATAAAAAACCTTTAGATGAATGGTATCATAAGGAGGTTCAGCCGTCTTAACTTTTGCTGCTCGGTAAAATGCTCTAATTGTTATCATAAGTTCTATTTTTTCTCTGTTACAATACTTGTTATCAATGAATCAATTATTACCATTATAACTGATTAGCCTTATTTTGTTAAGCTTGAGCTATTCTTTCGTAATAAAAAGAACTTAAGTAAAGGCTTAATTAATTCACGGAGATACTATGAAATCAAATTTAACACAATTAACCCATCATTTAGTTTTAATTGGTGGGGGTCACAGTCATGCGATCGCTTTAAAAAAGTGGGGAATGAACCCTATTCCTGGGGTACGTTTAACTTTAATTACTGATAGGACTTATACCCCTTATTCTGGTATGTTACCGGGTCAAGTTGCAGGTTTCTATCAGTTTGAAGAAACCCATATTGATTTACGTCGTTTAGCCTATTTTTGTCAAGCTAATTTTTATCTAGATCGTGCCATTGAATTAGACTTAAATAATAAGCAAGTTATCTGTGAAGAACATCCGCCTATTTCTTTTGATTATTTATCTATTGATATTGGAAGTATTCCTGATAAAACTAATATTTTAGGAGCATCAAATTATGGAATTCCTGCTAAACCTGTTCATGAATTTTTAACAGCATGGGAAGGGGTAAAAATGACCATTAAAAATCAGCCTAAAAAAGTTCATACTATCACTATTATTGGGGGCGGTGCAGGAGGGGTTGAATTAGCATTTAATATGAAAGCTTGTTTGACAAATATTCTACAAAAAACTGGCAATGATATTAATAATTTAAAAATCAATTTAATTCATAAAGGAGACACTTTATTAAGGGGACATAGTCATTGGGTTAGTCACAAAGTAGAATCTCTTTTGTTAGAAAATAAAACTAATCTTTATCTTAATGAAACTGTGGTAGAAATTAAGTCTCATTTTTCCAATGATTATCTTATTAATTGTGCATCAGGATTAACAATAAGTTCAAATTGGCTCTTTATAGTAACTCAAGCTTCTGCACCAGAATGGGTTAAAAAATCAGGTATAAAAACGGATAAAAAAGGCTTTATTTTAGTTAATGACTATTTACAATCTATCTCTCATCCCTACGTTTTTGCTACGGGAGATATTGCAACAATGGAAAACTATTTTCGACCCAAAGCAGGGGTCTTTGCTGTTCGTCAGGGTCAACCTTTATTTAATAATTTACAAGCTATTGTTTTAGGGAAGAAGTTGAAAAATTATCATCCCCAAAAGCATTATTTAAGTTTAATTGGAACAGGAAATAAAAAAGCGATCGCCTCTTGGGGAAGTTTCGGTCTAGAAGGATCTTGGTTATGGAAATGGAAAGATAAAATTGATCGTAAATTTATGAATCAGTTTAAAGATTTATCTGTTGAAGAAATGGGCAATTTATCTCAATTTCAACAAAAGTCTCAGTTACAAGGTAATAAAAATAATAATTTTATACCCTGTAATGGGTGTGGTTCTAAGATAGGAAATTCAGTTTTAGAAAGAACATTAAAAAGATTAGATATTTATCAAAATCCTGATGTCTGTATTGGTTTAAAATCCCCTGATGATGGAGCTATTATTGATATTAGTGAACAAGAATTATTAGTGGAAACTATTGACTATTTACCGAGTTTTTTGAGTGATCCGTTGATTTTTGGACGGATTACTGCTAATCATTGTTTAAGTGATTTATGGGCGATGGGAGCTACTGCTCATAGTGTTTCTGCTGTGGTTACTTTACCTTATGGGGTTGATTCTATTGTGGAAGAAATTTTATATCAATTATTACAGGGATGTCTCAAAGTTTTAAATCAATATCAAGTTTCTTTAATTGGTGGTCATACCTTACAAGGAGAAAAATTAGGCTTGGGTTTAGCTTGTAATGGCTTTATTTTACCTAATCGAATTTTACAAAAAAGTGGAATGGAAGAACAGGATTTATTGATTTTAACTAAACCATTAGGAATCGGTACTTTATTAGCAGCAGAAATGAGATATAAAACTGAAGGAAGCTGGATTGATAATGCTATTCAATCAATGTTATTGTCGAATCAAAAAGCATCGGAAATCTTCTTGGAATTTGAAGCTTCTGCTTGCACTGATATTACAGGGTTTGGGTTATTAGGTCATTTGATAGAGATGATGAAAGCTTCTCAGGTTTCGGTAGAATTACAATTAGATAAAATACCTGTTTTAAATGGCGCAATAGAAACATTAGAGCAAAAAATTACCAGTTCATTACATCCTAAAAATTTAGATAATCAAGTTTATATTAAGCAGGATAAAAACTTTGAAAATTCACCTCAATATTCTCTTTTATTCGATCCACAAACCTCTGGAGGTTTACTTGCTTCTGTTCCTTTTGAAAATGCTGAAAACTGTTTACAAGAATTAAGAAGAGTCGGTTATAGTGATAGTCAGATTATTGGGAAAGTTCTCAAGAAAGATAGAAAGATTACTTGTTTCTTGACCTAGAATCATCAATATTCTAGATTTAACTGATAAATGTTTTGGGTTTAACACTGTTAAACCCCTACGAATATAACTGTTTATAACTGTTCTTTTTTCAGTGTAGTTTTTTTGTTCTGTTTGGTTTTTGTTTAAATTTGATGTAGAAAAGAGCTTGTAATTCTTGACTTGACATGATATGATAGGGATAATGGAAAAGGTTTGCTCCTATAACCTCTAGTTAAAAGCTAAAAAAGTACGTTTCAGAAACAGCACCCAAAAGACAGGATTTTAGAGTCTCAACATATATAAGAACTTGTCAGAGAATACATTTACAAAACTGTAGGGTGTATTAGTGAAGCGTAATACACCAAAAGCAAGAGTTTTCCTGATTTAAAGCATCAAAAGAATGATATTTTTCTTGAAAATGGTGGGTTACGACGGATGGTTATGTTCTGATGATCACCGTACACTATAGCCGTCTAACCCACCCTACGAATATAACTGAAAGTTAGGACTATGTTGACTCTTTTGTGTCTTTCCAAGCTTTAAATGCACGTACAATAGCTTTATCTTGTTCGTCAAGTCCTCGATCTAGAATTTCTCGAAACGCATTCTCATCCCGTGTTTCTCGAAAATAAGCGCGTAGTTGTTGGTTGGTCATTGACTGAAATTTAGCGTTAGGGTGACTCATCTGATAATATCTCTCCATCAACG
>JBFRWG010000095.1:0-23713 GCA_051439445.1 Crocosphaera sp.
ATGTGTATAAGAGACAGACAATAGAGGGGCAAAAGAATTAGCCAAAACCCCTTTATTATTAACCTTTATTTGTTTGGTTTATGATGGGTCTCAAACTTTGCCAAAAAATAGAAGTGATTTATATCAAAAAGCGTTAGAAATACTCTTAGAAAAATGGTCAGCCGAAAAAAAACTAGAAAGAGATCCTATTTATAAAGACTTTAATACAAAATTAGAAATAATGTTACTTTCAGAAATTGCTTATAAGGGATTTATTGAGGATAAACTCTTTTTTAAAACCCAGGAATTAGTCGATAAAATAAAAGTATTTTTACGTAAAAATTTGAATGCCCCTCAATACTTAGATGGGCAAGCTGTTTTAAATGCCATTGCTATTCAACAAGGTATTTTAGTGGAAAGATTAGACAATATTTATTCCTTTTCTCATTTAACCCTACAGGAATATTTAACAGCTAAATATATTGTGGATAATGGTTTAATTGCAGAAACGGTTAATGAATATGTGACTGATACGAGATGGAAAGAAATATTTATTTTAATTGCAGGGTTAATGGAAGGAAAAACAGGGGCAGATCAGTTACTTTTATATATAGAAAATCATGCTTTAAGTTATTTAAACTCCCTAAAAAATAAGAATCTTTTCTCATTTCGTAAACACCGCTTGATCAGGTTATTAGAATGGGCTGAAACTACAACTAAAAACTCCCCTGCTAACTTGACACCTCTAGCTAAGAGGGTAGTTGCCAACGCCTACGCCAACGCCAACGCCAACGCCAACGCCTACGCCTACGCCAACGCCTACGCCAAAGCCTACGCCTACGCCAACGCCTACGCCTACGCCAACGCCAACGCCAACGCCAAAGCCTACGCCTACGCCAACGCCTACGCCAACGCCTACGCCTACGCCAACGCCAAAGCCCTAAAAAACTTTATCAAATTAATTGATAGAATGGAATCGGCCCCCCCCCTTTTTTCGGGAGTAAATTTACAAAAATTGAGGGAAAAATTAGAAGAGATGAGAACAAAAATACCGAAAAAAGAACAACCAAAAAACGTGCATCGACAGTTTGCTATACAACTTGTAAAAACTTGGTTAAACGCCTTTGATCTTAATTTGGATATGATTAATTTATCTATCGAAGAATTAAAAGAAATTGACCGAAACTATTTTTATATTTATAACCTGATGTTACAGTGTAAAGATGCTGCTGAACTGGTTACGAATGAAACCTGGGAAGCAATAGAAGAGAGAATGTATCGAGTCCCTAATTAAATGTCTGGACAAAAATAAACATTATTTGTTAAGCAGGGGGAGTAAGACTCATGACTTATTTACATTCCTTAAGATAGTCAACTTTATTGATGTCTGACTCCTTAATATCCGTAGGGGTTTAACACTGTTAAACCCAAAACCATTTTGGATGAAACCCAGACCCATTTTAAAATTAAATCCACACACATTTTTGGATTAAAATCAGATAATTATTCTGAGGATATTGGGCATAATACTATGATGCCCCTACAATGGTTTTATAATAATGTTTATTGTTGGTGAATAAAGAGCAGGTAAACAATATTTATCAGTCAAATTTTAAGAAATTCTTGGAATAATTGCGTATCCTACTGTCTATTATTTTCTAAATTTGCGCATTCTAAATTAAACCTCAGAGAAGATTGGGCATAATATTATTATCTGACCGAAAAAAAGGGTTTCAAACCTCCTCTTTCAAGGGGATGAAAAGCGGTTGAGGGATGGCGAAGTCTCCTCACCATATCCAATCGACCAAGAGAAGAAGAATTTTCGTTGTTTCAAGCCTCCAACTTGAGGTGGAGGTAATTCTACATTCTACATTCTGATTGACATACAGAAGCAAATTTTAGAGAGCGATCGCACAATCATCAACCCCTAGTCAAATTGTAAAAAAAAATCTTAAGATAATATAAATATTTATAACAACGATCTGGTTTCTTCGTTTTGAAGTCAGATTCTCTTGACAATCTATTCTTAACCTTTGGGAACATAATCAGATGAAAATTCCTTATCTCTTGACTAACCTATTGCTGACAACTGGAACAGCTTTAACGTTACATCAACCCGTCTCTGCTAGTCTAACCAGTAATCTGACTGTTGAAATTGCTGGTTTGAATGATGTCAAAGGACAAGTCTGCTTAAGCTTATTTTCTAGTAGTCGAGGATTTCCGGATAGTAAAGATGATGCAGTGAATACTCAATGTGTCAAAATCACAGATGAGACATTCGAGGTTACTTTCGACAATTTACCCCCTCGAACTTACGCAGTTGCAGCATTTTGGGATGATAATGAAGATGGTGAACTAAATCGCAATTTTCTAGGAATTCCTACCGAAAAATTTGGCTTTTCTAGTAATCCCATCATTAAAACCGGTCCACCACAATTTGGAGAATCAGCCGTTATTGTGGTAGGTAAAAATACTCGTATTTCTATTAAACTACAGTCCTTATTGTAATCGCAATTATTACTCAAATCAAACAAAGACAATCATAATTAATGATTGTCTTTTTATTTGTTAAAATTTCATTAGTAAATAGGGGTCAAACCTTAAAGTTGCTTTAGAGTGAACAGAACCATCAAGGGTTGGTAAGAAATAGTAACTTTTAAGACAAACAATGAAGCAATTAACTCGTATTTGCTTAGGGATTTCTTTGTTTTTGATACCGGTTATGTCTGCCCCTGCATTGAGTGCAGACAAACTTTATTTTATCTATGGTCCGTTAAAGTTTCCTTTGTCGGTGGATTCCTTGGAAATTTATGCTAATGAGGGAAGAATTACTAAAGAATTTGCTTTTTTTGCGAGTCAGTTTGATGAAAAAACATTAATTGAACTCAGAAAAACATTACGGAAACCTCATAGTATTGATGGAGTGAGATTTTCTCGTTTATTAAGAACTCCTTTAATGGAAGACTTATTAAAAAGTATGGGAAAAGTATTTAGCACCCATCCTAATCGTAATGGATTTTATGCCATTCGAGGAGCATTAATTTCAGCAGCAATTCATAAAGATGAAGATGGATGGACAGCGATTGATGTCATGCGACATTTTCCCACGGAGGGGATTTCAATTAATACTCAACTTGCTCAAAAAATGCTCAAAAGTAGTCAATTTTAAGAAGAATACTTATGAAAAGAAGACAGTTTGTAATTCAGTCTTTCATAGCAGCTATAGCTGCTATGGCCTCCCATCAATTACCAACTCAATCTAATCCTATTTATAAACAGCATAAATCCTATAAAAGCTGGAAAAGTAGTAATAGTTTTCTGCAAGGAATTAATGCACCTGTTTTTGAAGAAGTCGAAATTCATAATCTAAAAATCACAGGAAAGATACCCATTGAATTACAGGGAATGTATGTAAGAAATGGTCCTAACCCTATGTTTAAACCCAGTTCTTATAATTATCCCTTAGAAGGGGATGGAATGCTTCATGGTATCAATTTTAATCAGGGAAAAGTTAGTTATAAAAATCGTTGGATTCAAACCCGTGGACTCACTTATGAAATGTTTGAAGGACAAGAACTTGCTGAGTTGAAATTCAAAAATTATGCTAATACAAATATTATTGGTTATAGGGATAAATTATTAGCTTTATATGAGATTGGTTTACCCTATGAAATTAATCAGAATTTAGAAACCATTAAAGAATATAATTTTAATGGAAAATTACAACAATCTATGACCGCTCATCCGAAATTTGATCCGAAGACAGAAGAGTTACATTTTTATCGATATTCTTTCTTTAATACTCCTTATTTGCATTATTATATTGCTGATCAAAACGGTAATATTATTAGAGAATCTCCCATTAATATTCCTCATCCTGTCATGTTACATGATATGGTACTGACAGAAAATTATGCCATCTTTTTTGATTGTCCTTTAGTGTTTAATTTAGAACAAGCTAAAGCCAATAATAAACCTTTTATGTGGCAACCAGAACAAGGAACAACGATTATTTTAGTAGATCGTCATAATGCTAATAAAGAACCTATTTACTTAAAAACAGAAGCATTTTGGGTATGGCATTTTATGAACGGATTTGAGAATAATGGAGAAATTATTATTGATTTTGTTCACTATCCCACGATCAATCTAGAAAGTAGTTGGCAAGCTATCCTATCGAATCAATCCAATTTACAAAGAATAAAAATTAATCCCAAAAATCATCAAATTGCTTCAGAAAAGTTAGATGATCGTTATGTAGATTTTCCAACCATTAATAATCAAAAAATTGGCCAGCCTTATCGCTTCGGTTATGCACCTTATATCGATAAAAATGTGTTATCTAATCGAAAAATTCCCAATTATTTTCCCTCATTAATTCAATATGACGTTGTCAAAAATAATTCTAAAGTTCATCAATTTAAACCAGGATGTTACGGGGGAGAAGCTACATTTATTCCTAAACCGAATGGACAATCTGAATTAGATGGCTATGTTGTTACATTTGTCTATAATGAAAATACAAATAGCAGTGATTTTGTTATAATTGATCCAGAAAACTTTGAATCTGAACCCATTGCCACTGTCCATTTACCGGTCCGTGTCCCCAGTGGTTTTCATGGAAATTGGATTAATATTTAACGAGAATTATGGCTAGTTTACAAAAGCGTCGCCCCGAAAATATTGCAGGTAACTTTTATGTTGATAGTACCTGTATTGATTGTGATACCTGTCGTTGGATGGCTCCTACGGTATTTAATCGAGAGGGAAATCAATCCGCCGTCTATCATCAACCAACAGAAAGAAAAGAGATAGAGGAAGCATTTGAAGCGTTACTTTCTTGTCCAACTGCTTCTATTGGAACCGTTGAAAAACCAAATAATATTAAAGACATTCAAAAACAATTTCCCTTATTAATTACTGAAAATATTTATCATTGTGGTTATCATTCAGAAAAATCTTTTGGGGCAGCTAGTTATTTTATTCAACGAGATCAAGGCAATATTTTAATTGATTCTCCTCGCTTTTCTCCCCCATTAGTCAAACAGTTAGAAGCAATGGGAGGGATTCAATATATGTATTTAACCCATAAAGATGATATAGCGGATCATGAAAAATTTGCCAATCATTTTGGTTGTGAAAGAATACTCCATAAAGATGATATCACCGAAAAAACCCAAGGAGTAGAAATTCAATTATCCGGAGATCAACCCATTGAATTAACCTCTGATGTCTTAATTATTCCCGTTCCTGGCCATAGTAAAGGTCATACAGTTCTTTTGTATAAAAAAACTTATTTATTCACAGGAGATCATCTCGCTTGGTCTCCCTATCTTAATCATCTCTATGCTTTCCATCGTTTCTGTTGGTATGATTGGTCAGAACAAATTATTTCTATGAAAAAACTAGCTCATTATCCCTTTCAATGGGTGTTACCCGGTCATGGCCGTCGTTATTATAATGAACCGGAAATTATCAAACAAGAAATGCAACACTGTATTAAATGGATGCAATCTCAGTAAACATTAACATACTGGTGTGGGCATTGCCCACCCTACTATATAAAAAGTCCCTTAAACCATCGCAAACTTAATATTATCTTGCTCTAAAAAATTGTAAGTAAAATGATCAACGATATTCGTATCACTCAACTCTAAGTTATAAAAATCAACCGTTTCATAATCAAAATAAGGACCCGCGTGCCAAGTTCCCACTTCTAACTTAATAAAACAATTACCAGGAATTTTAAAAGCTTTTAATTGAGTGGTATCAGGATAATTTTCTTTTCCTGGAGGGGCCACTCCCATAAACCATTCTTTCCCTTCTAACGATCCCAAACATTGAGTGCATTCTTGATGACGAGTAATGCGATCAAACTCACGACCTCGTCCTTTGAGACGCATAATATAAAATCGGGGAATTCCTTTCTCTAAGGACAATTGAGCATCCATTTCATCATATACCTTTCCATCTTGAGAAGGGGTAATGAGTTGTCCATAGGGTTGAAAATTTTCTGGTGTAATGTCTATTAAATTTAGGTGTTTAACAGTTGTCATATGATTAGTTATTAATTTTTTTAAAACTCTTTTTCTCAACATTAAGTTTGGCTAAAAAGGGACTACATCGTACTTACCCTCTGCACGCAAGTAGATGATACACTCCTCGTCAGCTTCGCACGCAAGCTGATGCACCGATTCTCCCTTTGAGCTAAAATAGCTACCTGGCTCCAACGTCTTAACCCTTGTCTCATCTCGCACTTGGTATTGTGCTTGACCCTGAATTACTACAGCACGGAAGGTTGAAGCATGACTGCGTATCTTTCCAGTAAATCCAGGTTGTAGCTTAATAATAGTCCCGTTCAGCTCGTTTTCCTGCGGGTTGCCCCAAAGAAAAGCGATCTTTGGTTTGTCAGCAGAAGCCGGTATTTTAGACTGATCGATCCAACTGATATTGGAGGCATCTAGCCACACAAGGTTCGATTCATCGACATTAATGGACTTTTCACCACTATCAAAAGCCTCCTCAGGGGGAAGGACGAGATAGGGTCCTTCTTCGATTTCTATGTACGCTAGGTTACTGCTACCCTTGGCAGAGGTAATATGCACATCTCCCTTAGGCTGAGTCCAGTAAGAACCCTTGGCTAGCCACATTTTTTCAGCATTGGGGTCATTGTTGTGAATTGTCCCACTAATGACCACTCCTCGATAAGTGACATTGTGAATGTGAGGGGGTGACGAAAAGCCGTCCACAAATTTTACGAGGAAACCTGTCGCTCCGGAGCTATTGCGATCTCCCCAAAGAGTACCCGCTTGGGGACTTTGGTCACCACGAGCAGGATTGAGAGGACTCCACTCCACTTCTGAGGCCAAAATGATCTCGGAGGTTTGCTCTGCCTCAGACTTCGTATCAATACCTTGGGATGCTACTCTAGCTATACCCCAAACGGTTACACAAATTGCAAGGGCGAGTGCTATAAAAGTTCTTATGTTCTTCATATAGTTGTTTGTGTCTCAGGGAGACCAATCGAAGGTGTCATTGACTCGAAGTAATCCCTCTTGAGCGCAACTGTTCAACAAAATATTCTTCCAGAGACGCACGGGCGCGATGTAAACTAAGGAGTTGAGCCTCTATTGTACTTAAAAACTGGATAAATTCTTGAGGATCGCCGTTTAATTGTCCATGCCAAGTATTGTCAACTTCTTTGATACCTAATATCCAAGGTTCCAAAGCCTCTTTACTACCCCCTTTAACAATCACTTGATAAACATCTGCACGGCCTAAAATCTCTTCTAGAGAGCCAACACATAAGAGATCCCCTCTGGCCAAAATAGCAATGCGATCGCAGATTTTCTCAATATCAGTTAAGACATGGGAATTGAAAAAAATCGTTTTGCCCTGGGCTTTTAAAGATAACACAATTTCTCTAACTTGATAACGACCTAACGGATCAAGTCCTGACATGGGTTCGTCAAAAAAGACCACGTCAGGGTCATTAATTAACGCTTGTGCCATGCCAACTCGTTGTAACATTCCTTTGGAATATTGTCTTAATTGTTTCTTTTTAGCAGTTTTTTGGGCCAAACCAACAAGATCGATCAGTTCAGGAATGCGTTTTTTTTGAATTGATTGGGGAATTTGAAATAAACCGGCGACAAATTGCAGAAATTCCCAAGCGGTTAAATAGTCATAATAATAGGCATTTTCTGGTAAATATCCTATTTTTTGTTTCACCGAGAGATTGCCCACAGGATACCCCAATAAAACGGCGCGACCGGTAGTCGGCCGTACAATACCCAATAACATCTTTAAGAGGGTTGTTTTTCCTGCACCGTTAGGACCCAATAAGCCAAAGGTTTCCCCTTGATAAACGCTGAAAGAGCAGTCATTGAGCGATCGCAGTTTTTGGTTCATCCAAAAGCCAGTCCGATAAACTTTGCTTAAATTCCAAGTTTGTACCACTGGCATAAGTTCGTTGATGGTGTTGTGTGGTTGGACTTCAGTAGCGGAATTCATTGCTTTTTATTAATGGTGTTCAAGTTATCTTGAAAAGCTCTATGATTATTGTTCCCTATTTCCTCAGTAAAATTAACTTCATTAAGAATGTTTACAATTTCATTTTTTTGCTTACCCCCTGATTAAAGGGGGTTTTCAGAAGCAAAATAAGGAGACTAGGTTAAATCAACCCAAATACTTCCCTCTTCAGTTTTGACGGGAAATACAGATAATGCTTTTTCTTGAGAGATCATGCCTAATGCCTTTCCGACGACGGGTGGCCAAGGAATCCAGTCTTTAACGGCCCCTGTTTTAAGATCAAAAACGCTGCGGTGCATGGGACAAACCAGATCCCCCTCATCTGTCAGTTTGGCTTTTTTTAGGGAAATTTTCAGGTGAGGGCAGGAATTCTTAACTGCGTATAATTGTCCTTGATGATTTAGTAATAATAAGTTATGGTTTTCCGTTTTTACCACTTGACGAGAACCCACGGGAAGACTATCAACAGCCAGCACTTTTGTCCAACTCATGGTTGTTTCTTTCTAAAATATATCTATTTTAACTCTAGCAAACATCAGCACAGTCTAGTCCCAATCTTGGCAATACTTAAGATTGTTGCTCAAGAAATAAAGCTATTTTTTCCACGGCCAATTCTAGTATTTCAGGATCATGGACTAAGGCAAATCTAACGTAACCTTCTCCTTGTTTCCCAAAACCCGCCCCAGGAGACACTGCTACCCCTGTTGCTGCCACTAACTGAGTACAAAACTCAACCGAATTATTGTCCCAAGGTTGGGGTAATTTTGCCCAGACATACATAGTTGCTTGGGGTGGGCTAACGTGCCAACCCATGTTATCAAGGGCTTTAATAAAGGCATCTCGTCTGGCTTGGAGACGCTTGACTGTTTCCTTTACCGTTGTTTGCTCCCCCGTTAAAGCAGCGATCGCTCCATTTAAAATGCCTCGATATTGATTAAAATCCACCACAGCTTTAACCCGCCTTAATGCCTGAATAATCTCGGGATTACCAATGGCATAACCGATGCGAAACCCCCCCATATTATATGATTTGGAGAGGGTAAAAAATTCAATGGTAATAGACTTATGGGGATCGGCTTGTAGAATAGACGGGGGTCTTACCATAGCGTCAAAGACAATATCGACATAGGGAAAATCATGGACTAAGACTAATCCATGTTGTTGACAAAAAGCCACCGCTTCCCTAAAAAAGGATAAAGATGCTGTGGCTGTAGTGGGGTTATGGGGATAACTTAAGACCATCAACCGCGCTTGTTCTAAAACCTCTGGGGGAATGGTCTCAAAAACTGGTAGAAAATGATTTTCTGCTAAAAGGGGCATGGGATAAATTTGACCCCCTGCCAAATAAACACCCCCTGCATGGGAGGGATAACCTGGATCGAGTAACAGGGCAAACTCACCAGGATTAAGTAATGCTAAGGGTAAATGGGCCGTTCCTTCTTGGGAGCCAATCAGGGTTAAGACTTCTGTATGGGGGTCAACTGCTATACCAAACTTCTGTTCATACCATTGCGCTACCGTTTCCCGAAATTTCAGGGTTCCGTGATGGAGAAGATAACCATGAGTGTTGGCATCGTGTAAGGAGGTTTCTATAGCAGCGATCGCTTCTGGGGCGGCGGGTAAATCTGATGAGCCTAAGGATAAATCGATCAGGGTTTTGCCCTTGCTGATGGCCTGAGATTTAGCCCGATCCATATCCGCAAAGACATTTTTTTGTAAAGCTTGAATTCGGTTAGCGAAGCGCATCATTTTTTCTAAAGCTTGGTAACGGAGGGCAATAGGCGTAAATCTAGAATGTAGAATGAAGACAAAAAATAAATTCGCACATTCTACATTCTAAATTCTACATTCTCCTAATTATCCGTTATTAAGATAGGGTTGAAGCATTTCCTCTAATTGCTGTTTAGTGATTGCCCCTTCGTGTTCTGTCAACAGTTGTTTATCTTTAAACAGTCGTAAAGCTGGCACTCCTTCAACCTTGCATTTTTTTCGGGCTTCTGGGTTGGGATCTACCTCTAATTTAACCACTTTGAGACTATCACCATAGCTTTCAGCGATTTTCTTCACTGAGGGAGAGACTAAGCGACATGGACCACACCAAGAGGCCCAAAAATACACCAATACAGGGGTCTTCGCCTCAAATACTTCTTTCTCAAATTCGGGATCTTTAATTTCGACAACACTACTCATAGTTTAGTTATTCAGTGATTAATGATTCGCTTACCAGTTATTAGCTTACAGGTTTGGCTAATTTCTGCTACTGGGTTTTGTTGACTTTTGAGATCATCAACACTTGCACTGATTTGTCCGTTGCTCTATAGATTATCTAGTTGACGGCGTAAGTCTTCTAATTCTGCGTCAACTACGTTATCTTTAGCAGAAGCTTTGTCATTGCTGGAGGCTTCTGGTAAGGCGGCTTTCGGTTCAGCAGACCCTGTCATTTGGGCTTTTAACATGGCTAACTCGTCTTCAACCCCGCTTCCTGACTCAAGTTGAGCGAATTGGTTTTCTAACCCTGCTCCCCCTATCTCTGCCACTGCTTCGGAACGGGCTTCCATATCCAAGACTTTGTTTTCCATGCGTTCAAAGGCTGCCATAGAACCACTGGTATTGAGGCCGCTCATGGTTTGTTGTAGGGCTTCATTAGCTTTTGCGGCTTTGGCTCGCGCAATGAGCATATTTTTCTTGGTTTTGGCTTCTGCAATTTTACTTTCTAAGGCGGTAAGATTACGCTTCATGGTTTCAATTTGACCGTTTTGTTGGTCTAATTGCTCTTTTAAGGTAGTCGCTGTATCAGTTTGGGCTTTTTTTCTCACTAATGCTTCTCTAGCAAGGGTTTCGTCTCCTTTGGAGAGGGCTAGCTTGGCTCGTTGTTCCCATTTATTTGCTTCTGTGAGGGCTTGTTTATACTGTCCTTCTGTTCGTTTTTGGGTACCGACGGTTTGACCAAAGGCCTGTTTTAACTGAATTAAGTCTTCTCCCATATCAGTGATGGTTTGTTCTAAGACTTTTTCTGGATCTTCTGCTTTACTAACGAGATCGTTAACATTGGCTCGGACAACTCGGCTTAGACGATCAAATAATCCCATGATACTTTTTATCCTCTTGGTGTGTACAAGGTTGAATGATGGTTTAAAGTTAATAGTGCGGTTGTTATAATTTTAGTGTAAGATTTTTCCGCTATAACTACCACCAATTAAGGGAGAAATTATCACAAAACGAGGATTTTTCTTCATCTGTTCTCCTCAAGGGTACAAGCCCCGTCTTTTAAGACGGAAGGAGTGCAAGGTCTCTCCAAACCAGAAATCTCCTGCCTTCTGCCTTTTGACTTCTGTATTCTGACTCCTTCTTCAATTACTGCGATCGCTTACTTTTTTCAAGATTTCTTCGTGCATAAAAGCTCGATCCCTTAACGATTGAATCCGTTCTTTAAGTAAAGGTTCCCCATTGACAAAATATTCCAGCCAAGCAGTGCTAATCACATTAGCATCATCAGGAAGTTCATCTAAATTCCATCCAGGAATCTCGATCGCCTCCATTAAATAATTCACTTTAGGATCGTAACTCAGAGCAAAACATTTACAATCTTCAGAAGCGGCCATGATTAAACTATGTAAACGCATACCGATAGTCATTTCGACCCCTTTGAATACCCCTTTTAGTTCCTGAGGGTTTTCTAATTGAATAATTTGGCAACGTCCTGGCAATTTTTGAGCAAGAGAACGAGCAATTTCTAAATCTTGAGAAGCTTGAAAAGGAACTAACAAAATACAGGTATTCGTTGCTTTTTGAAAATCAATTAAAGCTTGAGTCAGAACTCTTAATCTTTGGGGAGTTAAACAGGGATGGCGGCGCAAATTAACTGCTACTTTTGGGGCTGGCAAATCAGCTAATCCAGGGACAGATTTAGCATTTAAAGCCCAAACTGGATCAGGGGCAATAAGCGGATTAATATGCCATTGACACAGTAATTCTGCTGACTTATAATCTCTAACACTTACTTCATTACAACCTAACAAAACCTGATGAGTTAACCAACGATTCAAAGGATTGTTTAAAGGACCAATTCCTTGGGACCAAGCAATGGTTTTTAAGCCTTTTTTTTGGGCTAATGCCATTAATCCTGCATAATAAATAGGGCTTCTTAAACTGGTTACATCTTGCATTAAACTACCTCCACCCCAGATAAAAATATCAGAGGTTCTTAATGCTTCTAAAATGGCCAACCCAGAACGATTCGGATAGGTTTTAACCCCATATTGTTGTTGTGTTTTGCGAGGGTTTGCTGACAGGACAATAGGTTCTACCTGAGAAGGTAACATCTGTAAAAGAGTCATCAATAAGGCCTCATCCCCACCATTTCCCTTGCCATAATAGCCACTAATTACTGCCCGCATCTTGTCTATCTCTGTTAAATTTTGATTTGTCCTAATCTCACTAAATCATATTTTTGTCCACTTGATGACTTCTTTGCCATTATTCAGCTAAAATTTCCCTAGCTCTTTCACAGTCAAGCATAATTTGATTTTTTAAAGCATCAAGAGAGGGAAATTTTTGTTCAGACCGTAAAAATTTTTCTAGGTTAACAGTTAAATAGGTTCCATATAAGTTTCCAGACCAGTCCAATAAATGGACTTCTACGGTGGGAACTTGACCGTTGACCGTTGGACGACTCCCAATATTAATCACCCCTTTTACTGTCTCTTGACTCGCTAAAATGACCCGAACACAATAAACTCCACGACGGGGTAATAATTTATCGGAGGGAACTTGGAGGTTAGCAGTGGGAAAACCAATGGTTCTTCCGACTTGTTGTCCTTTAACCACCATCCCTTGTAAACAATAAGGATAACCTAACATTTCCTTTGCTTGTCTGACGTTTCCAGTGGCTAAACAATGACGAATCCTGGAACTGCTAATACGTAAGGGATTATCCTCACTCAGACAGTTCTGTAATTTAGTAATATGAACAAAGACCCCAAATTTTTTCGCCAGTTCTTCCAACATTTGAGCGTTTCCAGTCCTTCCTTGGCCAAAGCGGAAGTCTTGTCCTACGCTAATATACTTAGCGTTAATCTGCCTGATGAGCATATCTTCGACGAACGCTTCAGGACTCAGAGAAGCTAAAGTACGATCAAAGGGCAAACACACTAATTGTTTGACCCGAAGAGACTCTAACCGTTTGACTTTTTCCGTTAGAGGGGTGAGTAACTGTCTTGTTTTTCCACTAAAAAATTCTTGAGGGTGAGGGGTAAAGCTGACAATGGTCGGAGTATACGCCTCCTGCCGTTCTAAAATGGGTTTAAGGACTTTTTGATGTCCTAGGTGGAGACCGTCAAAGTTTCCCAAGGCGATCGCCGTTGGTGTTATAACATTGCTAGTTGATGATGTTACCCACACATTAAATTCACTATACATTATGGCATCAATTATCCTGACTGGCGATCTCTCAATCTATTGTGTGAATTCCCCCAACTAATTGCTAAGGCAATCTAGTTGGACGGTCGCTCAGAGGATTCTGAGGTTTCCTGAGAATGCGCAACCTTGGCTTCGGGCCCTCAAGAACTAATGCTCTTGATACACTGCGTTTCAACTTAGCATAGGTTATCTATTTTGTGCCAAAAACTTAACTTCATAAGGATGCCTCGCAGTTTATTTACTGGTCGGGTTTCATCTTATGTAGCATTGTATCAGTTTTATGTAGCAGTGACATCATTATTATCTTTCACTAGATCAAGTTATTTGGAGTTAATTATAAGGTCTTTTTCCACAATCAAAAGTCTCCCCAGTATATTCTCCCCTGGTGTTCATCAGTCGCTCTCTATCTACACGGGGACAAGCTTTTGTACTTCAATCGGGGATTTCCCGCAGCTTATTGGTTAAAAAAACAGCAGCAAGTCTAGGAATTCCTGGCCATCACTTAACCTAATTAGGTATGGCAATTAGCGAAGAATCTCTAGACTTGCAATTTTATAATCTATCCTGTCACGGATATACCGATGTTATTCATCAGTTAAGGGACTAGGATAAGGAGTTGATAGCGTAGTCAAGAAGTGAGTTGTACTCAACTAATGCTTGAGCAGACATATCACGAGGAGCGCAACCACGGTTACGAGCATAGCTAAGAGCTTCAACGTAGGGAGCGGTAGGTAAGCTTAAAGCGCGATAAACTTCACGTTGACCAGCAATACCCCATTCGTCAAGAGGACCGGTACCACCAACAACTAAGCAATACTGGATTAAACGTAGATAGTGCTTGATGTCACGAGCACACTTGGTTTTGAAGGTTTCGGTGGAGTTAGCTTCACCAGCGTTGTTTAAGTAAGGATATTTCTTGATGCAAGCATCATAAGCTTCTTTAGCAACAGCTTCAAGATTAGCACCTAATTTTTCAGCTGCTTCTAAACGAGCAGCAGAACGCTGGATAGAACCTTGTACTGATTCTAAATCAGAGGTGCTAGGAAAACGGCCTGCTGCATCAGCAGCAGCAATAACGGTGGTAACAACTGATTTCATTTCTTAATGATCTCCCTATTAGTGGTGTTGATTATGTTTGAATTTCTTGGGTGATTAAATCTTTTAGCTTAATCTCGCCTAGCTAAGAGCGGAAATCACGCGGTCAAAATAGCTAGAAGCTTCAGCAACTAAGCTAGCGCAACGATCTTCGGTTACAGTAGCACCCATGATACGTAATTTAGCACCAGCACGAGCTTCACTGGGTTGGTCTTTGATGTGAGCAGCTGCTTGAGCTTTCATGATTTGAACAGCACGCACGGTGGAGGTGGTAGGTACACCTAAAGCTGCATAGGTTTCTTTAAGACCATTTAAGCAACGATCATCAAGAACAGAAGCATCACCAGCTAATAGGGCGTAGGTTACATAACGTAAAATGATTTCACCATCCCGTAAGCAAGCAGCCATGCGACGGTTAGGATAGCAGTTACCACCAGCTTGGATTAAACCGTCGTTTTCGCAAATCATTCCAGCAATAGCATCAGAAACCATGCAGCTTGCATTACTAGCAATCGCATTAACGGCATCTAGACGACGATTTCCACTAGCAACGAAAGCTTTGAGGGCTTCAATATCACCTACGGGGGAAGTGCTGGCATCTGCTGAAACTACAGCTTTTGAAAAAGCATCAAGCATTGAGTTCTCCTTGAATCAATTAGACAAAAAGTGACTTTTCGAGATTGGTTAGTCAACCGTTTGGTAACTTGTCACTAACCAAGTCCAAAAAAAGAATAAAGGCTAAGTGTTCCTTCTGTCTCATTTATGCAAAAGAAAGTCACATTTTGTAATATTTTGCTCCTCCGACGGCTGAACTGCATGGGATTCTTCTCTTATTTTGTTTGCGGTATCCTGTAAAAATCAGACTTTCAGAAGATCGACTGTGGCAACAACACATAAGGATGGAAGAAAACTTGAGCAATCATCCAACAGGAAAAGCGGAGGTGCAGTTGCTAGATGTGCTTCACGAAAAGCTAAGAAAGATGGCAACAGAGACTCATTCTGATGCAGGAGAAATACAGTTAATTCAGCAAGAAATTAGGAACCTACTTCCAAGTGTAGATACAGGAAAAGCACTTCCCTATAAGAAGACAGTAAATGGCAAAATACAGATTTTGCAGATGACTTATACTCGAGGCCAGACAGATGAACTAATTGAAACAGAAATAGATCACTTGAAGTTCTTTGCTAGAACAGTGGCAGAACTAGGGTTAGAACTAGAAATCTTGACTAACGGAAAAAGTCGAGGGGATATTGAGCAGGAATTAGCCAAAGATGAATATGAATCACTCCACTACACCATAATAGAAAGCCAGAAACCGGTGTGGAAGTGGGCAGAAGATGGTGTGGAATACCTAGAAAATGGGCAAACGGCTATCCTCTACCCATTCAATGAGCAACTGCTAAAATGGGCGATGACACAGAGTAGGAGACATCGATGGACGGGGAAAATTGACCAAGAGAACTTAAAAGAAGCACTCTTAAACGATCATTTATGGATTCCTCTAGGGATAAGCGTTAATACAGTCAAAATGGGATGGGAGCGAGAATGTGCAGCGCAAGTGAAGGGACAAGATATTTGTCACCTCAGAGCATATATCGAGGGAGGGAACATGATCACAGGAGAGGATAGCAAAGGCAAACCAGTCATTATCATTGGCAAAGATGCGATCGGAGCAACTGCCTACATCTATCAACTGAATGAGGATGATGTGAGGAAAATTATCTGTGAAGATTTTGGCTTAGAAAGCATCGAGCAGGTTATCTGTGTCGAACAACCCGGACAATTTCATCTGGATATGGGTATGCTGTTTATGGGAAATGGTGTGGTGATAGTGAATGATAGCAGCGCTCTCCTTAAAGATGCACTGGAAATGGCAGAAATAGCCCCTTGTTTAACAACTGAGAAAATGGCGGCCAGGCTAAAGTTACAATATGAACTAGAGGAAGAAGCGGTAAAAGATTTAGAAGCAGCGGGTTTAGAAGTCAGACGAGAGACATTAGCCAATAATGTGTTTTATAACTTCTTCAATGGTGAGTTTGTCCAGGGAAAGGATGGATTTAACTATTACATCACCAACGGAGGACCAGAAGAGCAGGAAGAAAAGTTTAAGACTTTGATGGTAGAGCAATGGAAAGTGGTGAAAAAAGTAATTTTCAGTCCTAAAGATGCAGCAAACAAGAGTCTCCAAGAAAAAGGGGGAGTCGGATGTCGAATCAAAGGAACACCGACTGCTCTCCATCTTTCTTGACACTCCCATGAGTAGCACTGCGTGGGATTTTTGCTTCATCAGGTTTATCTATCCCTCTTTCATCACTCTAGGCAGAAGAATAACAAAAGTCATCCCAAAGATAGACTAAGTAATGTAGATAGTCAACATCATTTATTTTAGCAATAAGCCTTGGAAACCCTCAAGAAAGTTGAGGAATTGGAAACACTTTCAACCACTTTAAAATAAAATTAAAGTAAAAATAAGGTTGTCAGATTAACTGAATATTATTTAGGAGAGATTTCCAGCCTGTGCCTTTATCCCATAACTCATGATTTTCAAAAGTTTTTGGAATCGGATTCAGTGTGGAATTGAAAGATTCACTCAGCAGACAAATCATCAAGTAAGCTGACATAACTAATTCCCACCATTTCTCAATTTGAGCATAGTGAGTTACTCGGAAATCTGCCCATCCTAGTTCACTTTTAGATTGTTTAAATGCATATTCTACCCAACTTCTTACTCTATAAATATCCCCAACTTCTTTATCTTTAATCTCAGGAATTCTAGTCATCACAAACCAAGTTTCTTCTTGATTTATATTTTCTTTATCTCTAGTAATTTCCCCATAGCTTATCTTCATTCTTTTTCCATAAATTATTTCTCTAATATATCGATCTTCTTTTTTTCCATCCCATCTTATATGTTCAAATTTTCTCCATCGGTTTGCTCTGACTTTTGCTTCTCTTGGAAGCCAGAATCCATGATTAGTGCGTATCGCCACTGCATATTCTATTCCCAAATCTTCAATTATGCTAATAAAATTACTGTGACTTTCCCCATATAAACTATCTGCTAAAACTCTTGTGATTTTAAATCCTACTTCCTTTAGTTCTTTCATTATTTCTATGGCGATTTCTGGCTTAGTTTTATATTTATCTCCTTCTGGTAGTCTTCCTTTAGGTTTAAATACTTTGAATTTTAAAGGAAAGGTCATTCCTTGACAATAACCATAAGCATTTACTGATACTATTCCACTTTCGATTGTTCCTAAATTTCCTATATATTGTCTTTTGACATAATCCGTGGTCTTTCCCTTTTTTTTATCTCCTGTTTCATCTATTATCACTATAATCTCTTTTCTTTCTAAAATTCTTAAAATAATCTCTAATCTTCTCTTTTCTAATTCTTCTGCTTTCCAGGGCTATTCCGGTAAAAAATGTAATAATCCCTGCTCATTTTTTAACCCAACTGACTTATCGAGCGCAGGCAACGTTTTCCTTTTTATATCACTAATGATTCCCAGATGAAGTTATTTAAAGGCTTCATAGGCTCTTACTTCTACAAACAAATCTTTATAGAGTTCACAGTAAGTATCAACACATTTTACCGTCATTTGAGGAGGGCGAGGCTTCACAAAAGTCTCTGTCTGGCTTTGAGACTTTTTTCTTCATTGTACCTCTCCCAGAGTGATGAAAGAGGGATAGATGATCCCCCCTGAATTAATAGCAGTTTTCATATCAATAGACTTTCATATCGAAATAAAAATTCTCCCGACACTCCCGACACTTCCCACACTCACTCAACTGAAATATTGATACACCAGATTCAAGTGCTTTATTTCAAGTGCTTTATTACGATTTGTGACTTTCTTGGTGAAAAATGAGACAGGGGGGAAGTCTTTTCTTTATCGTCAGAAAAGGTGTTAGTCTCTCCTCTTTAGTTTATGTTTCAGCCTTTTCTACAATACCTAGAAAAAGAACTCTTCAATCGTTTTACTTTGACCAGTATTCCCGTCCCCTCAGACTTGGAATTCCAAATCAGTCAACGGGGTAAAAATCCCGCCATGATTGAAAGCTGGTGTTATCAATGTCCCCAGTTGCGAAAAATCCGTTACACTTACATTAATGCTGGAGAAACTGCACAAATTTTTAATAGTGTTATTTATCCTAGCTATGAATACGATTTACCTTTACTAGGGATTGATTTCTTATCCTTTAATCAGAAAAAAATCTTAGTGGTTTTGGATTTTCAACCCCTGTTTCGTGACCCACATTACTTAGAAAAATATATTGAACCTATCGCACCCATACGAGAAAAATATAATGAATTGGCACAAGATTTAGAAATGAAGTTCTATGATGCTAATCAATATTTTTCTCCCTATTTATTATTTGCTAAAACGGATGCTGAAACGGTTATCAATCGTTTATTTCCAGCTTATCAAGAATATATTCAATTATACTGGCAACTGGTAGAAAAAGCTGAAGCGAAAACGGAGCCAGCCGATATTGAACGCATTATGAAGGCACAAAAAGACTACGATCAATATAGTGCAGAACGAGATCCAGCATCAGGGCTATTTAGTAGCTATTTTGGTCATGAATGGTCTGAGAAATTTCTCCATGAATTTCTCTTTGAAGACGCAGTTCCTGTGGCAGTTGCTCCTAAACAAAGTTAACCCTCAAGTCCTATTATTTTGACCCCAAAAAATGGTTTCCAGTCTCCAACTTGAGGGGTCGGTAATTCTAAATTCTAAATTCTAAATTCGCGCATTCTGATTTATGACCCTCTACCAACCCTTTTTAGACCATGCTCTAACCCTAATGCAAGAGCAACTTTCCCTGGAACCCTATCCCATACCCAAAGGGTTTGAGCGAAAAGAAGAGACCACAGGAAAGGGGAAAAGGCAGGAAAATGTTCTTACCACCAGTCACGCCTTTAAATCCCCTAAACTTAGACAAATTCGAGCCGCTCATGTTCAAGGGGGTAGTTCTCTACAAGTTCTCAACTTTGTCATCTTCCCCCAGTTAAACTATGATTTACCGTTTTTTGGGGCAGATTTAGTTACCTTACCTGGGGGACACCTCATTGCGTTGGATATGCAGCCCCTTTTTCATGATGCCCTTTACCAACAGCAATATAGCGAACCAATCTTACCTCTCTTCCAACGTCATCAACAGCATCTACCCTGGGGTGGGGACTTTCCAGAAGAGGCAAAACCCTTCTTTTCCCCAGCTTTCCTCTGGACTCGTCCCCAAGAAACGGAGGCAGTAGAAACACGGGTTTTAGAAGCTTTTAAGGACTATTTGCAAGCTTATTTGAATTTTGTCAAGGAAGCTCAACCTATCACCGATAGTCAAAGGTTAGAAGAGATTCTGCAAGCACAACGCCGGTACATCGCCTATCGCGCCGAAAAAGATCCCGCACGGGGAATGTTTACTCGTCTCTATGGGGAAGCATGGACAGAGGAGTATATTCATGGATTCCTCTTTGATTTAGAACGCCAACTGCTAAGTGTTTCATAGAGCCTCATTAATTTTGGCCCACAATTAAGAATATATTAAGTTTTTTGACTAAGCAAGACGTGAAAAACCCTTGATCAAATAAGCTTAAAACTAAGAAAAATCGAGCCAAGTTATTTAATCAACGGTTCAAAATAACATCCTATAAACAATACACGAATTATGACGATTCCCCTACTTAGCTATTCCCCCACGAGTCAAAACCAGCGTGTCGCTGGCTATGAAATCTTTGGTGATGAACAACCCAGGTTTTATAACACTCAAACCCTGCCTTCATCTATTGAGATGGATACTTTAATCCGAGCAGCCTACCGACAGATTTTCAACGAGCAGCAAATGCTAGAGTCTAACCGCCAAAAATTCTTAGAATCTCAACTGAGAAATGGCCAAATCACAGTTAGGGATTTTATTCGTGGGCTATTGCTTTGTGAATCTTTTGTGGCACGCAATTATCAACCAAACAACAACTATCGGTTTGTGGAGATGTGTGTGCAACGGGTTTTGGGACGGAATGTTTACAGCCATCGTGAAAAAATGGCCTGGTCGATTGTGGTGGCCACGAAAGGGTTGCAAGGATTTGTTGATGATCTGCTCAACAGTGAAGAATATCTCAACAACTTTGGGGACGATGTTGTTCCCTACCAACGACGACGCATCTTACCCAGCCAATCTCAAGGAGAGTTACCCTTTGCTCGGATGCCTCGCTATGGGGCTGATTACCGCGCTCAATTGGAAGCAATGGGCTATTTCCGTCCCGCCCAACCTACTTATCGCTGGGCATGGCAGCAACCTCCTTATCCGGCATGGGTTCGTTTTACCGGTAAAGTCATTACCATTACTGGTGCGGGGATATTAGGGATTGGTGTTGTTGCGATCGCCCTAGCTGCTTGGGGACTGATTAGCCTCTAGTGGCGAAAAAAGTTTACTCCTCTGGGGCGTAACAATTTTCTGCGCTCCATGGGTGAATACCTTAACTAAATTATGGAGACTGTTATGAGTAGTCAATTAAGCGAAAGAGCTAAACAATTAATTCCCAAAGCGAGAATTGTCAGTTTTCAGCGTTGGAAAGGCTTACATTCAGAGGAAATACTGCAAATTTTCCAACAAGCAGACGATCAAGGTCGCTATCTGACAGATGAGGACTTAGCAAAGATAAAAAGCCTCTCTCCACAGCAGTCATCGGCCGTTGAACAATCTAGATTATTGCGAGATCAAGCGAACTCAATTGTTAGTTATGCCAGAGAACAAGTGTTGGCAACCTATCCTAACATTACTGAGGTAGGGGGTGGTCTTTACCCTCCTGAAAGAGCCGAAGCCTGTTGGCGAGATTTCTGGCATTTTCTGCGCTGTATCACCTATGGAATCGCGGGAAACAGCACTCAATTTACTAGCCTAGAAGGACTCAAAAATATGGAGTTGCTCTATCAAGAATTGCAGGTTCCTCTTGATGCTATGATCTGCGGCTTAGAAAACTTGAAAATCTATAGCTTACAGCAATTTAGCTCTGAACAACAGCAGGAACTCACCCCCTATTTTAATCATTTAATTAGCCATTTGGGGGATTTTTACCGAAATAAAACGGGAGCATGAAAACCATCGTCTTTTGAGCGATGGATGAAATAAGACGCGACAGGTTAAAACCTGTCGTATTCTTATATTATTGGATCAATAGTTATGGATTTTAGTTCCCCTCTTGTTTCCCTCACTGTTTTTACTGTGCTTTATTTAAGACTTGTTTATTGGTAGGGAAGATAGATTAAAGAAAAATTTTTATGATGGTTTTTTCTAAGAAAACCTGATTAGCTATCGAGTGATTTTCCAATTATATCGAAGGCTTCATAAAAAGGCTCCCAGAAATCTTTTTTGATTTCTTCAGATTCATCATAAGGTAGATTTTAATTTTTTTCTCATTCGTTTATTCAGCAAAATTATCTAATTTCTTCTTATCAGGGTATTTAATTCTTGAATTGATAAAATTCTCTACCTTTAGGTGTCGCTAACTCACTATATCCTGCTTCGATTAAAGCCCTATCACGGATACGGCAAGAGTCACACAGTCCACAGGGTTCTTCTTCTCCTTGGTAACAAGACCAAGTTTTGGCAATGGGAACCCCTAGTTTAACTGCACTTTCTACAATATCAACTTTTGTTTTTTTGATCAAGGGAGCCACTAATTGAGGGGCCTTTCCTTCTAGTCCTGCTTTTGAAGACAGATTGGCTAAGGTTTGATACGCTTGCAGATAATCAGGACGACAATCGGGATAACCAGAATAATCAACGGCATTGATGCCTAGAAAAATCGCTTCTGCTCCTTTTGCTTCTGCTAAGGACAGAGCTAAAGCAATAAAAATGGTATTTCTGCCAGGAACATAAGTAGAAGGAATAAGGCTCGGATCAACTCCTGTTTGCGGTAAAGATTGGGAAGGATCGGTTAAAGATGAACCTCCCCATTGAGCAATATTGACATCGATCAGGTAATGTTGAGTTATATTGAGGGTCTGAGCTATTATTTTAGCTGCTTCTAACTCTCGTTGATGACGTTGTCCATAGCGTAAAGACAGGGCAATAACATCATACCCCTGATCAATAGCGATCGCTGCTGAGGTAGCAGAATCTAACCCCCCTGATAATAAAACAACGGCAATAGGTTTATGAGTCATCTCAAGAAAATAAAGAATTGAACAAAATCGTTTCGCGCAGTCCCCATCTAAATCAAAGATTTTAGATGGGGTTAGCGAAACCAATAAATAAAAGCGAAGCATCCTTATTATTCTGGCTTTTCTTGGTTCTGTACATATTCTCTAAGTCGTTCTAGAGGAGCTTGTGAGCCAACACTAATTATAGCATAACTACCAGAACAGAATTGAGATTTAGAACGCCAATAAAATTGAGATAAATGTTCTTTATCTTCAGAACGTAAACGACGAGAAGTAACAGTTTTCAGGATATATGCTACTATATTTTGAAGTCAACAAGATTTTTAGTTGTTATGGGTAAGCCTCAAACCAAACGTAAAACTAAAAAGAAAAAACAGGACTCCATGATTCGTACAGATGTCTGGACTCTCAAAGTGACATCTCTAGAGAAAAAGTTATTATTGTTGACAGTTGCTGAATATAGAAGATTCCTAAAGCCTTTAGTTTTTATCGTTAATGCTGAATGGAAATTAATTGGGAATTTAACGGATAAAGAGAAAGTTAATCATCTAGAAAAATCTATCCATGTAACTAGCAAAAATCCCCAGACTAAATATTCATATTATCAAAAAGTTGTTAATAAATATCCATCATTTCGTAAGTTTCCTAGTTACTTAAGAAGAGCAGCCATAGCTGATGCTATTGGCATGGTTTCAAGTTTCCAAACTCGTTATAGAGAATGGCAATCAGGAGTTAGAAAACATAAGTTTGTTAGACCGCCTCGATTAACAGCAATGTGTCAATCTTATCCAGCTTTATATAAAGGGCAACAGGTCAAATATAATGATGATTATCAAAAAGTTTCTCTCAAAGTTTGGAATGGTTTTGATTGGGTTTGGTTAGAAGAAATATCAGTTAAAGGTCATGGACTTAACCGACATAAGGTAATAGGTAATCATATCAAATCACCAGCTTTAGTGGTTAATTCTAAGACTTGTCAGCTTTCAATGCCAGTGAAAATTAAACCGATAAAAAAGGAGGA
>JBFRWG010000096.1:0-18340 GCA_051439445.1 Crocosphaera sp.
TCCCATCCTAATCCAACAAAGGCCGCTTTTAACCCAGGACTTGCTTTTTCTAAGGAAATTCTTTGACCTTTACTTAGTGATATTGCCATAATTTTTTTTCCTAATTTGTTTATTGTTTTAGCTTGATTTTAGTTTACTTAAGAACGAGTATTTACAACAGCTAAATAATCGACAGCAGCGTCTAAACGAGATGGATAACTGCTAGAAAATTCTTCAAACCAAAAACCTTCATCAGAATAGGGATCTAGAGTTTCTAACCATTGTTTAGCTTGACGAATCAATAATTTTTGCTGTTGTTGTTTTCTCTGTTCAGTATACCTTATTTCTTCCTGGTTTTGATGGGTTATTTTTTCTGTTTGAGTTTCTTTTTTTTGCTGTAATTGCTGCTTGAATTGAGATAAATCTTGACTAATTTCTTGTTTTTTTGGTTCAAAAACCTTTTTATCTACTGTTAGCTCTTGTTTTTGATGTTTTTGGTAATTAGATTTCATTTTTTCCAGAAGATTATCGGTTGAAGAAGGTTGATTGTTAACTTCTTTTACAGATTGTTTGGTTTTATTAATTTTTTCTTGTTTAATCTGACTAATTAAATCATCAATCTTGGATTCCTGTTTAGAGTTATTAATCATTGTTTTGATTTTCTACCACTAACGCTCACACTTTAATTATAACTGAATCTCAAATTGAATGGATAATTAGTAAAATGAGGTTACAATATTCTTTTCATGAGGTGGTTTTAGAAAGAAAATCCTGAATAATCTCTAGCAACTTACCAGACAATTGTGGCAATAAAAAACCAGCCACTTGAGATAATATCGGCAAAGCTGAAAAATAGAGACCTAAATATTTTATATCAAAAAATAATGGACTAAATTTATCAATTGTATTGTACAAAATAGTTAATTCTTCAATTTTATTTTTTTGTTCTTGAAGATTTCCTACATTTTCTAAATCTAAGTCGATTTTATTTAATTCATCAGAAATTTTAGTCAAGAGTTTATTTTTTCCTGTCTTAATCTGCTTAGAAACTATCAATCGAGGACTTAACAAAGATATGATTGAGCAACAAAAATATTGTATAACGAAAAAAGACGACAGGATTAATTGTAAATAAATCGGATTATCTTTGTATTCCCAGATTTGGTACTGTACAGCCCCAAACCAAATCCCTAAAATAATAGAAATATAAGCCATCTTCAAGGAATATTGACTAAGAAAACGGAGACCACCACAACCATCAGGATGAAGAGGATTAATATCTATATCTGTTTTAGTAAAAATATAACTTAAAATTAGTAAGTTATTCCGTAAGTTAAGTAAAAATATTACAGCCATATAAACAATAATAAAAGTAGCTATAACTATATTTATTCGAGCTAGTATGTGAGAATCTGCCCAAGATCCTTGGTGATTTCGGGAAAAATCAAAAACACCAATACTAGAAATTATAGCAATTACTAATGCAAGATATTTTCGCCATTTTTTGCTATAAAGATTTAAAATCAAGCTGTTTATATTTGAGTCATTAATCGTTACGATATTAGATAATTTAAGTCCTTCAAGAAGATCGTAAATTGCTTGATAACTCCACAAATAAGACCAAGAAATACATGGAGTTGCGACAAGTATCATGACCCAACGAATCCAATCATTAAATAGCCCAACTCTTTTAACACAACCAGGTTCAATGGGTTGCATTATCATGGGATAATAAGCATAGCCGGGGAGAAGGTAGTTGGGAGCAGGAAGAAGGTTTTGACATTCCCTATAACTAAAACCATCCCACAAATATGTAACGCCAGGTTTAAAGTATAATGTTTGCGTTATACCTGCAATGAAAATTGATAAACAACCACTAAGCAAAGTCACCCCTAAAGCCAACTTAAAAGGAGTAACATGAAACCTATCAATTAAAAATGAAGCAAGGGGATCAGAAGAATATAATTTCTTCTGTGGTAGAGTTTGATTTTCTTCAGACATTAACTTAGATTTAACTCATATCTTTAATGAGTATAGTATTTCTCTTAAGTTGTTGCACAGTTAGTAATGATTAGTCAATAAAATTAAAATCTTCCTCACAATTTAATTAAATCCTCAATAATGGATAATTACCTCTCCCTAAAAGTGAAGAGAATTGAAATAAATGAATGATGAATGTCTGTCTTGAGTGCGTAATTCGGATTCGCAATCCGAACTACGCACTCGCTTTTTATCCTTTAAAGCGGTGCAGTCCGATCTTGCTGGTTTCCATCAAAGAGGAACTGCACCAAGAAGTAGAGGTTTTCAACCGAATTAATTATTAATTATCCATTATCCATTATCCATTATCCATTGATAATAGTATTTTATAATTAAATCTACCTAACCACTTCTAGACACCAAGAAAAAAAATATGGTTTCTGAGCAAACTTGTACCCTAGCGGCCATTGATATTGGCACCAACTCGATTCACATGGTAATTGTAGAAATTGATAAAACGTTACCTGCGTTTACCATTATCTCACGGGAAAAAGATACAGTACGCTTAGGGGAAAGAGACCCAAAAACTGGAAACCTGACCAAAGAAGCGATCGCCCGTTCTGTAGCTTCTTTAAGACGCTGTAAAGACCTGGCCATTAGTCTTAATGTAGAACATATCATTGCTGCTGCTACCAGTGCTACGAGGGAAGCTCCTAATGGGTTAGACTTTATCTGGCAGGTACAGGAAGAACTGGACATTACCATTAATTTAATTTCAGGATATGAAGAGGCCCGTCGCATCTATTTAGGGGTGTTATCGGGTTTGGATTTTCAGGAGAAACCCCACGTTATTATTGATATTGGGGGGGGATCAACGGAAATTATCCTAGCAGATACTCAAAAACCCCGCTTTTTAAGCAGTACCAAAGTAGGGGCCGTGCGTCTCACCAATGAGTTTATCAGCACTGATCCGGTAGATGAAACAGAATTAACTTATCTACGGTCTTATATCCGAGGGATGTTAGAAAGACCGATTGATGAGGTAAAACGCAAACTGAAACCAGGGGAAACCCCTCAAATGGTGGGGACATCTGGAACCATTGAAACCCTCGTAACTATTCATGCAATGGAGACATTGGGAGAACTTCCCAGTCCTTTGCAGGGGTATCAAATGAGTCGGAAAGACCTCAAAGATATGGTGAAAAAATTTGTTTCTCTCACCTATGAGGAACGGATTAATATATCAGGAATGTCAGAAAAACGAGCAGAGATCATTGTTGCTGGTGCGGTTATTCTTTTAGAAGCAATGAATATGTTAGAACTGGAGAGTATTACCATTTGTGAAAGAGCGTTACGAGAAGGAATGATTGTTGATTGGATGTTGACTCATGGACTCATTGAAAATAGGTTGATTTTTCAATCGGAAGTTCGTCAGAGAAGTGTTTATAAAATTGCTCGCAAATATCAAGTGGATCTGGGTTATGGGGAACGGGTGGCTAAGTTTGCCATTTGTTTATTTGAGCAACTTTCTGGGATTCTCCATCACTGGGGAAAAAGGGAAAAAGAGTTATTATGGTCCGCAGCTATTTTACATAATTGTGGTGTCTATATTAGTCATTCTTCTCATCATAAACATTCTTATTATTTGATTCGTAATGCCGAACTTTTAGGGTTTACTGAGATAGAAATTGAAACCATTGCTAATATTGCTCGATATCACCGTAAAAGTACCCCAAAAAAGAAACATGAAGCTTATAGTAAGTTGCCCGATAATTATCGTAAACAGATTAAACACTTGAGTGCGATTTTACGTATTGCTGTGGCTTTGGATCGCAGACAAATTGGGGCTATCAAAGATATTGATTGTAAGTATGATCAAGAGTATAAAAAGCTTCATTTACATTTAATTCCTGCTAATTATCAGGATGATTGTGCTTTAGAATTATGGAATTTGGATTATAAAAAAGTTGTCTTTGAAGCTTTATATGATGTAAAAATTATCGCCACTTTGCAGCCCTAAGTGAGTGAGCATAGAGAGCATATAGAATGCAGAATTGCTCATTGATTTTTAGTAAGTTTGAAATTAACTATAGCAGTTCTCGCATCTTGTGAGATACAGACTTTTCTAGTTTTAGGAGTCAGGAGTAATTCGCGCATTCGTGCATTCTGATTGACCTATTGCCGAAAAACTAGAGCATTTTGCCATTTGCCAGTATGGAAATGATTTTGAATTTTGACTAAAATCTAGTCAGTAGATTCAACTATGTCAAGAAAAAAATCTTAAAAATAGCTTATTTTATTAATTTTGAATATGATAAAAATCTCCAAGCTCTTTGATTATTATCACAGCATTTTTGTGATTTGAATTTATAGTTAGATTTACTGATTTTTTTAAAAATTTTTTTCTACTTTTAGTTAATTGTAGGGAGAAAAAAACTCAGTAAATTCTCCAAGAGAGATCAAAAAGCAATGACTTAATGAAACCCTAGATGTTTCATTAAAGCTGCTCAACCTTAACTTAATTTCACTGACCTCTAAAATGTTGATTCTTAATATCGCCTTACAAAAGCTTCTTGACAATACGGAAATACAATCGTTACTGTCTGAGTTACTACAGTTAATAGATACTCCCGTTTCTATTGAAGACGCTGATGGAAGTTTACTTTTAGGACAGTTAACAACAACGATGGCAGAAGAATATTCAATTATCCGCAACCAGCAAACCATTGGTTGGGTTAAAGGAAATCCTTCAGTCCAAATTGTTGCTCAGTTATTATCTTATCTAGCTAAACAACAAATATTGATACTGTTTGATGAGCTAACTCAAATTCCCAATCGTCGTTATTTTAATCGTTATTTTCAACAAGAATGGAGACGTTGCCAACGGGAGAATTACCCCATGTCATTGTTGTTGTGTGATCTAGATTATTTTCACCGCTATAACAATTATTATGGACATCAACAGGGAGATTACTGTTTAAGACAAGTGGCTCACATTCTTCAGGAAACCCTTAAACGTGCTGGAGATATGGTGTTTCGTTATGGAGGAGAAGAATTCGCTATTATTTTGCCTAATACACCTGGTGAAGGAGCGGAATTTATCGCCGAGCAAATTGTTCAGAGAATAGAACAAGCACAAATTGCTCACTCTCCTTCTCCCATCAGTTCTTATGTCACTGTCAGTATCGGCATAGCTGTCAGGGTTAACTCAAGCGTTTCATCTTCTCAGACGCTCTTTGAGATGGCAGACACCGCCCTTTATCGTGCGAAGGCCACAGGGCGTAATCGTTATTGTTTACAAAGCTTCTGGGAGGAGAATTGAGCCGTTTTTTAGAATATTGATGCTCCCGTTACAATCTGTAATTTAACGGGAGTTCTCTGAAGATATTTAAAATACTCAACAGTCAATCCTATAATTGTCACCTCTGTTAACTCAAAATTTGTTAGCTTTGTCATACTTCTAGAAACAGTGGAACTCCATCCCGATAAAATCGGTCGACAAGAAGCGATGAGTCGGATTGTCTTTCGCTATTATTCTATCAACCACAAATATACCCTTATACTTCAACTGATGAAAATATCTAGATTACCCGTAAAATTGGCAACTTTAGCCACGGTTACCCTCAGTAGCTTGATTCCTCTTAATCTTCCTGTTAAAGCTTCTACTTTTAGCGAAACAGCATTAGACCAAAGTGCAGTTACGGCGATCGCTAGGCCCTACGGAGAAGGAAAGTATGACCTACTGGTAATCGAACAAATACCAGGAAAACGAGACTGTTGGGCAGAAAGTGGGGCTAACCCTGTTTTAATCGACCCCTTATTACTCAACTTTGATTTTACAGGGATTTGTCGTCGTTCTACCGATAGTAATGGTTATTCTATTCGTCTCGATGGTAATGATCTTGGTTTAGACTATTTACTGCGTTTAGTTCGCCGTGGTGGTGAGTTAGTGTTAGTGGGAACCCCCAGAAGTGCAGGGTATCAAGAAATCGTTCTTGGTAGTACCCAAGGAATGGCCGCCGGGTTTATGAAAGTTCATCTTTATCCGGGTTGGAAATTTACCAAACGCACCTATAAGGATAAGGTTTTAGGTCACTTCTATTTTAGTGGTTCTCAAGCAGCGATCGCAGCCGGTGGAGAACTCCCAGATACACCTCCGGCTACCACTTCTAACCGAACCCCAGCACCCCCCTCTCAATCTCGTTTTAGCGATATTGAGGACAATATCTATCAAGGACAAATTTCTGAAGCTGTGCAAATGGGTTTAGTGTCAGGGTTTGATGATAATACTTTCCGTCCTCAAGAGCTTGTGACCCGTGAACAACTCATTTCTATGGCTGTTGATGCTATTAACACGGTTTATAAGGTTGACTTAGAAGCAACCCCAGAACGGGATGTAGTCCCCTTTAAGGATGTGGATAGTTCCCGTTGGAGTGCGAAAAAAATTACCTGGGCCCAGTGGAATTTCTTGAATATTGGTAATCCTAACAATACATTACAGCCCAATGAACCCATTAGTCGCGCTGAGTTGGTTGATACTATGCGTCGTATGGCTATTCATCTCAAAAATCAATTAAACCTACCCCGGCAACTACAACAAACTCAAGAACCTGTGGTTTTTTCTGATACCTCTAGCAGTTGGGCTAAAAATATCATTACTCAAATGTCTGGGTATTGTGGTGTTGCGACTCCTCTTAATGAACAGGGAACGGAGTTTTCACCAGAAAGTAAAGCAACTCGTGATTATACAGCAGCAGCAATGGTACGAGTTTTAGAATGTGTTAAGGCTGAAGCTCAACAAGCAAAAACACAAACTAGACAACAGTAGTCTTAATGGAAGCATTAACTAGATATCCCTGTTTTTAAGACAGGGATTTTGTCTTTCTCGAATATTCTGTCCACATTCAGCTAAATTTACTCGCAATTCCCGAAGCGATGATGTGAGTAAGCTATAATGGCATAGATATAATAACTTTTTTTAGCAGACAATCTGATGGTGCAATCTTCTCTAACAAATCCTTTATCTTTAAATGATGAAAAAACTTGGTATTGGCGAGGTTATCCCATTACTTATAATGAATGTGGCCAGACCGGTCCTGCTGTGATCTTAGTGCATGGTTTTGGTGCATCTTGGCGACATTGGCGCAAAAATCTGCCAATTCTAGGACAAAGTTGCCGTTGTTATGCCATCGATTTAATTGGGTTTGGAGGTTCAGCTAAACCAACTCCAAAAGTAGACATTGACTATACTTTTGAAACATGGGGACAACAAGTTGCTGATTTTTGTCGGGAAGTTGTGGGAGGTCCTGCCTTTTTGGTGGGTAACTCCATTGGTTGCGTGGTGGTGATGCAAACGGCAGTTTCTCACTCTCAATGGGTGTTAGGGGTTGCTGCGCTTAACTGTTCTTTAAGATTACTTCATGAACGCAAACAAGCGGCTTTACCTTGGTATCGACGGGTTGGGGCGAAGATGATGCAGCGTGTTTTGACCAATAAGGCGATCGGTTCTTTCTTTTTTGCACAAATTGCTACACCCCGTACGGTTCGCAATATTCTCTTACAAGCTTATCACCGTTCAGAGGCAGTGACTGAGGAGTTAATTGAATTATTGTTAAAACCGGCCCAAGATCCGGGGGCAACGGATGTCTTTTTGGCGTTTACTGGTTATTCTCAAGGTCCATTAGCGGAAGATTTATTACCCCGTTTAACTTGTCCGACTATCCTATTGTGGGGAACGGAAGATCCTTGGGAAAAAATTGAATTGGCACAGGAATGGGCTAATTATCCCACTGTTAACCAATTTATTCCCCTCGAAGGTGTGGGCCATTGTCCCCAAGATGAAGCTCCTGAGTTGGTCAATCCTATTCTACAAAGATTTATCGATTCTCCTCGTTTAATGAATTAATGTAAAAAATGCTTGCTTTTAGTTGACTTGACATGATATTATATAAATAATGGAAAAGGTGTGCGCTTATAATCTCTGTTTTAAGAAAATAGAAGAAGCGAGATAAAACAGTAGGGTGGGCAAAGCCAAAAAGTTATTTCATTGAACGAAAGTATTAAAGATATTTGCCCACCGAACAATAATAATCAAGTAATGTAAAAAATGCTTGCTTTTAATTGACTTGACATGATATTCTATAAATGATGGAAAAGGTGTGCGCTTATAACCTCTGTTTTGGGGAAATAGAAGAGACGAGATAAAACAGTCCCAAAATTCAAAGTTTGATGATAGATTAATCAGGAATAATAATGGGGATAATTTGATTACGGTGTTGGCGATAGAGATGAAAATCTCCATCTAAGGTTAAAATTGTACTATTTGAATATTTCTCAGACATTCTGACTAAACAAGCATCAGCAAAAGACATGGGAACAGATTCATAAGATTTCATCAGTAATCTAGAGTATTAAAGATATTTGCCCACCGAATAATAATAATCAAGTAATGTAAAAAATGCTTGCTTTTAATTGACTTGACATGATATTCTATAGATAATGAAGAAGGTGTGCGCTTATAACCTCTGTTTTAAGGAAATAGAAGAGACGATACAAAACAGTCCCAACAAACCAACATTTCAGTTATTTTAGTTTGACAGTCGGGTGTATTAGCGCAGCGTAATACACCAAAAAAGTGACTTTAACGGAAGGATTTAACACTGTTAAATCCCTACGGAGGGATATTTGTAGGGACATAATACTATGATGTCCATTTCTATTATTTTGTCATATTACCTTCTACTATAGCAATCTCTTCGGGTGTTAAGCCATATAATTCATAGACTATTTGATCGATTTCTTTCTCTAAGTGACTAACATCTGCATCAGGATTATTGTTTTTTATTTTGATTATTTTATTCACTATTTCTGTGATATCAGTATCTTGCTTTTTTGTTGCTTTTGGGATAGGTATTTGTGAAACATAGATAGATTTAAAACGCATAAAATCTCCTCTTACTTTAGGACAAATGTGAGGAAAGAAAAAGTCTATAACTTTTGAATTTAATATTGCTATTAATGAATTAAATGTATGAGAAATAAAAAAAATAGTGCAATCAGTAATCATTTGATTATAATCTAAAGCAAAATTACATTGATTAGCAATATCAGGGTAAGCTATCTTGTCCGTTTCAAACTCTTTATAATAACTTGCGGCACATCTTTGTAAAGCATACCATTCATATCTAATACCTGTTTCTGTTTTATTTCTAGCTGATAGTTTATCTTTAAACTGATAAAGATGATTATAAATAGCAGGATATTGATGTTTAAATGCTTCTTCTGCTTGCATAGAAGAGCCAACTATACTATTATCTTCATGTAGAGGAAAATGCCAAGGAATAAAAATCAACCATAAATCAGGATTATTTATAACCCATCTTTTAACATCTCTTCCTCTTAGAAATGGTTTTAAAACCTCTGCGGAGGAAGAATGTTCAGTAATTAGTCTATCTTTAGTTTCTTTGTCAATAACAAAAGCTTCATTAAACCCTGTAACAATACCACGGTAAAACCTACCCTTAACATATTCCCCTAATGGAGTTCCTGCATTTCTTAACTTATCCAATAATTGTAAAACATCTGAAGATTCTAACCTCCATCCTTCTGATAATAAATCTTGTTGCTGTAGGGAAAAACTATCTTGATCTAAAATAGTAACAAAATCATCAATAGAATTATCTGTTTTCCAGTTTAAGACATTGATAGTTTGACTTGATTTTAACAAGCTAGAAGCTTGTGTTACGATGATACTGGGATAAGCGATCGCTTCTTCAAATACGGGTGCATCACCAAAGTCTATTAAGGTATGAATCGTGGTATTTGTTGTTAAAAATGAGCGCAACTTTTCCCCATATCCTGAACGAAAGTATTTATTAGAAGAAATATAAGTTAAAATCCCTTGTTTCTTGAGAAGATTATAAGCTTTTTCATAGAAATAAACGAATAAATCAGCAACTCCTGTATAACAGCTATATTCTTGTTTCAAATAAGGTTTAAATGCTTTAATTTCTTCCTGACGAATATAAGGAGGATTACCAATAATGATATCAAAACCAACAAAATCACCCTTATTATTTAACACTTCTGGAAATTCAAACCGCCATTCAAACGCATTTTGATATAGCTTACCGCTTTCTATTTCTTCCAACTCAACGGTTAACTTATCTATCTCATTTTGTAACTTAAGTATCTTCTTTTCTTTCTTTTTCTTTTCTGTCTTTGTCTCTTCTAATAAAGTGGTTTGATTTTCCAATAAATATAAATCTGATTCTAACTTTCTTAGTTTAACCTTTTTAGGATCAGTTCCATATAAAGTTGTTTTAAAATTTTCTTTTATTTTAGTAATCAATCGTTCCATTTCTCGCTTTTCATCCTTACTTTTTGCACTGCGATAGGTTTGTACAGCAGTTTGATAAGTATTAATGTTCGATTTAGTTTTCTTCAATGCTGTTTGTAAATCTGACTGTAAAGGAAAACGACTAATTAAAGAATTTCCACATTTAATATTAATGTCAATATTAGGTAAAATTTCTAACTCATTTTCTCCTTTATAATAAGCATTTTTTAATAACTCTATCCATAACCGTAAGCGACAAATATTAACCGAGTTAGGATTAATATCCACTCCAAATAAACACTTTTCGATGATAGTCTGTTTCTCATGAAATAAAGTTTCTTGTACCCGTTGACTTTCCTTCTTTTTAGGATTATATTCAAACAAAGTTTCGTTATCATCTTCAATTACTAATTCATCATTTACTACTTCTATTCGATAGTCTCGTAATGTCTTACCTTCCTTATCTTGTAATATTTTCAATTCACTTTTTATCGCAATGATTTCATTCAAAGCAGACACCAAAAAATGACCCGAACCCACCGCAGGATCACAAATTTTTAGACTATTGATAATTTCGTTTGCTTCTGTTTTATCATCAATCTTATTATAGATATCATTAATAGTATTACAGTTCCATTTTTTTACCTCATTAAACTTCTCAATAACTCCCCGTCTTATGGTTTCTCGACACATATACATAGTGATGAAACCAGGAGTAAAAAACGAACCATCTTTATAACCATTTATCTTCTCAAATATTAAACCCAAAACTGACGCATTAATTAACCGTTTATTGTTTTCTTGTATTGCTTCGGAACCCTCACTACTAAAATCATAAGCATCAAGAAATTCAAATAAATATTGTAGTGCATTTAACTCTCCTGTACCTTTTTTTCCTGTGGTATCTTTTAACACTGTCCCTGAAAAAATAGATAACATTTCCTGTCGAAGATTACTAATAACAATGGTTTCATGTTCTAAGTTTGTCGGTTCAAATAAAGAACTATTGAGATAGGGAATAGTTGAAAAATTGTTTTTAATATAAGCATCTCGTTGACTATTTTTACAAGCTAAAACATTAAAAAAGAGAAAATTTAGATCAGAATAGTTTTTAATCTTGTCTAAATGTAAAAAAGCAAAAGACTTATCTCCTTGATGATAGTTAATTAATTGTGCTTCTAATAACTTTAAAAATAAAATACGATTAATCCAAGTAATGACCAAATCTAAACTAATATTAAATAGTTGTTCTTCTGTATTGTCTCCAAACTGTAAAAGATCACTAACTCTTGAGAGTTTATCTAAACCCTGTAGTTGAGTGATTACATTTTCAATTAATGATCCACTGTTTCTTTTTGCTGCTTTATTGCGTTTAATTAACTTCTTGTTTTTCTCCTTAACTTCTGTTAAACCAATAATATACAATAACTCATTATAAAATTCCTTATCTAAACTATTACTATCATTGAGAAAGGGTAATTTTAATAAATGTTCAGGGGAAAATAACTTATATAAGTCCCGTAACTGTTTCTCCTTGTCTATACCTTCCCGTAGATTAACATAAACAAAGTTTAATTCTGTTTCTTTTTCACGGATAGCAGGTTTAGCAATATTTTGGTAGAAAAAGTCTGTTTTTGTTCCCGTTAACTTTTTATCGGTAAACTCATTAAACTGTTTAACTAAAGCTTTGTCTTGATAAAATAATCGTTCAAAGTCTTGTGCATCAAAAATGAACCACTCAAAAACATTAGTAATAATGAGATGTTTGAGATTAATATTGTTTTCTGTAACTCTTTCTCGTAAAAAATATAATAGTAACTGCTGTAATGCTTTGACATTAAGCTGATCTAGTTTAGGCATTTCAGCTTGATTATTGGGTTGTTTGCACTCTAAAATAATCCCCACTCTACCTTTATCAGTTTTATCATTATAAATAACTAAGTCTTTTTTATATTTTGTGTTAATAAAATAATTATCTTGATAATAAGTATCTTTGAGAAAGTCTCGCAGTAAATTTTTATTAAACTCCTCTGACTCCTTTTCATTAAGAGTATTTATTAACTGTTTCAAATTACTTTTAAACTGCTCAAAATATTGACGAGTGGGTTTAACTTTGAGGAATGCTTTATTTAGTGATTGATGAAGTGATAATAGGTTCGGCATAACATTAGTAATAAAAAAATAGAGTTGAAGACTATTTATAAGGTGGGCAATATATTAACTTAGTTAGTTAGTTAATCTAACCTTTAGACTTGCCCACCCTACAAAAAATGAGCATTTATTGTGGTAGAAAATCCGAATCTAAAACCATTCCCATAGAAAAAGGACAAGACTCAGGAAAAGTATCTAATGATAATTTAGTTTCTTTAGCTGCTTCCTTTTTAGCATAATCGTACCATTGTTCAAATTCTTGTTTTAATAAAGGTTTTAAACTGGGACTATCTTCTAATAGTAAAGATAATTCTCATCTTTGTTCTCGGATAGTATTCAACCAGCTATTACTACGTTTACTAGGTTGATATTTCCATTTTAATAAGTGCATCATCAAAACAGCAAAACGACTTTTCAACTCTCGTTTCTCACTCTTTCCCATTGATTCAATTTCTTCAATTAAATTATCTATATCAATCTCATTAAAATTACCAGATTTAAGCTGTTTGACTGTTTCTTCTATCCACAAATTAAAATCCGTATCATAGAGAGTTTGTGAATTAATTTGAGTGACCATATTTTGACATCTTCAAAAAATCAACCTATTCAATCCTATTATAACAAAATGAATAGCTGAAATAACTGTATTAAAAAAAGATAATAAATTGTTCTATCTCTTAAATTATGTTCGATCATAAAGATAGAAGTCCATCATTAACCCCTATGATAAAACCCGATCAAAAACAACCCTAATGTTGCATTAATGATCCCTCAAAAATTAATCATTTTCTGATATTTCTTCCCAAAATTGTCAAGTCTTTGCAACAAAAATTACCACTTTACTTGATCGATCGCTAAATCAGAGAGAACACTATGAACACAAAAACCTACGCCACCATTGATGGAAACGAAGCCGTTGCTAGAGTTGCCTACCGCCTCAACGAAGTGATCGCCATTTATCCCATTACCCCCTCCTCACCCATGGGAGAATGGGCTGATGCTTGGTCCTCTAGCGGACAACCTAACCTCTGGGGAACCGTCCCCTCTGTGGTGGAAATGCAGAGCGAAGGAGGGGCTGCAGGTGCAATCCACGGCTCGCTGCAAACAGGGGCGTTAACGACAACATTTACTGCGTCTCAGGGCTTATTATTGATGCTCCCTAACCTCTACAAAATAGCAGGGGAACTCACCGCAACAGTGATCCATGTAGCCGCGCGATCGCTAGCCTCTCAAGCCTTATCTATTTTTGGGGATCATGGGGATGTCATGGCTGCCCGCAGTACCGGATTAGCCTTAATCGCATCTGCATCCGTGCAAGAAGCGCAAGACTTAGCCGCCATAACCACCGCAGCCAGTTATGAGTCTAGAGTGGCTGGAATACACTTTTTTGATGGGTTTCGCACCTCTCATGAAGTGCAGAAGGTGGAGTTATTAGATGATGCGGTGTTGCGATCGCTGATCAAAGACGAATGGGTGATCGCCCATAGACAAAGGGCTTTAACTCCCGATCGCCCGGTTATTCGAGGAACAGCACAAAACCCCGATGTTTATTTCCAAGCAAGGGAAACGGTAAACCCTTTCTATGCAGCCTATCCCGACATTTTACAGACAGCGATGGATAAGTTTGCTCAACTAACCGGAAGGCAATATAAACTCTATGAATATTATGGTGATCCTGAAGCAGAAAGGGTAATTATTTTAATGGGTTCTGGTTGTGAAACCGTCCACGAAACCGTAGATTATTTAGTTAGCAGAGGGGAAAAAGTTGGAGTCTTAAAAGTTCGTTTATATCGTCCCTTTGCAGCCGAAAAATTAATTGAAGCCTTACCCAAAACCGTCAAAAAAATTGCTGTTTTAGATCGTACCAAAGAAGCCGGTTCAGCAGGAGAACCTTTATATCTGGATGTTGTGACTGGGTTTGTGGAATGTTGTCAGCAAATGCCCCTACCAAAAATTGTGGGAGGACGCTATGGTTTATCCTCAAAAGAGTTTACCTCGGCCATGGTTAAAGGGGTATTTGATAACTTAGCATTAGATCAACCGAAAAATCATTTTACCATTGGTATTAAAGACGATCTCAGCAATACCAGCATTGATTACGATACCAACTTTTCCACCGAACCCGATAACGTTGTCCGAGCAATTTTTTATGGTTTAGGCTCAGATGGAACCGTCGGTGCTAACAAAAACTCCATTAAAATCATTGGAGAAGAAACCGATAACTATGCGCAAGGATACTTCGTTTACGACTCCAAAAAATCAGGCTCAGTTACCGTATCTCACCTACGCTTTGGAAGCGATCCCATTCGTTCAACTTACCTGGTAAATAAAGCCAACTTTGTCGCTTGCCATCAATGGGAATTTTTAGAAAAATTTGACCTTTTAGAACCTGCGATACAAGACTCAACCTTTCTCATTAACAGTCCCTACCAACCTCAATATGTCTGGCAACAGTTACCCCGTCCCATCCAAGAACATATTATTAACAAAAACATCAAGGTTTATGTCATCAACGCCTACGAAGTAGCCAAAAATGCAGGGATGGGAGGCAGAATAAACACCGTCATGCAAGTCTGCTTCTTTGCCCTTGCTAATATCCTCCCCAGAGACGAAGCGATCGCCCAGATCAAAAAATATATCCGTAAGACTTACGGGAAGAAAGGGGAACAGATTGTACAGATGAACATGACAGCAGTTGACGCTGCCTTAGATCATCTCCATGAAGTAACTATTCCAACCAGCGTAGATAATAACGCCCCCGATATTAATGATCCCATCCCAGACACGGCCCCTGCATTCATCCGAGATGTCTTAGGCAAAATGATGGCCAGACAAGGAGAAGACATCCCCGTGAGTGCCTTACCCTGCGATGGGACATACCCCAGTGGTACAGCAAAATGGGAGAAGCGTAATGTTGCGCAAGAGATCCCCGTCTGGGAGGAAGATGTCTGCGTTCAATGTGGTAAATGTGTTCTCGTTTGTCCCCATGCCGTCATTCGTTCAAAAGTGTACGAAGAAGCAGCTTTAACCAATGCTCCTGCAAGCTTCAAAAGTGCGGCAGCTAAAGACTTAGACTGGAAGAAAACAGAACTTAAGTTTACGATACAAGTGGCCGCCGAAGACTGTACCGGTTGCGGTGTTTGTGTTGATGTCTGTCCTGCCAAAAATAAATCTCAACCCAAACTAAAAGCCATCAATATGGCACCCCAGTTACCCATCAGGGAACAAGAACGAGAAAACTGGGACTATTTCCTCTCTATTCCCAACCCAGACCGAAATACTCTGAAACTCAACAAAATCAGCCATCAACAGATGCAAGAACCCTTATTTGAGTTTTCTGGGGCCTGTGCAGGATGTGGAGAAACCCCTTATATCAAGTTAGCCACTCAGTTATTCGGCGATCGCATGGTAGTGGCCAACGCAACAGGATGTTCTTCTATCTATGGCGGTAACTTACCTACGACTCCCTGGACCCATAACCAAGAAGGAAGAGGCCCAGCTTGGTCTAACTCTCTGTTTGAAGATAACGCAGAATTCGGTTTAGGGTTCCGTGTCTCCATTGATAAACAAGCAGAGTTTGCTATGGAGTTGGTGAAAAGTCTGGCCTCTGATATTGGAGAAACCCTAGCACTAGAGTTATTGAACGCAAAACAGATAGACGAAGCAGACATCTTTGAACAACGGGAACGAGTTGCTATCCTTAAGCAACGGTTATTAGAACTATTGCGCAACAGTAACTTAGATGAGTCCCTGCAAGCTAAAGTCACTATGTTGCAGTCTGTGGCAGACTATTTAGTTAAAAAGAGTGTGTGGATCATCGGTGGTGACGGTTGGGCTTATGATATTGGTTACGGTGGGTTGGACCATGTCTTAGCCAGTGGACGCAACGTAAATATTTTGGTCATGGACACGGAAGTTTATTCCAATACTGGGGGACAAGCTTCTAAAGCCACACCTCGCGCTGCTGTTGCCAAGTTTGCTGCTGGAGGAAAACCTTCACCCAAGAAAGACTTAGGGTTAATGGCCATGACCTACGGTAACGTTTACGTGGCCAGTGTAGCGATGGGTGCAAAAAATGAGCATAGTATCAAAGCCTTTTTAGAAGCAGAAGCATATCAGGGTGTCTCCTTGATTATTGCCTATTCTCACTGTATCGCCCACGGTATCAATATGACCACTGCTATGAGTTATCAGAAAGACATTGTAGACAGTGGACGCTGGTTATTGTATCGTTATCATCCCGACTTAGTAGGAGAAGGAAAGAACCCCTTACAGTTAGATATGAGAAGTCCCAAACTTCCCATTGAACGGACCATGTATCAAGAAAACCGTTTCAAAATGTTAGCCAGAAGTAAACCCGATGCTGCCAAAAAACTTCTCAAAGAAGCGCAAGCAGATGTTAATACCCGTTGGCAAATGTATCAATATTTAGCTGCAAGACAGTTAGAAATAAGTAACGGGAATGGACACAGGAAAGCTAATATTGAGGCTGAAACTTCTGTTAAGTAAGTTCCGTTTGTGATAGTTTAGGGTGGGTTTTTAAGGACTCACCCTATTATTTATTTAAAACTATGTACGACAATATTTGTAAATTCATCGTTGAAGAATTTTCCGAAGATATGGCCACTTGGCTGTTAGGAGAACCCATTGAATTAGTAGAATTAAGTCCTAAAGAACTATCTCTCGAACCAATCAGGGCTGATTCTCTTATTTTACGTCAATCTAATGATCTTGTATTACACGCAGAATTTCAAACTAATACTGATGTTAATATCCCCTTTAGAATGGCAGATTATCGGTTAAGAGTCTATCGTCGTTATCCTAACAAAACAATGACTCAAGTAGTCATTTATCTCAGAAAAACCGCCTCAGAATTAGTGTATCAAGATACTTTTTCCTTAGAGAAAACAAACCATCAATTTAATGTCATTCGTTTATGGGAACAACCAACAGAATTATTCTTTTCATCTAATGGTTTATTACCGTTTGCTGTATTGAGTCAAACGGAGAAAAAACTAGACACTTTACAAAATGTAGCTAATCAATTACAAAAAATCAACAATGATCGAGTTCAAGCTAATTTGTCAGCATCAACTGCTATTCTATCTGGGTTAGTATTAGAAGAGAAGGAAATTCAACAAATTTTAAGGAGTGACATCATGAAAGAGTCAACCATGTATCAAGCTATTTTACGAGAAGGTAAAGAAGAAGGAATGCAAGAAGGTATTAAAGAAGGTATCAAAGAAGGTGTAGAGAAAGTTGCTCGTAATATGATAGAAAATGGCTTAAATATCGAACTAATTTCTCAATTAACGGGTTTATCTCTTGAGGAAGTTCAAAAATTACAGGCAACTCAACAATAATAATGTATAACAGGATTGGAGATAAGGCTTAAACAACCGTTAAGTAGGTTTGATTTCTGATGGTTTAGGGTGGGTTTTTGATGACTCACCCTTTAAATGTATATTTTATTCTTCTAATTTTAATTTTTCGTAGCGTTTAAATATATCATTAGTGATATTTACTGCTTCCTCTTTATGACTAGCTAAACACAAGGAGTAAAGAACAGAATTAGCGGAATTTTTCATAAGAACAGGTTCACTAACATATGTAAAAATTTTTCTTAGTTGCTGAGTATATAAATTAGCTAACCATTCAGCTTTAATTGTGTCACGTCTTAAAGAAGATGTTTTCTCTTTGTGTTCAGGAAATAAGCTTAATTGAACAGAAGAAGGTGCTTTATAAACTTCATTTTTAATCCAATCAGTATTACCCATTAACTTATTTAATAGTTCAATATGTTCTGGTTTTGGTTCTCTACTTTTAGGGAGTATTCGTGTTATTCCCATCACCGAAAAATTAATAAAAACATCACAAGTTTTAGTTTTAGCT
>JBFRWG010000097.1:0-74800 GCA_051439445.1 Crocosphaera sp.
GGTTAAAACCCTGATGGTTTCTTGTTCACAAGTAAAACTCGCTTCACTAGATAAATAGGGCGATGGCAATTATTTTCAGGACTCATACTATTGCGCAACAGTTAAAACCCTGATGGTTTCTTGTTCACAAGTAAAACTCGCTTCACTAGATAAATAGGGCGATGGCAATTATTTTCAGGACTCATACTATTGCGCAACAGTTAAAACCCTAGCACTAGATAAAACGTTGACAAGTTTGCTCCAGGGGTATCACCACAGTTGAGACTTTTGTGTTACTCTTTCGATAAATCCTTATATGAAATTTTACTTATAAAACTCATCTGGTGATCATGACCTATGCCCATCAGTCCTTTAGAAAAAGCAGTACGCAGACTCGCCCCCAAGCAGGGAAAATGGTCAACCCTCGGCCAAAAAACCCCGAAACGGTTCAATCGTTGGTTTAAATGGTTGTCTCCTGGCCTGTTCGTTAAACGTTGGTTACTCATTAGTGCAACCGGTTTATTATTATCCATATTAGGTTTAGCGATCTGGGTTAAATTAACCCCAGTTAATCGCTTCTTAGAATTAATCTCTCAACTGCTCGAAACCATTACCACTCATGTTCCTAGCTATATTTCGGGCCCTTTAGCATTATTGTTAGGACTGTTTTTAGTTCTCTGGGGACAAAGTCGGACCGTTGGTTCTATTACCGATGCTTTTCCCCATAGCGATCAAGAATTAGTCGATCGCCTCTTAACCCATCGTCGTTTACATCGCGGTCCCAAAATTGTCGCCATTGGTGGGGGAACTGGACTGTCTACTCTTTTACGGGGGTTAAAACAGTACAGTGCTAATATAACAGCGATCGTCACCGTAGCCGATGATGGGGGATCTTCTGGACGACTCAGGGAGGAAATGGGGGTTTTGCCACCAGGAGATATTCGTAACTGTATGGCTGCCTTAGCGGATGAAGAAAAGCTATTAACGGAGTTGTTTCAGTATCGCTTTCAAACAGGAGAAGGGTTGACCGGTCATAGTTTTGGTAATTTATTTTTAACAGCCATGACAGCTATCACCAGTCGAGACTTTGAAAAGGCGATCGCAGCTAGTTCTAAAGTGCTGGCCATTCGGGGTAAGGTGTTACCAGCTACTTTGAGCGATGTTCGTTTGGTGGCAGAATTAGAGGATGGTCGTGTGATTGAGGGAGAGTCTCACATTACCGAAGCAATGGGAAAAATTCGTAAAATTAGCTGTATTCCTGAAAATCCACCGGCTTTACCTGCGGCGTTAAAAGCCATTCGAGAAGCAGACTATATTATCATCGGACCTGGGAGTTTATACACCAGTCTCATTCCTAATCTTTTAGTGCCAGAAATACGAGAAGCGTTGAGTCTAGTTAAGGTTCCAAGAATCTATGTTTGTAATATTATGACTCAAGCGGGAGAAACAGATGGTTATGGGGTTTCTGATCACATTAAAGCCATTGATCGGGTTTGTCAGCAACGAATTTTTGATGCTGTTTTGGTTCAACGTATTTCTCCTTCTCCTACTGCTTTAAGACATTATGCGAAAGAACAGTCTCATCCTGTATTTTTAGATCGAGAAGAGGTTACAAAGTCAGGCTGTCGTATGATTTTAGCGAATATTATGGATGAAGATCCCATGACAGCAAAAGTGAGTCATGATCCGCAACGGTTGGCTAGGGTTTTATTACGTTGGTATAGTAAGAATTAATAATTAATAATGTTTATCTGTACTGAATCTCTGAATCTTAACGGAGAACAGGGAGAAAAAATAGTTTGGGAGAAGATAAAGCAAGTCTTTTCTGATAGAAAGTGTTTAGCTTATTGGCGTTATCCTATCTTTTCTCAATCGGGAAAAATTCGCAAAGAACCTGATATTTTAATAGCAGATTTTGACCTAGGGATTATTATTATTGAGGTTAAATCTTTAACCATTAATCAAATTCTTAATATTCAGGGACATCGTTGGTATTATAAAAATTTTTATATCCCTTCAGGAACTCCCTATCAACAAGCAGAAACTCAATTATTTTCTTTATTAGAATACCTTAATCAAGAACCTAGTTTATGTAATAAAATTACGACAAAAGTTTTAATTGCATTGCCGTTTATAAGGTCAAAAGAATGGCAATCAAAAAACTTCCACAAACTTCCCAGTAATCCTCCTATTCTTTTCCAAGATAATTTAATTTCATTAGATAATACTTATTGCCTAATTAAAAGGGCTTCAACTGTTACGATTGGCAAAAAAATAAACAGTAATCAATGGAATTTATTACTCAATATCCTTTCAGGTTCACCTCTTTTATGCCAAGCATCTCATCCTGTTTTAACTAAGGATAAGACTAAGGGGAAAATAATACAAAATTTGAGAGATTATTTGTATAAATTCGATTTAAAACAAGAAAAAATAGCCAAACAAATACCTCCAGGTTTTCAAAGAATTCGAGGGATTGCTGGTTCAGGAAAAACTGTCTTACTGTGTCAGAAAGCAGCTATAATGCACCTCAAATATCCCCAGTGGCGCATTGCTTTTATTTTCTTTTCCCGTAGTCTTTATGATGAAATTATACAACAAATTGATCAATGGATTAGATACTTTAGTTGTCAACAAAAAACCTACAATAAAAATAGTCAAAACTTACAAGTATTTCATGCTTGGGGTTCTAAAGAACAATTAGGATTTTATCGCTTTTTATGCCAGGTAACAGATACAGTTCCTTTAGGGGTTGATTACACCACCTTTCAACCCCCCAATGAAGCATTAGGCGAAGTTTGTGTTAACCTTTTAAATCAAACCGCTATCCCTCAAATTTTTGATGCCATTTTAATTGATGAAGGACAAGATTTAATGGTTAAAAATTGGCTTTATCAAGGAAAACAGCCTTTTTACTGGTTAGCTTATCAAGCGTTACGTCCCATTAATGGTATAAATAATCAACAAAAAAGATTGATTTGGACTTATGATGAATTACAAAGTTTAGAGAATTTAAAAGTTCCTAATGCAACAGAAATATTTGGGAAAGAATTCGGTAATATTGTCACGGGAAAATATGATAGTGATATTAGTAAAACAGAGATAATGTCCTGTTGTTATCGTACCCCTCAGCCCATTATTATAGCGGCACACGCTATGGGAATGGGATGGTTACGTCGTCAAGGAATGTTAAGCGGAATGAGTCATAAAACTGACTGGGAAAGTCTAGGTTATGAGGTAGAAGGGACTTTAATAAAAGGAGAAAAAATAACCATTAAACGACCCTTAGATAATTCCCCTCATCCCTTATATAAGCTGAATAAAGAGTCTTTAATTAAGCTCAATAAATACTTATCAAGACAACAAGAAATAACCGCTTTATATGAACAAGTTTATAGCAATTTACGACAAGATGGTTTACGGCCCAGTAAAGAGATTTTAGTCTTAGTTTTAGGAAATTATTTTCAGTCCTTTAAATTACAACAAACCATTGCTAATTTTTTCATCAGACGAGGGATAGATATTTATCTTCCAGGCTGTAATAATTGTAATGAGATCAGCCGAGAAGATAATAATAATCCTAATCAATTTTGGTACGAAGGGGCTGTGACAATTTCTCGTATTTATCGTGCTAAAGGGAAAGAAGCGGATCTGGTTTATATTGTCGGATTAGATCACATTGCTAAAAAAGAAAATGATTTATTATTACGTAATCAATTATTTGTCGCTATGACCCGATCACGGGGATGGCTTATAATGAGTGGAATTGGTAATTATTCCTTATATCAAGAGTTAGAAACAGTCCTCAAACAAAAAGAGACATTAACCTTCATTTATACCCCACCTCAACAACGAGAAATTACAATAAACGAAGCGGCAGAATTATTAGAACGTTATCGTTTAGGAGAAAGAAATTTTCAACAAGCTGAACTCTCAAATATGAACCTACAACAACTTAATTTAGAAAATATTAACCTGATCGGGGCTAACTTATTTAGGGCTAATTTACAATACAGTAACCTCAACCGTGCTAAATTAATTGCAGCTAATTTAACAGAAGCAAATTTAACTGGAGTCAGTTTAGTCAAAGCAAAATTAATAGGAGCAAATTTAACCAATGCTAACTTAACTGATGTAGACTTAACCCATGCAGACTTAAGCGATGTTATCTTTAATAGTACCCAATAAATTATGAATTCTAACAGATAAATTTCCACCAAAAATCAAGATAAAGTTACAATGAAAACAGTTAACGCTAAATAATGATAATAGAAACCAACACAACCCCTATGACTTTGAACGGAGATAATCCTTTTCTCAATCTCGACTACGAACCCGCTTTAGAAAACTTAGGAGAAGACTACTACGATCAAGTCTCGGCGGCTCAATTTCCTCAACATATTTTAAGGTTTCGTAATGACAATTTACTGCCCCAATTAGGGTTAAAATCAAGGAGCGTAGAGAACGAACATTTTATCGAAGCCTTTGGACAATTTCAAGCAATACGCCCTTTTTTAGCCCTACGCTATCATGGATATCAATTTGGAGAGTATAACCCCTTTCTCGGAGACGGTAGAGGGTTCTTATACGGTCAAGTTAGGGGAGTGGATGGAGAACTCTATGATTTTGGTACTAAAGGGTCCGGACAAACTCCTTATTCACGGGGGGGTGATGGCCGCTTAACCCTTAAAGGTGGTGTCAGAGAAGTCCTCGCAGCCGAAACTTTACACAGAATGGGGGTGAAAACATCTCGCTGTTTAAGTTTAGTGGAAACAGGAGAAGCTTTATGGCGAGGAGATGAACCCTCACCGACTCGTTCCTCTGTTATGATTCGTATGAGTCGTTCTCATATTCGTTTTGGTACTTTTGAGCGTTTATACTATATCAAACGACCTGATTTAATCAAAAAGCTTTTAGATTTTGTAATCAATATTTATTATCCTGAAATTGATGTAAAAATAGCTAATCGTTACGAGTTATTTTATCACGAATTAGTCAAGCGTCAGGCTAAATTAGTCGCCCAATGGATGGCAGCCGGCTTTTGTCATGGAGTCTTAAATACTGATAATATGTCCATTACTGGGGAAAGTTTTGATTATGGTCCCTACGCTTTTATTCCTACTTATGACCCTAAATTTACTGCAGCTTATTTTGATTATGGTAAACGCTATTGTTATGGAAATCAACCCCTAATTGTTCGGGTTAATTTAGAGATGCTACAATTACCTTTAATGACTAATATTTCCCCTAGCAGTTTAGAAGCCGGTTTAGATACTTTTGATGATCATTACAAAATTGATTATCATCAAGAAATGTTGAAAAAATTAGGTGTATATGGCTTAATTGAAGAAGGAGAAAACTTAGTTGAAATAACGGTGGAAGCTTTGCAAAGCAGTCAAATCCCTTATCATCAATTTTTTATTGATTTAATGACTCAAATCAATCAGGGTTGGTGGAAAGATCAATCAACCATTTTAGAAAATAGTAATCTTGCAGAAACTCACTGGAAAAATTGGCGAGAATGCTATTATAAAATCTTAACAACAATTTCTCCTAACCAGATCGATACAATGATCAAAACCATGAATCAGTCTAATAGTAAAATTCCTTTACTTCGACCTCAAATTGAATCCGTTTGGGAAGCGATCGCCCAGGAAAACAATTGGCAACCTTTTGAGGAATTAGTGCAGAAAATTCAAAGTAACTAAGGAGTTATTAATGATGAGATTAGTAATATTAGGTGGTCCAGGTTCGGGGAAAGGAACTCAGTCTCAAAACCTCAGTGAAGGGTTAAATATCTCCTTGATTTCTACAGGAAATATTTTAAGAAAAGCCATTATTGAACAAACAAAACTAGGACAACAAGCTAAAGATTATGTCGAAAAAGGAGACTTACTTCCTAATGAAATGATGATCGAATTTATTGAAGAGTGTTTGTTAAAAGATGATGTTAAAAATGGTTGGATTTTAGAAGGTTATCCTCGCACTCCCTTTCAAGCGGAAGAATTAGATTTTCTCTTAGAAAGGTTAGACCAAACATTAGATCATGCAATTTATTTACAAGTCAGTGATAGGGTAATGAAAGAACGATCTTTAAAGCGATCGCTAGTAGATGATCAACCTGAGATTATTGAACGTCGTATTACCCTTTTTAAACAGGAAACCCTGCCTTTATTGGACTACTATCAAGGGAAAAAACGACTCTTGACTATATCAGGAGAACAATCGGCAGAAGAGGTTCAAAAAGCAATTTTAGATGAGATTGAGGGAAAAATATTATGACTTTCCTTCCCAGTCTGGACAAGAAGAAACATTAGAACCATAGGGGTGCATTCCACAAACAAATAAATTTTTTCCATAGAGTCGTCCATGATAATGAATACAACCCTGACAAGCAGGATGAACATTATGGGTTGGCTCAATTTTTGGAGAGAGCATTAAATCAGACTCTTGACTATAATAATAGGAATGAAACTCTTCTTCAAAGGAAATATCAATAACAGGGGTGAAAATATCATCGAGAAATTGCTCAATTTCCCTAGCTACATCGTCTTGAAATTGTTCGGTTGCATTATCGACAGATTGCACAACCTCATCCACCAATCCTTCCACAGAAACTGCGATATTTTCCATCCATTCTGTTAACTCTTTTTGCCAGTCTTCCATAATCTTTAATTAACTCCAAAATGTGTATCAGTAAAATTGGTTTCAATAACTTAAAGTTTACCTATCATTGACGCTTTAAACGGTTTAATTCTTCTTGTAATGACTCAACTTGTTGTTTTAAATTATCTAATTTTTCAGGGTTAGTAGACGAATCATGATTGTCATCTTCCTCCTCAACAATTTCAATTAGACGAGGTTCTTTCGATTGACTTTTATCTGTTGTTGTAGAGTTTGATTGTTGGGCCTGTTGAATCATATCATCCACATATTTTTTAGCTTCTTCTGCCGTCATTTCTCCTCTGGCCACCATTTCATCAGCAACTTTTTGCGCCTGTGTTTTCAATTCTTGTAGGGTCATTCCTGCTTTTTCTGCGGTATAGGATGCAATACCGACTCCAAGATAAAATGCTTTTTGTACTAAGTTACTTAAATCAGCCATGGGGTTTCCAACTTAACTCTTTCATCCCAATTATAACATTAACGATTCTGCTTATACTTATGGTTTTTTTAACCGTCTCTATCAGCTAATTCTAGCCATCTTTCTGTTGCTTGGTCAATTTCCTGCACTAACTGGGATAAGTGTTCTGTTAAGGTTTGTAATTCCGTAAAATCTGTGGGAGGATTATTATAAAGGGTTTGTTCTAGTTCCTCTTTTTCGGCTTCCATGACAGGTATTTTCTTTTCTAGGTCTTTATATTCATATTTTTCTTTAAAAGTCAGTTTCTGAGATTGTTTAGATTGAGTTTTTTTCGTTACCTGAGATGTTTTATTCCCTTTAGATATTCCTTTATTATTTAAGTCTTTGGCTTTTTCTTCTGCTGCTTTCTTATAGTCTAAATAGACAGAATAATTACCAGGATATTGTTTAATCTTTCCTTCTCCTTCTAAAGCAAAAATGGTATCTACTGTCCGATCTAAAAAATAGCGATCGTGTGAAACAACAATGACACAACCATTAAATTCTTCTAAGTATTCCTCTAATACAGCTAAGGTTTGTACATCTAAATCATTAGTGGGTTCATCTAAGATTAATACATTGGGCGCACTCATTAACACTTGTAACAAAAATAAGCGTCGTTTTTCTCCTCCAGAAAGTTTATGAATAGGCGCATATTGTTGATTGGGTGGAAACAAAAATCGCTCCAACATTTGGGAAGCAGTAATCACACTACCATCAGCCGTTTTCACCAACTCGGCCACATCTTTTAAATAATCAATCACTCGCTGATTTTCATTAATTAATAAATCTTCAGAATGTTGATCAAAATAGCCAAAATGAATCGTCGCTCCAATATCAACTTTTCCTGAACTTGGCGTTATTTTTCCTGTAATAATGTTCATTAATGTTGATTTTCCTGCTCCATTTTTGCCGATGATACCCACCCGATCTTGAGGACTAAAAATATAGGTAAAATCTTTGATTAAAACCCGCTCATCATAGGATTTATTAATCTTTTCTAACTCAATCACTTTTTTCCCAATTCGACGAGTTGCGGTGCTAATTGCCACTTTACCTTGAGCTTGTTTAAACTCTTTATTCTGCATTTCATGAATGCGATCAATACGGGCTTTTTGTTTGGTGCTTCTAGCTTTTGGTCCTCGTTTTAACCATTCTAATTCCCGTCTTAAAACCCCTGCGTGTTTCTTTTGGCTACTGATTTCTGATGCTTCGACTTCTGCTTTTTTTTCTAAAAAATAAGAGTAGTTTCCTGAATATCCATAGAGATCCCCTCGATCAATTTCAATGATACGATTTGTGACTTTATCCAAGAAATATCGATCATGGGTAATTAATAATAATGCTCCAGAATAACGGTTTAAATAACCTTGTAACCATTCTACAGACATGGCATCTAAATGGTTCGTTGGCTCATCCATCAATAACACATCGGGATCGGATAATAAAGCAGATGCTAAGGCAATTCGTTTGCGATATCCCCCTGACAAATCTCCTACTTTGACATCAAAATCATCAATCCCTAATTGACTTAAAATAATTTTAGCATTCGTCTCTAATCCCCAAGCATCTAAGGTTTCAATCTGTTGAGTAACTGCTGATAAACGGGACATTAAACTGTCAGTATTCTCAGAATCATGGGCGAGTTTGTGGGAGATTTCTTCATACTCTCTTACTAAAGCCATTTGTTCCCCACAATCAGCAAAAACCTGTTCTAAAACCGTACAATTTTCATCTAAATTGGGTTGTTGTGGTAAATAAACAATTTTTGACCCCGAATTAATCCAAACTTCTCCCCCATCCATCGGTTCTAGTCCTGCTATCATTTTTAATAGGGTGGATTTTCCGGAGCCATTGGTACCAATTAAACCAACTTTATCCCCTTCTTCTAGGCTAAAAGTTGCATCTTTTAAAATTTCTTTGATGCCAAAATCTTTCTTGACTGAACGTAATGTAAAAATAGTCATTTATTCTTGTCCTTGTTGTTCTCTTTTTAATTCTAATAAACCCAGGGTTCCTACAAAAAAGGTGTAAATGCTATAATAATAAGGGTTTTGATTCTGTAATTTAGCGTAATAGGCGGCAATGATGGCTTCAACACCATGACTAATTAAGGCCAGTCTATCTAGTAGAAAAATCCAGTTTAACTGATGGTTAAAATCCCAGCCGTTTACTCTAGCATATATATTTCCCAATTCCCAAAGTATAGCACTACTAATCAAAATTGTAGAAAGCACTTTAATAAAATTAGTAATCAATTGAAAAAAATAATTTTTGGTCTTTACTGGTTTTAGTTTAAATTCCATCTCATTAATATTCTTAAATAATCTATGATAATTAAGTGACGAAAAATTAGCCAGAGACTTCTGAACTATGATATGATTATATAACAAGTTTCAGAATCGTGTATTGATAAATTAGCTAGTTCAAATCAATATGTATTTTTTATTGGAAGTCGGTACAGAAGAATTACCTGCAGATTTCATTGAGGGTGCGATCGCTCAATGGAAAAAAATGATTCCTATTAGTTTGCAAGACAACTTTTTAAGTCCTGATTCCATCGCTGTCTATGGCACACCGAGAAGATTAGCAGTGTTAATTTCTGGACTTCCAGAGCAACAAGAAGATAGAGATGAAGTGATCAAAGGTCCTCCAGCAAAAGCAGCTTTTAAAGAGGGAAAACCCACAAAAGCTGCCGAAGGTTTTGCCCGTAAACAAGAAGTAAATATTGACGATCTAGAAATTCGTCCTACAGATAAAGGAGACTTTATTTTTATTGAAAAAAAAATCAAAGGACGAAAAACAAATGAAATTTTAAGCGAATTAATTCCTAATTGGATTAATAGTCTAGAAGGAAGACGATTCATGCGTTGGGGCAATGGAGAATTAAGATTTTCTCGGCCTATTCGCTGGTTAGTTGCCTTGTGTGACGAACAAGTATTACAGCTCGAAATTGTCAATGGAGATAAGACCATTGCCAGCGATCGCCTTTCTAGAGGACACCGAATTTTACATCCGGATACAGTTAGTATTACCCAAGCCTCTGACTATGTGGAAACCTTGCGAGCAGCTTATGTAGAAGTGGCTCCCCAAAGACGCTATGAAATCATAAAAAAAGAGATTGAAAAAATTGCCAATGAATTAACAGGAAAAGCAGAAATTCCTGAAGACTTACTCAAAGAAGTAATTAATTTAGTTGAATATCCTACGGCTATTGCTGGTAATTTTGATCAAGAATTTTTAAGCCTTCCAACTGAAGTTATTACTACAGTAATGGTGAAACATCAGCGATATTTTGCCGTTAAACAATCTGAAGATAAATTGTTACCAAACTTCATTACCATTGCCAATGGTGATCCCAATAAAAGAAAGATTATAACCCAAGGAAATGAAAGAGTCATTCGAGCTAGATTAGCTGACGCTCAATTCTTTTATACCTCTGATTGCGACGATCCCTTAGATAGTTACTTACCCCAATTAGAAAACGTTACATTTCAGAAAGAATTAGGCACCATGCGCGATAAAGTAGATCGTATCATGGATATGGCACAACAGATATCAGAACAGTTAGAAATTAGCGACACACAACAAGAAGAAATTGAAAGTACAGCCCTCTTATGCAAAGCTGATTTAGTAACACAAATGGTCTATGAATTTCCGGAATTACAGGGAGTAATGGGGCAGAAATATGCCAAAGTAAGTGGAGAATCAGACGAAGTAGCCCAAGGAATTTTTGACCATTATTTACCCCGTGGGGCGGATGATATCATGCCTCAATCTCTAACCGGACAAGTAGTAGGAATTGCTGATCGTTTAGATACCTTAATCAGTATTTTTGGCTTAGGAATGATCCCCACAGGTTCAGGAGATCCGTTTGCCCTGAGACGGGCTGCTAATGGTATTATTCTGATTACTTGGGATGCTCAATTACCCATTAATTTATCCCAACTTTTATCTCAAGGTTGTGATGCTTTTGTATCAGCCCATTCTCCGCAAACTTCTCCCTTAGAAGTATTACAAACCTTCTTTATTCAAAGAATACAAACCTTATTACAAGATGAATTAAACATCGATTATGATTTAGTTAATGCCATACTAGGAGAAGTGGATGCTGAATATACAGAAAGGGCTTTACAAAACCTTTTAGATGTTAAAGATCGCGCCGAATTTTTACAAGAAATCCGTGGCAATGGTTGGTTAGATAAAATTTATGAAACCGTCAATCGTTCAACCCGTTTAGCAGCAAAAGGAGACTTAGACTATGTAGCGTTAGATCCCAGTCAAGTCGTAGATAGGGGGTTATTTGAGAAGTCTTCCGAACAGGGTTTGTATGATAAATTAATGGCGTTAGTCTCTCAAACAACCAGAGCGCAATCCGATAGAAACTACCAATTATTAGTTGAAGGATTAGTGGATATTGTTCCTGTGGTAGAGCAGTTTTTTGATGGAGAAGAAAGCGTTTTAGTTATGGATGAAAATCTTGAAATAAGACAAAATAGATTAAATTTACTAGGCATTCTTCGCAATCATGGCAGAGTTTTAGCCGATTTTGGTGCCATTATCAAGAGTTGATTTACCAACGAACTTTGCTATAAGCCAAAGAGGGTTTATTAAAAAATTTCCAGGGATTGAGTTCTAGAATTTCAATCATAGAGATTTCTCATTCTGCCGCTTGTTTGTCAAGAGATTTAGGGGAGGAAAATGTGTTATTTTTTAACATTGAAATAACTGCTTGAATTAACTTTAACTTGCTTTCATTCTAATGTATCCTTCCTTTAATTCTTTAACAGTGACAGTTGCTTAAAAAAATGTGTAATTTTTATCATAACTGAGTAAGATAGAGATCACATCATTGGAATGTGCGAATTTAGAATGTAGAATTAAGAATTTATAGCAATTCCTCTACTTGTGAGGGGAAAAAACTCTTAATTTTAGGAGACTTTTTAAAAAATGTACCTCATGACTTCGAGAAACGCTATAATTGTGTCTTAATTCGCCATTCTTATTATTCTTAGTAACTAATTAAGGGAATCCATTCATAACCATCAACAATTCCTTGAAAATAATCATTAATCGCTTCTCTTGAATAAGGAGTGACCCCAGTATCTTCTCCAAACCATTTTTCATAAATTTCCACTTGTTGAGGTTGATCACTAATAATCCCTTCCATAAATTTAACTAAACTATAGTTAACCATTCCGCGCCAACGAGACTCATCTTCTGGGACCATGCAAGCATAAGCTTCATAAACATAGGGAAACTCTGGAACCACTTCAAAGCGATCGCTATTGTTATTTTCTAATCTTAATCCTTGTAAAACAATCCCATCTCCAGCGATAGCATCAATTTCTCCCTTGTTGAGTTTAGCTAACCCTTCGTATCTATTTTTAATAGGAATTATTTTAGCAGCCGGTTGTTGTAATTTAATCGCTTGTTCATTGGTCGTATTGGGAATAACACCAATTCTCCGTCCTGCTAAAGAATCAATAGTTCCCAAATTGCTCCCTTTTTTTCTTAAAATTTTAGTACCACTAGCAAAATAACTCACCGTAAAATCAACAATTTCATCTCGTTCCCAAGTAAAGGTAGAAGAAGCACATTCGATATCAATTTCTTTGTTTCGGATTTTATCAAAACGATTTTGAGGTGTTACTTCCACCAATTTGAGTTTGATAGGCTTTCCCAGTTTCTGTTCTACATCTTTTCGGATAATTTCCAGTAGATCAATAGAATAGCCCACCCATTTTCCTTGTTTATTAACATAAGCAAAAGGAATGGCATCTTTACGGGTTCCTGCGGTAATAACCCCAGTTTGTTTAATTTTTTCTAGAATTTCACCAGCCCAACTTGGGTTTTGATAAGTAGCAGTTAATAATAATGTTAGGGCTAATAAGGTAAGCTTTTTGACCATGATCTTTTCCTCACACCGTTTCCAGTTATAGACTGAGATAACAGAAAGTAAGTTTCATGGTATATTCCATCAACAAGAAACTTTAGGGCTTTGATAAAGGTCTAGAAATTGGGTCGCCTCCATGTGATCTAAGGGATGGCTTAAGACGTAACCTTGGACTTCTTGACAATCTAAATTTTGTAATAAATCTAGTTGTTGATGGGTTTCAACCCCTTCAGCAACCACACGCAAGTCTAAGGTATTTCCTACCGCAACTGCGGCTGAAATAACCGCAATTTTTTCAGGTTTATTCTTCATGTCTTTGACACAAGATTGGGCAATTTTTAAAGTCCTAAAAGGAAAGTTGGGTAAGTGAGTAAGACAGGAATAACCAATACCAAAATCATCTAAACAAAGGTTAACCCCTAATCGTTGTAACTGCTCTAAAACTTGATGAGTCAGTTCTGAATCGTTAAGGATGACTTTTTCTGTTATTTCTAATTCCAACCAACAAGGAGCAAGGTTTGTATCGCTTAATACTTCTTGAATTATGGTTACAAAATTAGGATCTTTTAATTGTAATGGAGATAGATTGACCGATACTCTAAAATTAGGTAACCCCATGTCTTGCCAATATTTATTCTGACGACACGCTTCTTTTAAAATCCATTCTCCGATCATGTTAATTGAGTTGGTTTGTTCGGCAACAGGAATAAATTTTAGGGGATTAATTTGACCTAATTTTGGATGATTCCATCGCACCAAAGCTTCAATACCAGAAATTTCTCCTGTCTTAATTTTCATTTGGGGTTGATAATACAGTTCTAATTCATGATTATTTAATGCTTGTTGTAAGGTACTTTTTGCCCTTAATAGTTTGGAAGCTTTAGGATCAATGGTTAAATCAGAAATGTGCTGAGGTGACTTCATTTGTTTCTTATGGTTAAATAAACTCGTTTCAGCTTTTCGTAATAGGGTTGTCACCTCTTGTGCTTCTTCAGGATAAATAGCACACCCATAACTATATTCTAGATACAAGGGGTTATCAAAAATTTGCAGAGACTGACGAATATTATTAAGAATTCTTGTAGTTATTTTTTCAAGATCATCACTGCAACTTATTTTGGGTAGTAATATAATAAATTCATCATCTCCCCAACGAGCTACAATATCACTATCTCTCAAACTTGATTTGAGTCTTTCAGTTACTTCCACTAAAATTTTATCTCCAACCGGATAACCCCAATTTTTATTAATCGCTCTAAAATGATTAATATCAAAGATAATAATTGCCATTAATGAGTGATATTGTTGAGCATTTTTAAGGGCATTGATGACATATTCTTTAAAAAGTATTCGATTGGGTAATTTTGTTAATGGATCTTGATATTCTTGTGACTGAAGTGTATCTTTAGGATTAATAAATTGCGGCTCATAATTAATATCTAGATGAGCTTGTGATTCAGAGTAGTCATGATGGGTTTTTTGAGGAGTATATTCTTGTTGTTGGGTTTTATTGTTGGTGATATCAATGACTGTATTAGAAAATTCATGAGTTGAATAATAAGTTGCGTTAACTTCACAACCAAAGTTGATTAAGTCTCCATTTTTTAATTCTTTAATGAAACATTTGTCTCCATTCACATAAATCCCGTTACGACTTTTTTGGCCATTAATATCTCCATCAATAATCCAATAGGAGTAACTATTATTATTTCGATTCTTTCTTTTCATTAATGTACCATGACGGCGAGAGGCCTGTTGAGAATAGATGACAATGGAATTATCAGTTTGTCGACCTATAGAATAAGTTTCCTCTTCCAAAGAAATGGTTTGACGATATCTTTTATCTTCAATAACCATTAGGTGACGAGCTTTTTGAGGATAATTAAAAGTATTGTTCATGATATTAATAGATATTCATAGAATAATCAGCTAGAAAAAAAGTTAAATTAGGACAAAGGATACATTAAGCTTTTCTGCTTATCAAAATTTAGTAAATAGTTGATAATGTCTTCAGGACTTAGGGGATGACTAAAGAAATATCCTTGCATTTCTTCACATTGTAGTTGTCGAAGTAAGTTTAACTGTTCTTGATTTTCAACCCCTTCAGCAATCACCCTCATATTAAAGCCACGACTTAAGGTCATAATGGCTGAAATAATTGATAAATCTTGGGCATTTTTATTGAGTTCTCTGACAAAACTTTGATCAATTTTTAACGTATGAAAAGGAAAGGTTTTTAAATAACCAAGAGAAGAGTATCCCGTTCCAAAATCATCCATAGAAATATGAACGCCCATTTCTCTTAATTCACATAAAGTATGATTAGCTAATTTAGTATTTTTCATCAGCATTGATTCTGTAACCTCTAACTCTAACCATTGAGGATCTAATTCTACATCATTGAGAGTTTCTTCTACTGTTTTAATAAGGTTAGGTTGTTGCAATTGTTGAGCGGATAAATTCACAGCGACTCTAACAGGAGGAATACCCATATTTTGCCATTTTTTATTTTGCTGACAGGCGGTTTTTAAAACCCATTCCCCCATGGGTAAAATTAACCCTGTTTTTTCTGCCAGGGGAATAAATTTTTCAGGGTTAATTAATCCTAGTTTAGGATTATTCCAACGAATTAATGCTTCTAATCCGTAAACTTTTCCTGTTTTAATATTAATTTGGGGTTGATAATGTAAAATAAGTTCTTGATTTTTAATTGCTTGATGGAGTTGACTTTCTAGGGTAAAATTTTCACTAATTTCATAACTCATTCTCCGATTATAGAATCGATAATGATTGCGTCCCCATTCTTTCGCTCGATATAAGGCAGAATCAGCATTTTTGAGTAAGGTTTCTGCTTGCTCTCCATCTCCTGGATAAATGGCAATTCCAATGCTACATTTAAGATAAATTTGATGTCCTTCAATATTTAAGGGATGATCAAATCTACTCAATAGTCGTTCAGAAAACTTGGCAGCTTCATCTGGTTTTTGAATCTCGGAAAGAAGTACAATAAATTCATCTCCTCCCCATCGACAAACTAAATCACTCTTTCTAACTTGGGAGGTTAACCGTTGAGCAAAATCTTCTAAAATGCGATCGCCTACAGTATGACCAAGGGTATCATTGATACTTTTAAAGTGGTCAATATCAATAAATAGAATAGCAAATAAATGATTATATCGTTGAGACTTATTGATGGTTATGGCAAGATGTTTATCAAAAAAAGTTCGGTTAGGTAGCCCGGTTAAAGGATCATGAAATGCTTGATATTTGAGTTGTAATTCTATTTGCTTGCGTTGGGTAATATCAAAGATATAAATTCTAATCAGTTTTTCTTCAGATAAATAATTAATATGCTGTTCAAAAACTTTATCCTGTAAGGAAATTTCTCGAATAACCAAGCCACCATTATTGTGATTTTTTTGCTCAAATAAGCCTTTTAGTAAAGGATGCTTAAGGTTGGCTTTTTGAAGATCAGGAAACTTTAAATAAGCAGAAGAATTGAGATAAGTAAGGGTTCCCTGATCATCTATCTCAATAATAGGAATAGGACTTAACTCAACAATAGAAGCTAGTTTTTGTGTTTTCGATAAAATGGTTGTTGTTTGATTTCTGTCAATGAGTTGTGTTTCATGGGCAATCCCGTTTAATTGAGAATCACTAACCGGTAAATAAAGATCAGGGGTTAATTTTTTGATAAACTCTTCACTATCTTCATCAACAATATAATAATGAGCCGTCACTTCTTTTGTAAATTGAATCACATCCCCATGTTTCAGTTCATATTTATTGCGTCTAGACCCATTGACTAAAATTCCATTTCTACTTTTATACCCTTCCAGGGTTCCATCAAGAATAATATAAGAGAATGTTCCATTGTCTTGGGGGTTTTGAATTAAAGTAGCGTGTTGTCTGGAAATTCCTTCTGCATTAATAATAATACTATTCTGAGGAGACCTGCCGATGGAATACTGAGAGTCATCAAGCGAAAAGACTCTTTGCATACTGCTTAAATTAAAAGCTAATATATGTTGTATTTTTGGCAATTTTTCGGTAAAATAGGTCATAATCACAGCACACAATAGACTTAAGAATAGGGTTAGTGACTTTAGCGTTGACATAAACTTACAGTCAATTATGAATGATTAGCCTTGATTGTTAGTTGATCAAAACCCGTCCTATCCGGTGATCCTAGTCACTGACAAATCCCCACTCACTTTTGTTTTAATGGTTGTTGGCTCAATTGTGCTGCGAGATCAATGGCTGCTTTGAGACTGGTTGGCCTCGCTATTCCTTTTCCTGCGATATCAAAAGCGGTACCGTGATCAGGAGAGGTACGAATAAAGGGTAAACCAATGGTGGTGTTGATGGCTTGATCAAAAGCCATTAATTTAACCGGTATTAGTCCTTGATCGTGATACAAAGCCAGATAAGCATCAGCAACATCACTGATTTTTAACGTCTGTTGACACCGCTCCCCATACCAAGCTTGCGCTGGTTTGACCCACATAGTATCGGGGGGAACTAAACCGATTAATTCCACCTCTGGGTGCTGCTTTTTGGCGGTTTCTAGCCATGAATACAACCAGTCTTGTTCTTCTGTTCCTAACTGTCCATTCTCCCCGCTATGAGGGTTTAAACCTGAGATGACAATTTTAGGTTTTTCAATGGCAAACCTTTGTCGTAAACAGTCTATGAGTAACTGTAGTTTTAAGGACATGAGTTGAGGGGTGAGGGACTCAGAGACTTGATTTAAAGGAATGTGGGTAGTGGCTAATAATGTTCGTAAGCTCCACCCTGTATAAGGCGATCGCCCCACGAATAACATCCCAAATTTATCAACCTTGGCTTTTTGGGCTAAGACTTCGGTTTGTCCAGGATAGTGATAACCGGCTGCTTTCCAACAGGATTTGGCAATGGGAGCGGTAACGATCGCTTGAAACTTACCTCGAAGGGTTTGAGTAATGGCTGTTTCTAGATAGGTGAAACTGGCTTTTCCACTAGCTGCGTTGCCATAACCTGGTACAATTTCGGATTCTACACCAGGATCAAGGGGAATGTCTAAAATGGTTAAACTATCAGGTTGAGCTAAAGAATCGGTTTTTCCTTGTAACTGTTGATAGGTTTGCTGAAGTTGCGATCGAGATCCGATCACCGTTATCTGACAAGTTTGGGTCAAACTCGAATCAGCCAAGGCTTTAAGGACAATTTCGGGGCCAATACTGGCAGGATCTCCCATGGTGAGAGCTAAATGGGGGCGTTGAGACGGTGAAGAATCTGAAGATTGCATCTTGTGATTTTGCCTTCGTGTTTTACAATATTTATATATGATGGGCAGATTTTAGCCAAAATTGATGAGCCTTGACCGATTAGGTAAGTTCGCTGATAAGCTAAAACTGTCAAGCAATTATTCATATTTCATTCAATTAGGAGAATACAAATGACAGCCGAAAGTATGATGTTTAATGGAGCCGTTTTATTAATGGTTTTGGTTTTATTTGGTTTAGCTTGGGGATTTCTCATTCTGAAAATTCAGGGAGGAGAAACTGAATAAATCATAACCAGTAGGAGGAAAGATAATCAAGTTTATATTATCATTATCCTCCTCACTATTTATTGATTATACTCACGATGACTAATCCCTGATATTATGACTAATGTTACCCCTTCAATTGAGTTTTTTGTTGGCATTTCTGAGGAATTAAGCAATGTCAGTTTGCGACGTAGTAAACAAACAGGAATACGTAACGTATTAATGACGTTTGAAAATTTAAAATCTCTAGAAAGATTTAGAAGTTATACCACGCAAACCTATGGTGACTTACGTTTAATCGATTCCGAGGGAGAAATTAGTGTTACCCCTTCTTCTTTAAAGATCATTTGGGGGGGTGATGAAGGAGATGAATTGAAAGAAGTTAGCTGTGCTTTTGATATTGAAATAGATGAACATTGGGAGCGTTTTATGCGTTTTATGGAACGTTATGCAGAAGCGAATGGCATGGCTTATCAAGATCGTAAATAAAGTGAACATTAATTAATTAAACTAACTTATGACGGCTTCTGATCCTGTTGAAACTCAAAAAAATAAAGAAAAATCCTGGAGTTTTTGGACTGTTTTTAGTTCAACCTTTTTGACAATATTTTTGGCAGAAATGGGAGATAAAACTCAATTAGCAACGCTCTTAATTGCTGCTGAGTCTCAGTCCCCTTGGGTGGTTTTTGCGGGGGCTGCTATGGCTTTAATTACCACCAGTTTATTAGGGGTATTAATTGGCTATTGGTTAGCTCGTCGTCTCCCTCCTAAAACTTTGGATGTTGCCGTAGCTTTATTATTACTAATTATTACAGGATTACTGATAGGCGATGTTTTAAATAGTTAGTGAACTATCTTGGAATGTTTATATATTGATTATATATTATGGATTGGCAACTTTTTGGACTAAGTTTTATTACAGTATTTTTGGCTGAAATTGGTGATAAAAGTCAACTAGCAGCTATTGCTTTAGGCGGTAGTTCAAAGTCCCCTAGGGCAGTTTTTTTTGGCTCAATTACCGCTTTAATTTTGGCGAGTTTTTTAGGGGTTATTGCGGGAGGAACCATCGCTCAATTTGTCCCAACTAAACTATTAAAAGCTATGGCCGCTATTGGGTTTGCCTTAATGGCCTTACGGTTATTATGGCCAGAGTTTCAAGAAGATTAGAGACCCTTGATAGGACCTAAATTTGCGATCGCAAGGTAAATTCATAATCTCCTCCAGGTTCTAATTGATAGTCTGAACGTTCTAAAAAACGTCCCAAGGGTTCATAAATCAAGGCACGTCCCAAGGACGGTTGTACCAATAACTGTCCTTGGCGAAAATGCCATTGAAACCGCCATTGATATTCTGCAGCCCTAACTTCTCCTTCCATTCGGCCTTGTTGCCAAGACTGTTGAATAATACGGACATAAGCGGTGGTTTTTGGTAGGTTGTTAGAACTCACAGTGAGGTTGATCCTTAGATATCTGGAAATGTTCTTAACATAGCAGATTTCTCGTTTTTGCAAATAGGAAACGGCTCATCCTTTTTTGCCTCAATCGTAGGGGTTTAACACTATGTAGGGGCTTAATAGTATTAAGCCCACACAGGAGTCATAATAAGACTTGAAACGCTCAATCCTAACTAATCTCTAATTTTTCTAAAACGGATTTTGTGGAAACAACGTGACGATCTAACCCTAATTTTTCGGGTTCTATCCCCAAAGATAAAGCGACTAACTGGGGTAAATGCAGGACAGGTAAACCCAGTTTTTGATCGATGACTTTTTCGACTTCAGGTTGCCGAGAATCTAGGTTTAAATGACACAATGGACAGGGAGTTACCAAACAATCGGCTCCTGCCTCTATGGCTTCTTTTATGTGTTTTCCTGCCATTTTAAATGATGTTTCTGTGGCATAACTAGATAAAGGCCAACCACAACACTGAGTTCTTCCCTGATAATAAATAGGGGTTGCACCAACAGTACGAAAAACATTTTCTAGGGACTCTGGATGAAATTTATTATCATAAGGGAGTTTATCCTGAGTTCTTAATAAATAACAACCATAAAACGCTGCACAATTTAATCCTGATAGCTTACGTTTAACCTTTTCAGCTAATTTATCTAACCCATAGTCAGCCACTAATGCCCATAATAAATGTTTAACTTCTGTGCTACCTTTATAAGGGGAACAGTGTTCTTTTTTGAGGAAACCGTTAACCTGCTCAAAATAGGCAGGATCGTTGTCTTTAGCGTCTTTTAAGCGTTCATCTACATGACCAATAACTCCTTGACAAGTGCTACAATGGGTCAACAAAGGGAGATTTAGGGACTCAGCTAAAGCAATATTACGAGCATTGACTGTATCTTCTAAGAGTTGAGAATCTTCTTTATAAGTTCCTGAACCGCAACAAGCAGCTTTTTTCAATTCTATTAATTCTATTCCCAAAGCTTCAGTCAAGACTGCGGTGGATAAATACAGTTCACGACAGGCCCCTTGAGCAACACAACCAGGGTAATAAGCGTATTTTAGCATTAGAATTCAATGTATCGACGGATGGATCTCTTCTTTAATCATATCTGTTTTGGTACTATTGTGAACAATTAATCGGTATTAATGGCTAAAAGTATTATTATTGATGACATAATTAAGGTTTGGTAAATTTCAAAGATTCGATGATTTTGTTAGCTATTTTTTGATATTTTTTATAAAATTTTTTATTGCTTTTAACTGTGATTTTATACCTTTTATTATTATACACTGCAATGACTTCCGTTGCTTCCATTCTTTGACCATTATCTTGATAACTATAGTTGATTTTATAAGCAAAATTTTCTTGTTTATTCCCATCAATTTGAAGAGGAATTAAGGTCGGATTTTCAGATTTAAGGATAACTGGTGGTGAATAATTATTCAGTCCAGGGTAAATATAATAGTCCCAATATTCCTGAAAAGAATATGATTTCTTTAATTCGTTAATATCAATAACTATAATTGCTTCTTCTGTTTCTCCTGGTAAATAAAGATTGAGTTTCCAAGACTGAAACGCATCTTTAGGAACAGGTTCTCTGCAAATTGATTCTCTTATCCAATTTTGAGGATATTGAATTTTAAAATTATATATATTTGATTGATAATCTTGCAATTTAGTATAAGAAATAGTTTCTGTAATTTCATCTTTTTTGGAAGTTATAGAAAAACAGTAACACTACCTTGCGTCCAATGGAATCGCTAATCTAGCAACAATAACACCCGAACCTACATTTACACCATTATCAATTTTGACAGTAAAGGTTTCAGCTTTTTTCTCAACTGTAGTACGGCTAAAAATCACTTGTTTTTGTACCATTGTAACGGTAGCGATTGCCCCCATTAAACTAACACCAAAGATGCTATTATTTGTGCCTTGATTAAAGATAATTTGAAGAAAATATTTTTTTTATACTGGATGATAACATATTATTTTAATCTTGCCCAAAAATGTATGATTTAATCTGTAAATTCATTGCTGCAAACTTTCCCCAGGATAAGGAATAGAAAAAACACACTTGAGACGATTCAATAAAACCAGTTAATTATGTTATCCTAAATAACTTGAAGGTTATCTGGGATAAACTGTCTAAACTATGAATATAGTGGATCGGGTTCGTTTAGGGTTAGCTGTGGGTGTGGCCAAGACTGTCACTGCTACGGTTCGTTTTTTGGGTTTAGGAGCAGCTAGTGTCTTACCTGGTGCCATTTCTCGTCGTTTTCATCCTAGACTATTATCCCTACTCTGTGAACAAGTTAAACAAGGGGTTATTTTAGTAGTGGGAACCAATGGTAAAACCACCACATCTTTATTATTAAGAAGTATTTTAGAAGACCAAAATTATAAAGTTGCTCATAATGAAACAGGAGCAAACTTAATTAATGGTTTAGTGACTACATTATTAGGTAATACTAATTTAATTGGCACATTAGATGCAGATTACGCTATCTTAGAAGTGGATGAAAATATTGTTCCCTTAATCTTAAAAGATTGTCAACCTAAAGTGATTTTAGGGCTTAATTTATTTAGAGATCAATTAGATCGTTATGGGGAAGTCGATGTCATTAGTCAACGTTGGGAGCAAGCGATCGCTGCTCTTTCTCTTGATACTGTGATTATTCTCAATGCAGACGATCCAACTCTTTGTTATTTAGGACAAAATTTAACTCAAAATGTTCGTTATTTTGGACTCTCAGAAGATAATTTATATTTAGAAGAAATTCCCCATGCAGTTGATTCGATTTATTGTCCTAGTTGTGGCCATCCTTTAACCTATCAAGGAGTTTATTTATCCCATTTAGGAGATTATTTTTGTGAGAAATGTAATTTCAAAAAAAGCAATTTAGATATTAATAGTCAAGATTGGCCACAAATTTTAATCGGAGTTTATAACAAATATAATACTTTAGCTGCTGCTTTAGTTGCTCAAGAATTAAATATAGAAAAAGCAGCTATATTAAATGTTGTTAAAGACTTTAAAGCTGCCTTTGGAAGAGCAGAAGAATTGACGATTAATGGTAAAAAAGTTCGGATTCTTTTATCAAAAAATCCTGTGGGAATGAATGAAACCATTAGAGCAGTCAATGATATCAAAAAAATCGGTCAATCTTCGACAACTTTATTGGTTTTAAATGATAGAATACCAGACGGTACAGATGTCTCTTGGATCTGGGATGTGGATACGGAACCCCTAGTCAAACTAGGTGGTAATCTAGTGGTAAGTGGCGATCGCACTTATGACATGGCCTTACGTCTTAAATATAGTCAAGAAACCTTAACGACAAGTGAAAATAATGTTAAACTAATTGTTAAGGAAGATTTAAACGAAGCTATCCAAACTGCTTTAAACTTGACATCAGAAGAAGAAACTTTACACATTGTTCCTACCTATTCAGCTATGTTAGAAGTCAGGGGAATCTTAACCGGTCGTCAAATCTTATAATCAAAATAACTCAACGATAATATGTTCTTTAACTTGTGGGGAAAAGTGACCTTAATGTGGGGAAAAATAATCTCTATTGTGGATAACATCCTTGGCTAAATTCTATCTTAAATGTCGTGACAAGAATCTCCTGTTAAATCACAGATTGTAACGGGAGATGGTCGAGGCCTGAATCCTTTCAGTGATAACTAAGATTTTTGTAACTCAGATAGCAGACAAAATAGGCAAACTATGCTACCATCTGGGTTAAGATGACATAAATTCCTTAAATTTTAAGTTATGGGTAAGGTTCTGGTATTAAATGCGTCCTACGAACCGCTCAATATAACCAGTTGGCGCAGGGCCGTGGTTCTACTAATCAAAGGCAAAGCAGAACAACTGGAGAACAACGAGCGATTGATTTATGCTGACTTTCGCCTTCCTTCGGTGATTAGACTGCGCCATTATGTCCGTGTTCCTTACAAAGAAATACCTTTAACCAGACGTAACATTCTAGAACGAGATCGCCACACTTGTCAATACTGTGGTTACAAAGGAGAACAACTTACCCTAGACCATGTTCTTCCTCGTTCGAGGGGTGGAGGAGATACCTGGGAGAACCTTGTTACTGCTTGTGTTCGCTGTAATGTCAAAAAAGGCAACCGAACCCCCAAAGAAGCTCAAATGACCCTCAGACACACACCACGCCGTCCCTATAGTAGTTTACAATTTGAGCTAGTTAAACACACTAGAGGGAATCTTAATCAAGAATGGCGTAAATATATTATTGGTATTTAAGCACCTCAGTGGGAGCTTAATACTATTAAGCCCTATTTACTAGCCTGACTAACTTCTGACTTCCTTAAGCAGGTTGTCCCTGAAGTTCAGCAACCTGGAAACCCATCTCACATTCATAGATGGCAACTTGTTGGGGCTCATTCTTCTCCAAATAATGGCCACAGCCTAGTGTTCCATGATGCCACCTTGGGGTTCCTTTTTTATCAGCCAGCAAACAACCTGAACACACTTGATTGACAGATAGAATGTTATCACGGGTCAAAATCACTAACATATTGAACCTCTCCTGGCCTTTCAATCGCCTCAACTTCATTTTAAGGCTGATTACCCTGTATTTTAGTCGAAACTTTTAATTTTGACATCTCTCTACATGAAACTTAACTAAAGTTATACCCCCCATACAATTATGGGGGGTTAACGGTTTTGTACTAAAAGCAGATGTTATATTTTAGGGATCAGTAAGCGTACGCATCTAGGTTTATGAAACCCCCTTGATTGTTGAGTATCAAGGTTAGTGAGTTTGCTCCAGGAGTATCTATTGTAATTAAATTTAGCAAAAAAAATAAAAAAAAGAGAAAAACTCTTAACTAAAAGACAATCTTATGCTACGATAAATAATCGTCGGTGAAAAAAGCTAATTTAGCTGATAACCTGACGGGGGCGTGGCGGAATGGTAGACGCTACGGACTTAAGTAAAATTGGGCCTTGTAGGAGAAACCCTACAAGTGTAAGCTCTCAAATTCAGGGAAACCTAAGTCTAGGATAATAGATAAGGCAATCCTGAGCCAAGCTAAATCTCAAAAGATTTAGAAGGTGCAGAGACTCGACGGGAGCTACCCTAACAGTTTAGGCTGAGGGTAAAGGGAGAGTCCAATTCTCAAAGCTCAAATTGTGCAGTAGTGAAAGCTACAAGAGAATGAAAATCCGTTGACCGCAAGGTCGTGAGAGTTCAAGTCTCTCCGCCCCCATGTTTAATAATCTGTAAATGATATTCAGTTTTGTGACTTTACTCATAACTTTGCCGTGTTGGTAAGCTTATGGTTCAAAAATCTACTCTCGGCAAAATTATGGTTCAAAGCAGACAATAACTTTAGTGATAGTTCAACGATAGAATTAGGCTAATAGCTAAAGCAACGGCAAAATTATGATTCAATTTGTGGCAAACTTATGAGTAAAGTTACAATATAGCCTTACGCAAATACATGAGGACATTTTTCTTTTCCCTGTTATATAACCTGTTATAACAGGTTATATTTACTATAAAAAAATAGCCACGTTGCTTTAGTACGTGACTATCTATAGAGTTTCTTGGACTCATAAGGTATCTCTAACTTCTGACTCCTGACTCCTAACTCCTAACTTTCTTCAAATATCTCCCCGTATCTCTTCAATGACACCATCACGAACTACAATTTCTACATTTAATTTTTTCACTAAGTTCTCTCCTTTTTCAATACGGAAAAAACTTTCCAGTTGTCCTTGAACCACCTCTTGTTCTAACTCAACGGTTTGAACTTGCTGCATTTGTTGTAAAAATTGATTTTTCCGTTCTAGCAGTTCACTTTTTTTCTGGTTAACCTGTAATTGAATATTATCAATTTGTTGCGTCACTTCTGGACCTGGAGGGGAAATACTTTGTTTTTGAATCTCAGTGATCGCCCGTTGTCCCTGCATTTCAATTTGTTGCATTTGGTTGTCAAGCTGGGTAATTTGTGCTTGCAATTGTTGCTGCATTTCTTCTTTCCAGCGAGTCGTAACAATGACTTTGAGATTGACTGGACGTTTTAGTAACAAGCTAGTGTTTGCGTCTTCCATACTTAATTTTCTCCTATGACTAAGACCTGATAATTAAGATTCAAACATCCCGTTGATCATACCTTGATATCGTTCCGTCACCACAGGCCGTTTTATTTTCAAAGTTTGAGTCATCATGCCATTTTCCGCAGAAAAAGGTTCTAAAATCAATTCAAAGGCTTTAATCTGGTCATCTGCACGATATCCGGGGCGGTTTTTTACTTCTCGTTTAAGTTCTTCTTTGAATAAGTCTTGAACAGGTTTCTTATAGAGATCACTATTAAGTATCGTATCTCTGCTGGAATCTTCTGGGGGAAACGTGAGATTAAGTTGTTGATTATTACCCCATGTTTGCAATGCGTCTAAATTAGGTACAATTAAAGCTCCTAATGCTTTTTGATCTTGTCCCACTAACATCATTTGGTCAATGTAAGGACTTCTCACACAAGCGTCTTCAATGGGTTGCGGTTCGATATTTTCCCCATTACTCAAGACAATCGTATCTTTCGCTCGTCCTGTGATCACTAAATCATTGAGGGGGGTCATCCAACCCAAGTCTCCACTATCAAACCATCCTTGAGGATCGATCGCCTTAGCAGTTGCTTCAGGTTTTTTATAATAACCCTGCATGACCTGGGGCCCTCGAATCATAACAACTCCCCGTTGTCCTTGGGGAACCGACTCCCCTGTATTGAGATCCACGATCTTAATTTCCGTGTGGGGAATGGGTTGACCCGAAGATCCCCGTAGGTTATGACGATGGGTGCGAGCATTGGTTACGGGAGAAGTTTCTGTGAGACCATAACCCACTAAAACAGGAAGGTTGATGATTTCATAGAAGTCGTCTAAATGTTTAGCCAAAGAACCACCACCACTGACAAGGGTTTCAAAATTTCCCCCTAAACCTTCCCGAATTTTCTGATAGACCAATTTATCCCCCAAACCGTGTAAAGGGGCTAAGAAGAGGGCTTTAAGACGGGCTATGAACCTGTCTACCCCAGACGCATCGAAGTGTTCTAAGCTCATATTATCGGCGATGCGTCGGGAGAGAATAAAGTTTTGGGAAATATTGAAGAAAAACTCGACAATTTTTTGTTGAGTTGGACTTTGTTCCCTAAATTGTTTCTGTATCCCTTCATAGAGGGAGTCCCAAAGACGAGGAACCCCCACCATGTGTTGCGGTTTAAACTTCTTGAGATCCGTCTTAAAGTGACGGATATTCGTATAGATGAGAGTACATCCCTGAGACAATAAAAAATATTCCGCACTGCGTTCATAAGAATGCCAAGAAGGTAAAATACTTAGCACACTGTCCCCTGATTTGGGTTGAATAACTGAATCTAAATTCTTAACCTGATGTAATAAATTACCATGAGATAACATGGCCCCTTTGGGTTGCCCTGTGGTTCCAGAGGTGTAGATTAAAGTCGCTAAATCTTTATCCTTTTTACTGACCGATTCTAAACTATGGTTGGCCCCCAGTTCGATTAATTGAGGAAAGTTTAGAGTTTTGATGGGATCATCGGTTTTTGGGGTTTCATCACTTAAGAGAATGATTAATTTTAGAGGTATTTCGTCACAAAAAGTGCGTAGTTTAGCTAGGGTTTTCTGATTTTCAACGATCAAAGTGCTACTATCACTATCTCTGAGAATATAGGCTAATTCGTTTTCATCCGCTTGAGCGGATCTCACCGCATTAGCTGCACCCGCTAACATTGATCCCTGATCTGCAATAAACCAACGGGGACTGTTATCAGCGATCAAACTCACTTTATCCTCTGGAGTCACCCCTAAAGCTTGCAGTCCGGCGGCAAATTGTTTTAATTGTTGGTATAACTCAGCAAAGGTCAATTTGACGGCTGGTTTACTGTGGGGATCATGGAGTGCCAAGATATCAGGAAATTTTTTAGCAGCGATCGCCCATACTTCTGATAGGCAGGTTAGTTGGGCATATTCAGGAATGGTTGTCATCGGAACTTTTTGGTTTGAAACCCCGTCCTTGGGAGGATTGCCGGACGGCTTGACCTTTTTAGTCTAACACATTCACAAAAGATATGTTAAAGTGTGAAGTTTGACAGAACGGGCTTACCAATTGCGATAGTTTATCTATGACTAAAGGATAGGAGGGAAAGAAATCTCAAAGGAAACCATATCTCCACAAAAACGACTAACCGTATATTCAAAAAAACTTTGATCAGAGTCTTTGACTAAACTAATAGATATTAATATAGGGCGATTTTTTTTTATATTAAGATATTGATTATCTTCCTGATTCGATAGACTTACTTCGATGATATTTTGGGTCCGAAAAGGGCTAATGTTATATTGATTTTTTAATAGGCTATAAATTGAATTAGTTTGATAAATTAAACTTAATAAATTGGGACATTTTTTTTCAACGAAATAGGAAGTGCTTAAGCACAAAGGGGTAATCTCCTTATCCTTAATTTCTTCCCTGGAAAAAAAAGCAGAACGAATAGTTTTGATTTTAAAAACAAGTTCATTTGGTTTTATTTTAAGACTATTAGCAATATTTAAAGGGGCGGGTATTAATTTAGAGCTAATTATTTTTAAACAAGGTAAATGACCTATATCTATCAGATTTTGTGTAAAATTAGCTCGATTATTAAGATGATAAGTTAGTTTATTTTCTTTGACAAAAGTGCCACTACCCTGACGACGATAGACTAAATCTTTTTCTATTAAAATATCAATCGCTTGACGGATGGTTGAACGATTAACCTGATATTGTTCTGCTAATTTTTTTTCGGAAGGTAATACTTCATTTGTGGTGTACTTTTTTTGATTAATATCTCTGATTAAAATATTAGCTATTTTTTGATACAAGAAATATTGTTTTTTGTTTTTCATAAGTTATCAGGAGGCATAAAGAAAGATTTTAGTTAATTCTTATATGGGGTTTCTTGCGGACGACTGAGGTACAGTAGCAGCTATTAATTTTAAGCGATCGCATTAGGATTTGGACATCTTGGGTGTACCTCACAAGTATGAGAAACGCTATAATAACAATCATAAATATTAACACCATTTACCCATGTTTGCGTAACTTGGGGTAAGTTATTAACCATTTGTACTACAATTAAATCGGCTCTTTTTCCCACAGTAATGTCACCCCGATCGCCTAATATAAGTGCTTTTGCCGGATTAGCAGTGACAAGAGAAATGGCTTCCGGTAAACTTAAATGAGCTAAGGTTGGTAGACGAAAAGCTGCGGTTAATAAAGTCGCAGGAGAGTAGTCAGAGCATAAACAACTAACAACATTATGGGTAATAGCTGTGATAGCTTTCATCGAACCACTTTGACTTTTACCCCGTAAAATATTCGGTGCGCCAAAGATAGTCTTTAAACCCATGTTAATTGCTTTTTTTGCTGTGACTAAATTGATAGGAAATTCACTAATTGTAATGCCTAAATTTGTCATCGTTTCTATTCTTTCTTCTGTATCATCATCATGGGAAGCAATAGCTACATTATGAAGATGAGCTTTTGTTACAAGGGTTTTAATTCTTTCTTGGGCCCCTTGTGCATTATTTAATTTTTTGGCTACCATTGCATCAGTTTCGGACTCAGATTTTTTATAGGTGTTTCTCAAATAATCTCGATACGCTTGTAAGTCTTTAAATTGTCCTTGTCCTGGAGTATGATCCATCAAAGAGAATAAATGCACACTATCTTCTCCTAATAAGTCTAAAAGAATAGGTAAACTGGTGGGATCAGTAATTTCATAACGACAATGAACCCGATTATCTACTAAAGCAAATGGTTGATATTGATGAATTTTTCTAACAATTTCTGCTGCCATTTCATTGTTTCTTACTCCTAATTCTTCATGAGCAAAAGAAATACTATGAAACGGGGTTGTAATACCAGCAATAGCATTTTTTCTATCAATTTGAGCGATGGCAAAATCCAAAGGAAAGAAGGTATTTGCCCTAGGTTCAATTTCTTTTTCTATGGCATCACAATGAGCATCAATCATCCCCGGCATTAAGTATTGTCCCTGTAAATTAATTTCTTCTACATTAGTAGGTGTATCAGGATTAATTGCTGTGATTAGTCCATCTTCAACTAGAAGAGAAGCAGATTCTAATACTTGATCTGTGAGAATAATTTGAGCATTTGTAAAGTAAGTTTTCATCGTTTTTTAACTCCAATAATTAAGTAGATGAATTCGATTAATTAATTAGTTTTTACTGACTCAAAACTTCGCTCTTTTATATAGCTATTTTCAAGAGATAACTTAACCTCAAAATCAGCTAAACGTGAAACTAAATCAGGATCATGGAGAATAATTAAAATTGCTGTTCCAGATATTTTTATCCGTTCAATAATTTTAACAACTCTTTCTACAGCAGCTTTATCTAAACTAGCTGTAGGTTCATCTAAAAGTAAAAGACGAGGCGAAAAAATCATCCCTCTGGCAATATTTACCCGTTGTTTTTCTCCTCCTGAAAATGTACTAGGGGACAAATTCCATAATCTTTCAGGGAGTTTTATTTCTGCTAAGAGATGTTTGGTTTTTTCTCTTGCTTCTTTTTGATTCATGCCTAAATCAAAGAGAGGTTTAGCTACTACATCTATGGTAGATTGTCTCGGTAAACAGTGCAAAAATTGAGTAACAAAACTAATATCAGTCTTGCGTAAACCAATCATTTCTTGTTCCTTGACTTTCGCTAAATCTATACATTTTCCATCTTTTGTATAGTAAAAAATCGATCCCTCACTGGATAAATAAGTGCCATAAACACATTTTAAAATACTTGATTTTCCGACACCAGAATCTCCTGTTATCGCCGTTATTTTACCAGAAAAAGCTTCAAGAAAAATATTTTGAGCCGAGGGGATAGATTTTTGTTGTTCATGGAGAAAAAAGAGTTTACTTAAATTCTCAATTTTTAAAACAAGATTATTGCTCATAATTGGTTTTAATTTTAGAAACAGCTTTGAGATTAACTAAAGAACAGATGAAACTAATTGTTGAGTATATTTATGTTGAGGATCTTCTAATACTTGATCCGTTAAACCTGATTCAACAATTCGACCCTGTTTCATAATTAAAGTACGATGAGCTAACAATTTAATAACTCCTAAATCGTGGGAAACGACAATCATTGAAACGTTTAATTGTTGTTGTAATTGTAGAATTAAATCAAGAATACGCGCTTGTACCGATAAATCTAATCCTGTTGTTACCTCATCTAAAAGCAATAATGGGGGTTCCGTTGCTAAAGCACAAGCAATTTGTACCCGTTGCTGCATTCCCCCAGAAAATTGACCTGGTAATTGATCCATTCTTGGGATCGGAAATTCTGTGCGCTCCAATAATTCCCTTGCTTTTTGACGAATTTTAGCGTATTCAAAACAGTCATTCATCAATAATCTTTCAGCAATATTCCCACCAGCAGAAACCTTAAAATTCAAACCTAAATGGGGATTTTGATAAACCATTCCCAGTTTATGATGGCGTAACCATCTTCCTTGAGCAGCATTGAGTTGAAAGAGGTCATAAGCTTCCCCTTGATCCCAAAAAATCCCTTTTCCAGAAGTAGGTTTTTCATCAAAATAGAGCATTTTAACGAGAGTTGATTTACCACTACCAGACTCTCCCATAATGCCTAAAATTTCCCCTGGATAGATATCAAAGTTGAGGTTATCAGTGGCGACAATACTGCCACAATGGGGACAAATATTCCTGTTATATTCTGCTCCTGTGGATGTCAAACATTGAGAGCAACCGTCACCATAAATTTTAGTTAATTCCCTAACTTCTAGTATTTTTTTCATAAGTTTTAATTAGTTTTATTTGTACTAAATAGGTGAGCATAAATCAACATATAATGTGGGCAATGCCCACCCTACAGCCTTAGTTGAGAGTTGCAATAGTCACTATCAGAACATTGATAAATTTTTTCTCCGCTTTTGTGTTGTAATTCATCTAAATAACTGTCTGTTGAACCACAACGACTACAAGCGCGTCTTTTTCCGTTTTCATCGGTAAAATCTTCAACTCGAAAACCGATATCTTGGAAGGTTAAAGGTGTAGTTTGAGTATAGGGAGGAATGGCATAAATTTTCTTTTCTCTACCTGCTCCAAACAGATGCAAAACAGGAGAATTGTTTAATTTAGGAACATCAAAACGGGGAATGGGAGATGGATCAATGACATAATGATGGTTAACGCAGGTGGGATAACGGTGAGAAATGGTAATTTCGTTGAATTTAACCATATCTTCGTATAGTTTGACCCATAAACGAGCATAATCTTTTTCTCCGTGCATTATTTTTCGTTTTTCCTCGTTCGCTTCAACCACAATTAAAGGATCGGGATAAGGGACTTGTAACACAAGAATTTGTCCTTTTTTCAAAGGTATTTCAGGGATACGATGACGGGTTTGGATAATATCTGCTTCGACAGTTTTTTTGGTGAGATTCACCCCCGGACAAGTTTGAGCGACAAATTTACGAATATTGACCGCATTAACCGATTCATCACTCCCTTGATCAATGACTTTGAGGGTATCTCCTACCCCCACCAAAGATAAGGTTATTTGTAGTCCCCCGGTCCCAAACCCTCTGGCCATCGGCATTTCCCTCGAAGCATAAGGAACTTGATAACCAGGAATAGCAACCGCTTTGAGGAGACTGCGACGAATTTCTTTTTTAGCATATTCATCAATAAACCCGAATTGATAGCCATAGTTTTCAGTGGTGTTTAAGGTTTTTGCTAACATACTTTTACAAAAAAATGTTGCTCTAAAAGGTTTTTTGAATAATTAATAAGTCAATAAGTAATTAAATTCAAATGATTGACATCTTTTATAGGATTTTAACACTGTTAAAACCTAAAATTGATGGATAATTAATTATTATTACTGCCAAATAATAATGATATTCCTCTCTTGAAATCCGATAGGAAAGGCAAAAACAAATAATTTGCCAAAAGTAACATAAGAATTGTTATTAAGATGATCATGTTTCTGATCCATTTGATTAGGGCTTGTTTCAAAATATCGACAGAATTAACTATAGGTGAAATAGTATTATCAATATTATCTACTACTTTTTCTGTGTTTGATTTTATGTTATTTAGAGGAGTAAAAATAGGATCAAAAATTCTTGCAATATTTAAGTTTGCATCAAAATTAGTAGATAAGCTTATCCAATTAGGAAGAGCTTTTAAGGCATTATCTATCGGTTTCAATGCACTTGATAAAGACTGATTGATTTGAGTAAATGCTTCAGCAACTTCTTCAATATTATTTTGCACGTTAGTGATTTCTTGTTTAGTATTTCCTATTGATTGTGTTACTATTATTATTTCTTCATCAAGCTCATTTTTGATTTCACTAATTAATTGGTATCCACTCAAAAATATTAATAGAAATATGATCAATGGGGTGAAAACTCTTACGATTAATAATGCTCCAAATAGCCTCTTAGACATGGCAATCTCCAAATATCTATAACCTTAATTTTTCTGATTATATATTAATTCTTTCCCCTGTTGGTGTGGAAGAATTCTGATTAGTGCTTTGTTTTTGTTGGGTAGTACGGAGGCGATCGAGATCGGATTGAAAGGTGACATAATGAGGCATTTTATAATGAGAGGCAAAACCCATAGATTGCACACCATCAATGTGTAATAAGACAAATTCGGGATCTTCGGAGGGGTTTTCAATACCTTGGGTTTGTCCTTTTTGTAAAGCGCGATCTAAGATGGCCATGGCGATCGCTTTTACCTCATTATGACCAAAACACGCACCATACCCTAACCCAAAGGTGGGTACACTGTCCTTGTCTTTACTGTTATACATAGCAACAATTTCGCATTCCGTCATCAATACCTCTCCTACTTCTTGTAAGTCTCCTGTGATGGGATGGGGTAACATAACCGGTAAATAACCCACCCTCAATTCTGCGACAGTGGGGTGGACATCACCATATCCCCTCATATTAGAATAGGCGATCGCTAATATTGACCCGGTTTCTGCTCTGGCCATGGTTGCTAATGCTGCTGAACGAGAGACGGGGAAAATTAAGGGTTCACGGGTAATATCAAAGGGTAATTTGGGTTTCTTGATGACGGGGGGTAATAACCCTTCTGCTCGTAAACTAGCTAATACTTTGGGAAACGTGGTGGGTAAGTCTTCATCGGGGACATTTTTTAGCCAAGATTGAGTAATATTGCGAAATTCGTCTGGGGATTCATTCAATAAGTTAAAACGGAATAACCTTTGTAAATAATCAGATGTGGGGCCTAACATTTGTCCCCCTGGAATTTCTTTAAATGCGGCAGAAATACGACGAATTAATCTTAAGTTTTCCCCACAATGGACAGGGGTTTCTCCTAAACGGGGTTTAGTGGAACGATAGGCCCGGAGATAAAAAGCTGCTTCGAGGATGTCTCCTGCACTTTGTTTAATGGCTAGAGAGGCTAATTCGGGATGATATAAACCCCCTTCTGATAACACTCGACTATGTAAGAAATGTAACTGATTTTCGATAGTTTGAGCAGATAAAGGAGCATTTTTTTGATCATTAGTCCGCAATACATCTAAGAGATTAATTGCTTCAGCGATCGCCTCTTCTCCCCCTTGTATAGCTACATAACCCATTGATAAATTTTCCCAACGATCAACATTAATTAGTCATTATAGACAAAACAATAGTAGATTATTTTATAAGATTTTAACCAGAATATAACTCAATGTTAAACTTATTTTTAATCTCTACATCTTAAACTACTACAAGTCTTGGAAATAAACCAGAATGGATAAATTTGCGATTGCAGGAACAGATATTCTTACCCCTGATGGTTGGGTCAAAAATGGCACAGTTATCATTAAAAATGGGCAATTTTTGGCTATAGATAAAACGATTACTGATAAATTGCCCACAATTGACGCAAAAGGGTTATTAATGCTCCCTGGAATCGTAGATATACATGGAGATGCGTTTGAAAGAGCGATCGCCCCACGGCCTGGATCTCATTTTCCTTTAAACATGGGAATATTAGAAAATGATCGCCATTTAATTGCTTCAGGAATCACAACTTTTTTTTATTCGATTACTGATTCTTATGAACCGGGTTTACGCAGTCGGGAAACAGCAAGAGAAATCATTGATTTTGTCTTAGGAGAAGGCAACAATAGTTTAAAAGCAGATAGTAGAATTCATATCCGTCATGAACAAGCGAATACAGATGACTATGAGGAATTATGTGATTGGTTGAAACAGGGAAAAATTGATTTATTGTCACTCAATGATCATCTTCCTCCTGTTGGAGATGACTATAAATTGAACCGTCATCTTAACTCTTTGCGACGCAGACATAAAATGAGCGATGAGGAATTACAGAAGCTAATAAAAACAGCTTTGAATAATCAAGAAAAAGGATTACAACAGGTGGAAGAATTAGTCAGTTTAGCCCACGATCATCATATTCCCCTTGCGTCTCACGATGATGATACAGAAGCTAAAGTCCAATTAAGTGCTAAATGGGGAGTTTCTATCGCTGAATTTCCTGCTAACGTCGATATTGCTTCTAAATCGAGGGATTATGGGGCTTCAGTGTTAATGGGTGCGCCTAACTTAATTAGAGGGGGTTCTCATGTGGGTTGGATGAGTGTTGAAATAGCTGCTAAAAAGGGAGTTGTAGATTGTTTGTGTTCTGACTATCATTATCCTTCTCTATTTTCTGCCCCTTTTAAATTAGCTGAAATGGGAATTATGACGTTTGAAGAAGCTTGGAAGTTGGTTTCTACTTATCCAGCAGAAGCAGCCGGAATAGGAGAGAGTAAAGGAAAAATTGCTAAAGGGTTTGATGCCGATTTTCTATTAATTCAAAGCGATAATAGTCATCTGAATAGTATTAAATCTATTTATATCAAAGGAAAAGAAGTAGCACGTTATTAATTAACGATAAGCAATAGTAAGCTAGGCATAATTAAACATGAAATATTTGTAGGGTGGGCAATGCTCAAAACTACCTTTATATAAAATTTTAGCTTGAATTAGCATTGCCCACATTATAACTTTTACTTACTGAGTTTTTTTCAGATAAACTATAGCAGAACAAAAAAGGATTATGACATTATTGTAAGGTGGGCAATGCCCACCCTACGAGGTTTAAGGTAAACTAGATATAGTTAACTCACGTATTGTGTATGACTCCACTTTCACCCACTCGTGCGACTAATTTAAGAGAAGCTTATCGTATTTGTAACCCTGAACCTTTAACTGGGGAAGATATTGATAGATATTATGTGGATTTATCTTCGGTTCGTAAGACAGAAACTATTCAAAATATCACCACAAAATTACTGTTTCTTGAACCAGCAGAATTTTGTACAATTTTATTTACAGGACATCGGGGTTGTGGCAAAAGTACCGAGTTAAGAAGACTTGAGAAACAGGTAAAATCGGACTATTATATTGTTTATTTAGAAGCAGATGTTGAATTAGATATTAACGATGCTGAATACACAGATTTGTATTTATTGATTATCAAAAAAGTTGCAGATGAATTATATAAATTAGGAGCAAAATTTGATAATAAACTTTTAAGTCAATTTGAATCTTGGTTTAAAGATATTACCAAAGAAACAGAAGAAAGTGTGGAAAAAGCTATTAGTATTCAAGTTGATGCTGAAGCAGGATTTAAAATACCATTTATTTCTAAATTGTTATCAAAATTATTAGCACAAATTAAAGGATCTCAAAAACAAAAACAAACTATTAGACAAACCTTGCAAAAAGATATTAGTCGCTTACAAGCAGACATTAATCTTTTATTAGCTGATGCGTTTAAGAAATTAAAACAAAAAGAACCTCAATATGAAAAAGGATTTTTAATTATTTTAGATAATTTAGATCGAATTCCTCCTAATGTTGGTAAACATCTATTTTTTGATTATGCTGCTCAATTACAAGCATTACATACAACAATTATTTATACGGTTCCTATTTCTGCTGTTTATTCTGATGAGAATTTGAATAAAACCTTTGGTAGTCCCAATATTATGCCGATGGTAAATATTTATGAATTTAATGGTGATGAATGGGACTTAGATTATAACGAAAATAAGTTAGAAAGCTTAGTGAATTTAATCGAACAACGGGTTAATATTGATGAAGTTTTTGAGTCCCGTCAGCAATTATTATACTTAGTAAAAGCTAGTGGGGGTCATGTTCGTCAGTTAATGCAAATGACAGCAAAAGCTTGTTTAACGGCTGCTGGCCGTGGTCATAATAAAGTAATGGCTGAAGATGTTATTTATGCAACTCATGAAGAACAATTTAATTTTGAAAGAATTAATTTGAATGAGTATTATCCTGTGTTGGCAAAAGTCTGTTTAACTAAAGATATTAATAAGGATGAAATTGGACAAAAATTACTCTTTAATTTATCAGTGTTAGAATATAATGGTGTTAACCGATGGAATTATATCAATCCTGTTTTAAAACAAAGTTCTCTTTTTCAGGAAGCATTAAAAAATGAACCGCAAAACTCAGAAAATACCTAATGTAAATAATGAAAAAGAATTATTTTTAAACATTAATCAACAGACTTTGATTGAACTGTTGACCTTCATAGATTTTGCTGATGAGCGATTAAATATTGGCTTTGTGGAAATCAAATTTTCCCAAGATAGAGATATTTTAATTAATGAACTTCTTGAACATCCTAAATGTAATAATATTCAATTTGAAATTTTAGATTTTTCTGACCCTAATCTTCGTTTTTTTAGAGATGAATTAGTTACTGCATTAAAACAGATTAATATTCAACCAAATAAAAAATTAATTTTATTGATTACTGGTTTAGAAAAATCCATTGGTATCGTCGAAGAATATCCTTCTGTATTAACCAATCTTAATTTTGTACGAGATGATTTACGAACGAGTACACCTCATCCAATGCTGTTATTTTTACCAAACTATGCGTTAACTCGTTTAGCAAAATATGCCCCTGATTTTTGGGCATGGGGTAGAAAGGTTTTGACTTTTAAAACAAATCGTAATAATTTAATGACCAATAGTAATAATATTATTTATTCTGAGCATGATATTACAGATTTAGACTTAGGAAAAAAGCAAGAAAGACTTGAACAATTACTTAATTTATTAAATGAATATAATACGTCTACTGAAGAAGCAACGAAAAATGATTTATTCATTCTTAGTATAATTTATAATCAATTAGGCAACATTTATAATTCTTTAGGAAATTATCAAAAAGCAATTATCTTTCAGGAACAATGTTTAGATATTTCAAAAAACATCCAAGATAGACAAGGTGAAGGAATTTATTTAGGGGGTTTAGGTAATGCGTATCAATCTTTAGAAGAGTACCAAAAAGCCATAGCCTATTATAAACAATATTTAGACATTTCTAGAGAAATAGGATATAAACTAGGAGAAGGGAATTCCTTAGGCAATTTAGGCATTGCTTATGGTTCATTAGGGGAATACGAAAAAGCCATAACCTATTATCAACAAGCTTTAGATATTTTTAGAGAAATAGGAGATAGACAAGGTGAAGGAAATTCTTTAGGCAATTTAGGTGCTGCTTATAATTCATTAGGAGAATCCCAAAAATCCATAGCCTATTATAAACAATATTTAGACATTTCTAGAGAAATAGGATATAAACAAGGAGAAGGGTGTTCTTTATGCAGTTTAGGTACTGCTTACAGCTTTTTAAGACAATACGAAGAAGCTATTAACTATCATAAACAAGCTTTAAATATCTTCAGAGAAACTGGAAATAAAAGAGAAGAAGCTATTACTTGGACAAATTTAGGGATAACTTTTGGCAATATTCAACGTAATGATGATGCTATAGAAGCGTTGCGGAATGCACGTAAATTGTTTCAAGACATGGGACTAAATAAATATGTTGAAAATTGCGACAATTTAATTAATATTTTAGAGAATGATGTTTCGTAAGGTGGGCATTGCCCACCCTACTTAAATTAAATTAATCTTTTACATGATACTTTTTCTAATAACGGTTGATATTTGTTCTACCAATAAAACCACCACAAAAATAACAATAATAGTCATAAAAGCTTCGTCATAACGTAATAACTGCATAGAAGTAGCTAACTCTACCCCAATACCTCCTGCACCCACTAAACCCAAAACCACCGCAGAACGCACGGATGCTTCTAAAGAGTATAACATAGATGCTACAAAAGAAGGCATAGTTACAGGAAGAATAGCCCCAACAATAATACCCCATTGGGATGCACCTAAAGCTCGTAACGCTTCGACTGGTTTAGGATCAATTTCTTCGATTCGTTCAGCAAAAAACTTACCACAAAAACCCATTACATCAACCATAATGGCTAAAATTCCTGCTCCTGCACCTAAACCCACAACAACAATAAATAATAAACCCCAAACTAGATCGGGAATGACTCGTAACAGGGTAATAAAACCGCGACTTAAGCTATAGATAAACCGATTAGGACTGGTGTTTTTAGCAGCAAGAAAAGATAAAGGTAAACTGAATATAGCTCCGAAAACTGTTCCCACTAAAGCCATTTCAAAGGTTTCAATGGTGGCTTTAATGATATTAATTAACCGATCTGGTTTCGGGGGAAATGCCTCTGCTAAAAATGTTCCCAAGCGAAAAAAACCTTTATAAATTCTCTCAGGTGTTAGGTTACTAATATATAAACCATGTAAGAAAAAAGCTAACATAATACCCACCCCTAACCAAATAGTAAAAGACGGTTTTCGAAAACGGGGAGGAGGTGAATTTTGTGACTGATTTTGAGAAGTATTTAATTTCATTTTATTAATGTTTTAACTCCGAACTCCGAACCCCGAACTCAGGTTATGGTAAGTTACGATCGCCTTGATAGAGAAGGGTTAAATCTTGATCCTCAAGGGATTTAACGGTGGTATCGATATCAATTTTTCCCTCCCGTAAACCAATAATACGATCGCCGTATTCTTTGGCTAATTCCAATTGATGCAGGGTACAAATAACGGTTAATCCTTGTTCTTTGACAATAGACCACAATAAATCCATCACCTCTCTACCTGCTTGAGGATCGAGACTGGCAACAGGTTCATCCACTAAGATCAATTTAGGGTGTTGCATCAAAGTTCGGGCGATCGCAACTCTTTGCTGTTGTCCACCGGATAGGGTATCGGCTCTTTGTTGAGCGATCTGGCTTAAATTAACCCGCTCTAGACATTCCATAGCGCGTTTTCGCTCTATTTCCGGGGCCGTTGCCGGAAACCAATAACGAGGGCTGCTACTGCGTCCTAATGCCCCGTGTAAGACGTTATGGAAAGCCGATAAACTACCCACAAGGTGGAATTTTTGAAACACCATACCAACTTGCGATCGCATTTGCCGTAATTGTTGAGCATTAAGCTTAGATAATTGCCAGTTGCCAATGGAAATATCTCCAGAAGTGGCAGTTTCTAAGCCCAAGATACAACGTAATAAGGTTGATTTTCCCGAACCATTTGCCCCTAACAAGACAATTCCTTCCCCTGGTTGTGCCGAGAAACTAACCTCATCTAAGGCAACTGTCCCGTTAGGATAAACTTTGGTAAGGTCGCTAATTTTCAGCGATAACATTTTTTCAATTAAGTACCTAGACAAAAATAAGCGTTTCCGAACTCCGAACCCATATCAATCACCAACAAATTCAGTAAAATCATTAATACCAATGGCTTGATAGGCTTGACGAATGGGATCATAATCCGAGTCTTTTGCTTCAACTAAGGTAGATCCTTGATATTTTTCGTTAGAATCTACTGAGACAATGGCCCCGATTAATTGCTCTTGATTTTCCACCATACCCTTTTTAATTTCTTCTACATATTCGGGCTTTAGTTTATTACTGGCAATAAACACATCACTGGGTAAAAGATCCCCTTTTTTGACAATGGGATAATCTTCAGATTTGAGGTTTTTGGCTTCCATAAAGCGATCGTAGTCTAATGCTGCCCCTCCCCAAGCTTCTACATCTTCGTTTTGAAACGCTTGTAAGTCTGCATCCCCTAGCATCTTAATGTCGATATCTTCTTCAGGTTGTAACCCAGCATCGACTAAAATTTTGGTGGGGCCCAGTTGTCCGCTAGTGGAACCGAGATCAGACATGGCGATGGTTTTACCTTTGAGATCCTCTAAAGATTTAATCCCACCGTTTTTATGGACAGCAATAACGGAACGATAGTTAGGACGGGTAATGGCAATAAAGGGGACTGCCTGGGTTTTAGCTTGCATTACCACGTATTCAGCAGGGCCGGTTAAGACAATATCAACCTGATCCGCTTGTAAAGCAACGGCTGCAGCAGTGCGATCGGCCACTGGAAAGAATTCGATTTTTTTACCTAATGTTTCGGCTAATGCGTCACGAAATGGTTCAAAATCCCGTTGCAACTCTTCTAAACCTTGTACATCGGTGACGGCGAAACGTAATGTATCGGGTTCTTCATTAGGGTTGGTAGAAGCATCGGGAGAACTACTATTACAAGCTACTAGAAACAGTAAAGAATAGACTAAGAAATTACGACGTTTCATTAATTAATAACCTGGGATTTTTACCTCAACGTGAGTTCGAGAGAACATAAAATCGATGTTTTAAGAGTCACATTGTTAACTCGAAACCCTTATTCTTTGGTTAAAAATGTTCCAACTCCGAACTCCGAACCCCGAACTCACGTTACCTCACAATATTTTATTAGCAAACAATCTTATTCAAGTTAAGAATAAATTATCATTAAGTTAAATTTCTTGTTCTTATCCAGAACAAGAAATTATAGTAGTACGTGGTAAAGCTAATACTTGCTCAGTGTCTACTAAAATTAAATCTACTCCTAAAGGAAAATTTCGATTCCATTGATTTCTCAGAGTAAACCAATGAGGATTAAATCCTTGTAAAAAGATGGTGTTACTATCAGCAATACCTGGGCCAGTTAAGTATAATTTAAAATTTCCTTTTCCTATAGCTTCTCCCAGTAAGATAAGGGTCGCACCTTTTTCTGGATTACATAAATCTCCTAAATTAATTTTAAAGTTATCTACAGGAGAGTTCATGGCATTTCGTACCACATATTGAGCATTTTCTGTATTGTTTAAAGGACTTTGTAATAACAAGCGATCACTCTGTGAAACTAAATTATCATCATCATTCCAAGTAACACTTTGATCCAAAATTGTCGAAAGAATTGCAACTAAAATTGAATCGTTTTTTAGATAGTCTTTGAAGCTAGAAATTTCTCCAGGATAACTAAAACAATGGAGGAGTTGGCGAAAGATTTTTTGTTGGGTTTGGGCTTGCCAAATTGAATCAATTTTTAGCATCATGTTACTCTTTAATTCATCTTAAATATTTGACAATTACTTGTTTTAAATTAATCATTTTGTTCCTGACTGAGTAAAGAAAAGTTCACTTTTGTTTTAGCTAATATTGTCCCCCGAATACGATTTTCTTCCTCTCTTTTCTTCATACCTAATTCAATATAATTGGCAACTTTTTCCCAACCTTGAAGTTTATTAGACATCACCGCATCACAAACTGCTAAAGCAACCGCTAACTCTTCAGAATCCGTCATAACTTGTGCAGCCCCATCATAACTCTCCCCTTGTTCATTAATGAGACTTAAATAAGCATGAGAAATAGGAATTTCTCCGAGATAATAAGGCTCATGAAAAACACCATCTTGTAGGGTTAAAAGACTTAAGCCATTTTTGGGTAAACTTCGATAGTTAACCTGCCAATTTTGAGAAATTTCTTCAGCTAAATTTAAGATATTTTCTAGGGGATGAGCCGTCAAAGCTTTCACCCATAAAGAACGTTCATAAGTGATCATAAAACTTTTCTCCTCAGCCAATTTGATAAATAGTCAATAGCAATAATTGTCAAAATAATAATTAACATCAAAGTAGCTGATTTTTCATAGTTAAAAAACCTAAGATTTTTATTCAATTCAACGCCGATACCGCCCGCACCGACTAAACCTAATACAGTTGCCATACGGACATTACGATCAAAAATATAAAGAGTATAACCGATCACCTCTCGTAAAATAGAAGGCCAAGCGGCATACATAATTAACTGTAAAGTATTTGTCCCAGTGGCACTTACACCTTCATAAATTCCCTTATCAACTCGTTCCATACTTTCTGACAAAAATTTACCTAAAAACCCTGTCGTATGAATTCCTAAAGCTAAGAAACCAGGGAGCGGTCCTAACCCTAATGCTGCTACAAACACTAGGGCCAAAACTAAATCCGGCATGGCACGACAAAAGTTGAGAATTGCTCTTGCTATTCGATAAATGAAGGGGTAAGGCGAGATATTTTTAGCTGCTATGGGGGCTAGAAAAAAACTTAAAATTAGAGCTAAAACTGTTCCCCAAAAAGCAATGATAACTGTAATCACCATCAACAAGATATATTTAGGAAACTCACTAAAATCTGGGCGAGTATAACGACTTAAATATTCGGCAATATTTTCACCACTACGGAATAATTCCCCAAACGGTAACTGTAAATAAACTAAACAAATAATCGTTAAGACTAATATGATTCCAAATATTAAAAGTGGCCAGTTAAATGGTTTGGGGGGTAACTTAGACATAATCCTGTTTTCGATTAATTAAATAATATAAGAACGGAGTTGAGTCGAGAGATAATCTAAGATAGTTACCGTGAGATAAATTCCCAAAACAATTAAAATCAAACGACTATAATTAAATAAACGAATGGAAGAAATCAACTCATAACCAATCCCACCCGCACCCACAAAACCCAGTACCGTTGCTGAACGAATATTCTTATCAAGAATATAAAGAGTTGTGCCGATAAAATCCGGCATTGCTTGGGGCAACATAGAAAAATGAACCTTTTGTAACCAATTTGCTCCCGTTGCTTGTACCCCTTCAATCATCCCCACATCAACCACTTCAATGCTTTCAGCGAAGAATTTACCCATAAATCCCGTTGTCACAAACGTAAGGGCTAGAATACCAGGAAATGGACCTAATCCCAAGGCAGAAACAAACAATAACGCCCAGACAATCTCAGGTAAAGCTCGCATAAAACTAAGTAAGTTTCTCGCAATATGAAAAACTATAGGCAAAGGACTACTATTTCTTGCTGCTAATATTCCCAGTGGTAAGCTAAAACAACAAGAAAACACCGTACTTAAAAACCCCATAGCAATAGTTTCGAGCATTTTATTAGTAAGAGTTGGGACATAACTCCACTCAGGAATCGTCAATAAGTTAGATAAAAAATTGAAGAAATTCCCAGTAGATTTAACAATAGTGATGGGGTTAAATTCCACTAGGGGCGCAGTTACCAGCAAAATGATGATAATAATGAGAACAAAGAAAATGCTCCCTTGGGTTGGTAATCCATTTTGAGTGGGCCAATGTCTAGGCCACAGGGATATTTTCATAGTCTTGTTTGTGATAAATTGTCTCTATAAGACTGTTATTGAGTAGATTAACCGGTTGGTCATCAAAGATTACTTTACCCTCTTTAATACCAATAATGCGATCGGCAAACTGCATGGCCAAATTTACTTGGTGTAAACTAGCTAATACGGTTACTCCATCTTCTTTGCAGATTTTGAGAAGAAGTTCGAGGATCTCCATGCTTGTAGCAGGATCTAAACTAGCCACCGGTTCATCAGCAATAATGATCTGGGGTTTTTGTACCAAAACACGGGCGATCGCTACCCGTTGTTGTTGCCCTCCAGATAAATAATCAGCCCTCTGCCAATCTTTATCCGTTAATTCAACTCTTTCTAACGCCCAACGAGCCAACTGATAATCTTGTTTAGGAAAAAGATAAAAAAGACTCTCCCACCAACGACGATAATAAGAACGCCCGATTAATACATTGGTCATGACATTGAGACGATTAACCAAATTAAACTGTTGGAAAATCATCCCCACCTTCGCTCGAACATGACGCAGATTTTGTGGGGTTAACTTCCGTTTATCAATGATAATCTCCCCTTGAGATGGGGTTTCCAAGCCATTCACCATGCGTAACAAAGTTGATTTTCCTGCTCCTGAAGATCCTAGAATAACCGTAAACTCCCCTGAATTAATAGTTAAATCTGTCCTCTGGATTGCTTGAAAACCATTGTTAAACGTCTTCGTTACTCCTTTAAATTCAATAGTAGTCATGGAAAAATACTTATTTAAGGATTTTCTCTTTTTGCAAACCTAGCTGTTGCACAATATCCCGAATCACTTGATAGTCTTGGGCGCTTACTTCTTCATAACGAGCTAAGTTACCATATCCTGTGACTTCAATCTCATTATGAGCATTGAGAATAATCTCTTTGATCTGGGCTTTAATTTCCGGATCTAAATCAGCACGATAGGTTAAAGGAGAACCAGGAATAGGATCAGAGGTTTCTAAAATCCGCAGATCATTATCTTTAATTAAACCCTTTTCACGCATCTTTTCGTGGGTAATATCATTACTACCTGCTGCTGCTACCGTCTTATTTTTCACTGCCAACTGTGCCGCATCATGAGAACCGGCATAAGTCACCTTGCCAAAAAACTGATCAGGCATTTCTCCTGTACTTTTCTTTACCATATAGCTAGGCACTAACGATCCTGATGTGGAAGCCGGATCAACAAAAGCCACATCGGCCCCTTTTAAATCAGCGATAGATTTAGCAGGAGAATCCCCCGGTACAAAAATTATACTTTGATACGTAGAAGTCCCACCCTCTTTAACTCCCACTGCAAAGGCCTCAGCTTCTGCTTCCTGTTCAGCTAAAACATAGGAAAGAGGCCCAAACCAAGCAATATCAACCCGATCTCTTTTCATCGCTTCAATGACACCAGCATAGTCGGTGGCTTGAAAAACTTTAACTGGCATTCCCATTTTTTGTTCTAAATGAGCGCGCATCGGCTCAAACTTAGCCAACATTTCTTCATTGTCTTCTGCGGGAATTAAACCCATGATAATTTCAGACTTAGCTGCTGAGGATGCTACCTGAGAAGAAATTCCCGAAGTTGGCGAGTTACTAGCACATCCCCCGAATAAAGGCAATAAAAGCAATGCCCCCAACAACAATTGACGACGTAACATAAATTTTCCTAGATTAAGATTGAATAAACGACTGAGATTAGTTTTTGAACGGGCCTGCCCATAGCTTAAGGAGCGAAAATTAAACTTCTTTTAATTTTGGAATAAGTTTTGATTATAAACTTGTTCAGACAAGTGACCCAAGTTGTTGGTTTTCAAAAGCTAACTACTATAATGAAAAACATAAAACTGGTTAAACTAGATTTTTTTACTAAAAATCCCAGGCAAGTTTAACCGAATGTCGGCCAGAATTCCCTAACGTTCTATAACTTAGGGATGAATGCCCGACCAATAAATAAATCGCAAAGCGTCCACTTCCTATTGTCTTGTGCTATAATTATATCACTAACTATACTTTCTGTGAAACCATTGTACAGAGGCGTAAAAATCCGAATTTATCCCACATCAGAACAATCCCAAAAACTTAGTCAAGTCATGGGGTGTGCTAGATGGTGGTGGAATTATGCTTTGAATCTGTGCAATGAGACTTACAAGGAAACTGGTTTTGGGTTGAGTCGGGTAGCTCTCAATAAAGTATTGCCAAAGCTCAAAAAAGAAGAGGAAACCGCATGGTTAAAAGAGTGTTACTCCCAGGTCTTGCAGTCAATTACTCTCAACTTGACAAAAGCCTTCAAAAACTTCTTTGAAGGTAGAGCTAAGTACCCAAGATTCAAGTCATATCATGGTAAGCAATCTTGTCAATACCCTCAGTATTGCTCAGTGGTTGATAAAGGAGTCAAAATTCCGCAAGTGGGGGTGATTAAAGCCTCTATCCATAGGTTATTTGACGGACAATTAAAGACTGTTACCATTACTAAAACACCAACAGGAAAATATTATGCTTCATTGTTGTTTGACACTGAACAAGAGACTCCTGAAGTAGTGACAAGTGGAAAAGTTACAGGAATTGATTTAGGGCTTAAAGACTTCTGTATTACTCATAATGGTGAAAAAACATCTAAGTATGCTAACCCTAAACATCTAAAAAAACATGAGAAAAACTTAGCTAGAAAACAAGCCAAATTAGCCCGTAAGAAAAAAGGAAGTAAATCTAGAGAAAAAGCTAAAAAGCTTGTAGCTAGAGTTCACGAACGTATTAGCAATGCCCGTCAAGACTTTCTACACAAGTTATCAAGAAAAATTGTTGATGATAATCAGATAGTAGTCGTTGAGAATTTGAATATCAAGGGTATGGTTCGTAATCATAACTTAGCTAAGGCTATATCTGATGTCGGATGGGGAATGTTTGTCAATTTCCTCGCTTATAAACTAGAGCAAAAAGGTGGTTTATTGGTTGAGATTGACCGATTTTTCCCTAGCTCTAAAACTTGCTCTAATTGCCTATATCAGATGTCAGAAATGCCATTAGATATTAGGGAATGGACTTGTCCTAGTTGCGGTACACACCATGATAGAGACGAAAATGCGTCCAAAAATATTAGAGCAGAAGGCATCAGACAAATATCGGTCTTGGGAACCAGGACTGCTGCTGAAGGAGGGGAAATAAGACCGAAAGGTGGGCGTAAGTCTGTCTTGAGGCATTCCCCTGTGAGTTCAGAAGCCCCAACTTCAACGAAGCCTTAGCGGAGTAAGTTGGGGTAGTTCACGAATAGTTCTAGCTCATATATATTAAGTTACCTGCAAATTATGTGGAAATCTTCTCAAGTTGAGGGTTCAGAAGACAAAATTCAGGAATTAAATGAAGCCCTAACCAAAGCAACGTTACGGGAAAAAGCAACCCGTTCGTCTCAACTATTGTCAGTACGTCCCTTAGATAGTCTCATTTTAGCCGTTCAAACCGTTGGAGAAAACCTCGAAAAACTCCCTCATCACCTCTTACCCACCGTACAAGCTAGTTTACGCATGGCCATGGAAGGGGCAAGGGAAAAAAATTGTTATCAAGGTCATCAAGACAAAGTCCCTACCATAGCAGTGAGTCCCGATGGAACCTTGATCGCCAGTGGGAGTTGGGATCACAGTATCCATATTTGTAGTCCCCAAGGACGGTTATTGATGTCCCCCTTGCAAGGACATCAAGGGGAAGTTAACGCCCTGGCGTTTAGTGCCGATGGCAGATATTTGGTCAGTGGCAGCAGCGATCGCACCCTGAGAATATGGAACCGTCAGGGACAAGCCTTAACCCCCCCATTGCCAGGACACGAAGCAGGGGTAACAGCTATTGCTTGCAGTGCTGACGGTAGTTATATCGTCAGTGGCAGCAGCGATCGCACCCTCAGATTGTGGAATGTTCAAGGGGAGTCCCTCGGTTCACCCTTGACTGGCCACGATGCAGAGATAACCAGCATTGCTATCAGTCCCGATGGCCAACACATTGTTAGTAGTAGTTGGGATAAAACCATCAGAATCTGGAGCCGAGAAGGAAAACAACTCATTGACCCCATTACCCTCCATGAACAAAGAGTAGAAACCTTGGCCTTCAGTCCCGATGGTCAATATTTTATCAGTGGAAGTTGGGATAAAACCATTAGATTTTGGGACTTAGAAGGTAACCAACCCTTTCCCCCCAGAGAAGCCCATCCAGATTATATTCTCTGTGTGGCCATTAGCCCCGATGGAGAAAAAATAGCCACCGGTAGCAGCGATCGCACAATATGTCTCTGGAACCGTCAGGGACAGAAGATTGCTCAACCTTTTTTGGGTCATCAAGGAGCGGTTCGGGACTTAGCCTTTACCCCTGATGGTCAAACCCTCATCAGTGCTAGTAGCGATCACACGGTGAGATTTTGGGATCTGCGGGGTCAAACCTTGATCAAAGCAACTCAAAGTGAATCTTGTTCGGTGTGGGCCGTCGAAACCAGTCCAGATGGTCAAACCTGGGTTAGTAATGGGGGAAATGGCTCCATTCGTTTTTGGAGTTTTCAGGGTAAATCCCTCAGTGAACCCATCAAGGTCCACCAAGGGGATGTGACTTGTTTGGCTTATCGTCCCCAAGGCGATCGCTTGGTGACCGGGAGTTGGGATGAAACCATTCGTCTCTGGAGTTCTCAAGGAACCCCCCTCAGTGACCCTATAAAAGCCCATAAAGGGGATGTGACTTGTTTGGCTTATCGTCCCCAAGGCGATCGCTTTGTAAGCGGTGGACGGGATGGTAAGGTGAAATGGTGGGACAATCGAGGAACCTTATGCCATGAAGCCACTTTAGGAGCGGAGATCACCGCCGTGGTGTTTACCCCTGATGGTCAAACCCTGATGGCCAGCGATGCAGTGGGGTGTATTTGGCAATGGCAAGAACAAGAAAAAGGAACGATTTTAGGCCAGCAGCCAGGAAAAATCAGCCATGTTGCTATCAGTCCCCAAGGCAAAGCATTAGTGACGAGCAACGAAGAGGGAAATCTCTATTTTTGGGATCTCGAAAATCAAAGCCAACCCACTTATTTCTGTTGCCATGATGCCCCCATTACTGGAGTTGGTTTTAGTCGAGATGGCCAAATGGTGGTCACTGGGGGAGCGGATGGTAATGTACGGTTATGGACTATTACAGGAGAACCTTTAACTTATCCTCAACCGTCTCAACAAGGAGAGGTGACTTGCCTTGCTTTTAGTCAAGATGGTCAATGGTTGCTTACTGGTTATTTAGATGGAACCATTAAGATTGAAATAGGGGGATCTTGGCAGCATTGGTTAAAAATGTGTTGTCAACGCTTACAACACCATCCCCGTTTACAAGATACCCAGACTGAGGTAGAAAAACAAGCTTCTCTTATCTGTGAAAAATTTTTAGCCAGTGGCATGATATCCCCGCAACCATCTCAGCCACAACCCATCATATCATCCACAAAAACTGTCAACAAAGAGGTTTCTTCTCGGATTAAATTGAATTATATTGCAGTTGGTTTTATTGCCGCCTTTTTATCATTGGGGGCTGTAGCTATTACCATTCAATCTCCTTATATTTCTGGTTTATGTAAACTGTTTAATAATTGTGTGAGAGATCAAGAGTTTGTCACCCTTTATAGACAAGCCATGAATGAGGGAGAAGCAACAATTTTAAAGATTCAACACGCAGAAACGTTAGATGAGATCAAACAATACCGAGATCGCTTGTTAGGAGTCATTAGTCAACTCAATCGTTTACCAACCAATGTGTCTATTTATCCTCAGTCTCAACAAGCGGCCAACCGCTTTCAAATACAGTTAGCTGAACTAGATATTACCCTTTCTCAAGAAGAAACGGTTCAAAAAGAATTAACAAAAGCCTCTAAGTTAGCTTTGGAAGCAGCCCAAGTTATGCAAAATGCTAATACACTTCAAGACTATCAAACTGCTAGAAAACAATGGCAAGAGATACAACAAAAGTTAAGCAATATTTCTTCAAAAAAATTTTTACATTCTCAGTTACAAAGCCAACGACAATCAACAGAAATAGCTCTTAATACCATTGATACAAAAATCAAAAAAATCAATGGAAAAATGGTTAAAAAACAACAAGTGAAAGAGCAACTCCAGAGCATTGAAAAACTAATGGAAAAAGCGGTTATCCAAACCAAAGAAGCCAAAACAATTGCAGATTATACTTTAGCCAAAAATCAATGGAAAAACATAAAGGATCGTTTAGAAATGATTAGCAATAAGCAGATTCCAAGAGCAGAAATTGAGAGTAAAATGTTAGAAACTCAGCTAAGAATTGAAACCATTGCAGTTAATATACAAAAATTAAAACGTCGTCATCAATCAAAACCTAAATCTCAAAGCATCAGTTCTCCTACTCCGAATCCCTCTCCCAAACCTGATTTTAAAGACAATTCTACTAAGAACTCACCTCACCTCAAACCCTCTCCCGTTCCCAGTGGACCTCCCTTGTGGTAAGGAAATAAACTGACATTCGTGAACTACCCCAACTAACCTATAGGTATAGTTGGGGCTTCTGAACTCACAGTTAAAAAGTATCGGAAAAAAGTCATGATCAAGACCATTGGATTCCAGCCAAAATCAACTTATTTGCCTTTATTGGGCGGCTGTTTAACTATATTAACCTTTCAATCTGTTGCCAGTGCGTTTACCCCTCTTCCCCTTTATGACACAGCAACCAGTTATACAACTTTGGTTCCAACCACAGGAAGCGACACCGATCCCACAAATATTTATTACCCTGTCAGTGATGAGTCGGCAACCACTTTTCCCATTGCCCTAATGTTACAAGGTGCTTTAGTTGATCAAGGGGATTATGCTAACTTTGCGACATTGGTAGCTCGTTATGGGTTTATTGTTGTGGTTCCTAACCACGAAAGAACCATATCCAATCCCTTTGGTTCAGCAACAGGATTCTTCCCCGATGTGGAATTAGTCAATGATGTTTTAACCTTTATGGGTATGGAAAACCTTGATGGAACCTCCCCTTTATTCGGCAAGATAGAGACAACACAAATGGGATTATTGGGCCATTCTTTTGGCGGTTCAGTGGGGTTAAACGCTGTTCAAGGAATTTGTCAACCCATTGTCTGTAATACGACTTTTGAGAGACCTTCAGAACTCAAGGCAGGTATTTTTTACGGAACCAACTTGAGAGATCAAATGACAGGGCAATTTCTACCCATAGATAATCAAGGGATTCCGACTGGGCTAATCCAAGGAGAAATTGATAGTGTTACAACCCTAGAAAACGCTATTGCAACCTACAATAATATTCAAGATCCCCCGAAGATACTTGTTAATGTATTGGGAGCCAATCATTATGGTATTACTAATGAAGATAATCCCATGCGAGATCCGATCACACCAGAGATTGAGCAAGCGATCGCTACGGAAACGATCGCTCGTTGGAGTGCTTTATTTCTTCGTAGTCACATTCAGGGCGATCCTCAAGCCTATAATTATGTTTATGATACAGGTGACGGAATAGATGACAATGTCACAGTCAGGAGTGAAAAAGTTCCTGAGTCTTCTTTGATTGGGGGGATTCTGGGGGTAGGATGCAGCTTATTGTTAGCTAAAGCCATAAAAACTTAAAAATCCCTAAGTACCAATTTGAAACCAATTAATTGATAATTGAGATTAGACTCGGTTGGCTGTTGTACGCGACTGGATAAATCTTCAGCTAGCTCTATCATCTGACTAATTTCACGTTGCCATAAAGGATGATTACCAAAAACAGATTGATAGTATTGACTACATCCTTCCAAATGAGCAATGAAAGAATGAGTTAAGCGAGTTTGATAATAATTTAATAAGCTGTTTAAATTATTCGGGTTTTGTAAGATCCCATCAACCACTGCTGCGGCCAGAATACCACTACGCAGGGCAAAAGGGGTTCCTTCTCCACTGACTGGATCAAGCTTTATTGTCGGTTCTCCGGCCATTAGCCATCTTGAACCATAGAGAGGCCATTGTAAACGGGGGGCTGAGGGAAAACAACGAACCTGATCGATTTGCTTCACCAAAGGCCCGATTAATCGACTTTGATATAAACACTCTAACAAAGCCTTTTGTGGGTTGGCAGGAAAAGTGGGTAAACAAGCTTGAACCATCCCCAACTGTTCATCAAGGGGAGCATAAAATAACCAACTATTAGCCAAGGATTCAATATAACAACTATTGCGTAATTCTAAACAATCATGAGGACTTTCGGCGGTGAGGATCATCCGTTTTCCCCCTGATAAGGGAGGGAATAAAGTTTCTTGACTCTTATGAGAAGGAAGATAAATGAGTCCTTGTTGATGAGTGCAAAAAACTGTCCAAGCATAATTATCCAATAATTGCTCAGTGGTAATCTTTCTTGCGTCAACCACCGATACAGACTGCATAATGTCAGACTGACGTATTTGGCTTAATAAGACATGGGAAGGAACAGCATGAGCGGGTTGGTAAACCTGCTCAGACGCATCATTTCCCCAACGTACCCAACGATAGGTTAAAGGTTGACCCCACTCAGACAAAGGACTCTGGCCGAATAATTCTCCTAATAGGGTTTCACACACATCATTAAGAACCAAAGATGGCCCTTTAAACTGTAGGGAAGTCGGGTCATAAATTAGAGTACACTCATAGCCTAACTTTTGTAAGGCTGCGGCCACAGCATGAGCCGTCAAACTGTGGCCAACAATAGCGATCGGAGTATTGCTTAATACCATAAAACCCTGTTTTCTAGGGGTCAACAGTCGTTGACCCCTACATTATCTATGCCACCTACACAGATTCATAAGTTGTTTGATCGATCGCCTGATCAAAATAAGCGATCACATCATCAATACTGGCCTGATGTTGTTGGTTTAACACATTGGTTAGGACAGGATTTTGCAAAACACGGGACTCTGGTAAAGGCCGTTGAATTAACTTTTGGCCAAACCCAGCACTTTGTAACACCTCGCTTTCCATTAACCTTTGCTTTGCTTTTTCAAACAAGGTATGGGCCGCATCAGCAGAAGTCACAGGGGGATCACTTTCCCACCATTCAGGAATAGTAAATAAGGGAGTCATATTTTGGGTAGCCAGTTGGAAGTTAACGTCATTCATTTTGAACATACAAGCAATGGCCTGACGTAACGATAACCCACTCAGATGCTCATCTTTCATGGCAAAGGCAATTTTTAATAAGATCAACAGTAGTAAGTACAGCGCATCACTTTGAAGCTGTAATTTTGCCCCTTGGGTTCCTTGAGTTTCTCGGTGGGGTTGGCCATACAAAACACCCCCAGGAACATCGGATCGTGGATCACCTTGTTGACTCCAATGTCCGTCGCGAATATATTGAGGTAAATTGCCTCGTCCTGCATCATCAAAAAAGGCTAAATTTTGCTGGGCTGTACTAAAGCGTACATAATGACCCTCTCCCTCATCAATAATCAATTTAATGATTTCCACGGCTCGGCGTTGCGTTTCCGGGTCAATTTCATTAGCCGAAAGCTGTTGCAGAGAAGTTTGAATCCCTACATACATCCCATCAAGTCCCACACGAGTCGAACGACTGGGCCGTTCCACATCGATAAACCATTGTAATTGAGGACTGCTCAAACTTTGTAGGTAAAAAGGAAGTTCAAACCGTCGTCCTAGTTTTGCCGCCCGTTTGATAATAGTCGGGCTGCCTAATAGTTTTAACACCTGATTGGCCCAACGCAAATGACGCATCTCATCAATGGCAATACTAAAAATTTCATTGGCCCCTTTCCAAAGACGGAAACTTCTGAGATCAGGATCATCGGGTTCATCTTGGGGTGCATTCACCGAATAATAAGCATAGAGATATTGAACCGCCAATGCGTGTTCTACCGTTGCCAAATAGGTCAATTCTGTTTTAATTTCCTCTAGGGTAAGGATCGGCCCTGGGGGTGGTGCTTCGGGTTTATAGGACTCTCCACATTCTCGACCATTGACCACCGGACGTAACTGTTCCCAGTCGATCATCATCTCTGCATAATCAATTTCCCTTTCTCGACGGGCCTGATAACTATTGGCAATATCTTCGGTTTGGGGGTCAACGGCTCGATTTTTGCGCTGAAAATTCAAATAGGGATATTTATCATCTTCTCCAGCGACGACATCGGGTTTATTCGAGGCCCAATAGAAACATTGACAGTCCCGAAAATCATAAGTCCAGGGTGTACATAAGGTTCGGGTGAGTTCCCCTGGCCGATAAACATCTGGATCGATCACCCCTTCAGAACTTAAATAAGGGGCCCGTTGAGCAATTAAAACCCCATATTCGAGTTTACCGTTACTATCTCGTTGCAGAGAACTTTGATTACTATTCCAACCCTCCAATAGTTTGGCTTTAGCTGCTTCGAGTTGATCTCCGTTGCTTGGGGGGGCAGATCCAATAACCACCGCAACTTTACCCGGAAACAGGGCGTTAATTTTACGCCATCCATATAACCCTCCTAACCCTTCGGTGTTGACAAAATCAATGATGGGAGGATTGGTCGCATCTTGATTAGAGGCGGTTTTTCCTTGCAAAACCCATAAATAGATGTTGTCTTGAATATCTGTTTCTTTTAAGCCTAAATTCAGCCATTGGGCAGCCCGATCTGGTGGGGTTAGGCCAGCTAGTCGCGCCCCACCTTGCCGATATACTTCAAAATATAAGCCAGGAAAGAAGTATTTTTGTAGGTTACGCACATCCATTTCTAACCCTGGATAGCTATTATCTACTCCATCCTCTGGACGGCTAACGGTGGGGTTTCCAGGAACAATATAGGCGGCCCGAGCCGTAAGATTTCGCGGAAAAATCTTCCAATCTTTTGGATTTTCTGGAGAGGCAGAAGGACGACGGGGTTTATGGTTCTCACTCATAGTTTAATCTCTCAAGTTTGGCAAATTATTGATTAAAAGCAGGAGGTCATACCAAATCCGCTTTAGATACCCCTCTTATCTTGCTAGTTGGGGAGGGTGGGGAGCATTAAGCAATACATAATGTTTTCTCGTCCCTCAACCTGAGTTCGGAGTTGAAACATTTTGAACGAAAAAATCAGGGTTTCGAGTTAACGATGTGACTCTTAAACCATCGATTTTATGTTCTGTCGAACTCACGTTGCCTCAACTAACAATTAGTTCTGAACCTACCCAGTATTGGGAGATTTGGGAGCAAGGAGAGCAAAACTATCAAGAGGTTTTGACCATCGGATTTGGTATAAGGAGAAGATTTTGACTTTTGTAGGGGCTTAATATTATTAAGTCCCTACGACTCATCCACCCCCTGATTCAAATAGGTTTCAGGATGGATAAAATATTCTGGTCTAGCGGCAGAAAGTTCGGCATAGGCAGTTAAACAAAATTCCAACCAACCACGAATATAATCACAGGCAATACGTCCCCGTTGATTGACTTCGTGGTAACATCCCCCCCCACATAGATAACGGGCCCAACAACCACGACAAGGTTCAATACTGTTAACATGGGCCTGTTTTAAAAGCTCTTGTCTGGCCTGATAGTTTGATCCTTGTTGAACGGAACCGAGGGCCCATTTTTCTTGATCAACAAGACGATGACAAGCATATAATTTTCCCTGACTATTGAGACTTAAATAGGCAGCCCCGGCTCCACAAGGATAGGGCCGATGACTCCCCCGATGAATCTCATTCAGGGCAGTCTCAAAGTTGGTAAAGGGAAACCGTTGACCGTTTAAGAGGTGTTCTTGACAAAGCCGACCACATTCAATCATTTCTGCTAAAAATTGCTGAAAATGTTGGGCTTTAAAGGCATAATTAGGATTGGGTGACACTAATACTGGGGCAAACCCTGCATCATCAAACCCCAAGGACAAAACATGACGCAAAATGGTTGATAATTTTCCTGTTTGCGGTGTTACTGTAATTCGGGCGGATAAATGACCGGGTCGTTGCTGCTTCAATTGTTCTAACCCCCGTAACATCGCTTCATAACTGCCTTTTCCTTTGGCAGTAGGACGAAGGCGATCGTGTAATTTTTGGGGACCATCAATACTCACGGAAATATTGAACCCATAGGAGGCAAATAGGGCCGCATCCTCTGGTTTAATTAGGGTTGCGTTAGTGGTTAGGGAAAATTTGATTTTATGACCCGTTTGTTTTCCCCTTTGGCTGGCATAGTGGGTAATATGATGGATCAGTGGACGGTTTAATAGGGGTTCCCCTCCCATAAACCCCACGACTAAATCAACTCCTGGTTCGGCTTCTGTAATTAATCTTTCTACCCCTTGTTCTGCCACTTCTGGGGTCATCAATTGAGCATGACCCCCAAATTTGCCCTCATCCGCATAACAATAATGACAACCAAGATTGCAACTTTGGGCTACGTTTAAAGATAGGGAACGTAAGGGGGGCGGTTCTAAAGGCTTATCTGTAATATGAACCTCTCCCCCAGACATTAAAAAACTATCCCGAAAAGCTTGTATTTCTTCGGTTAGGGTTTCAGTTGTTAACCATTGTTGTAATTGTTGGGCCGAAAGGGAATCAAGATCAAAGACTTGGGAACCATCAACTACTAATAAATGTTGGCCAAGTTGACTGGTAAAGGGATGAAAGTCACGGGATAAGGAAGTGGAAGTCATGAGGGATCGCAGATGTGGGGACTGTGGGAGGGGTGGGGTAATGAGATGACGGGGTGATGATAGTTAAATCTCTCCCAGTCCCCTTACTCATCAGGATTATTTTGCACCACGTCTAACCATTCTTTCATCAGATAATATTGTCGTTGAGAAATGGACATGGGAGAAGAATCCGATCCTCTCATCACTGTGGGCATTTTTTTGTTGTAAGCAGCCGGTTCATTGCTTGGGTTGCGTATCCATTGCTCAAATAGCTCGGGCCGCTGTCCTAACCGTTGCTTAAAGACTTCATAAGCCAAAAATCTAGCATGGTTTGACCTTCCTAACTCCGTTAAGGGTAAGGGGTGACCTGGTCTCGGTGCCATGGGTTCAAAGGGAATGCTATTATCACTATTGGCTAATTGCGATCGCAGATTTTGTTGATCCAAATTAGAGGCTTCCATTGTCTCTCTTACTCGTTGCATGAGATCAGCAATTTCGTCCTCAGTTTCGGGCCAATTTGCCCCATCAATGTACCCCCGTCTTAACACTTCTTCGCGTTTTGTCAAATCGCTTAACCCATCAGCAATAGAAACAAAGGGCCGGCGATCGGGTTGAAAATCAGGGGGACAACAGGTATAACGAGCATAGGCGGTTAATTGGCCATTGGCCACTCCTTGCCCTTTGATACTCACTTCAATCAAACCATCGTTAGAATCATCGAGAAAGCCTAAACTATGGCCTTGACCATCTTGTGCATATAACCCTCCTGGGTTGGTGCGGGGATCATTTTCTAATTGCCAATTTGCCCAAGCTGCGTCAGGATTGAGCATCATGTTAATATGACGCAAAAATTCTTCTTTATTCTGGGTTGCTGGAACTAATGCGCTTAAGTCCCGTTCACTGGTGTTAGTCGGGGCATAAATTAACCCTTGAGGGGGGGTCACTCGCAACCGCACTTCTGGCCAACTGGGATTAGGACGAATGACGCGAAGATGTCCCAAAGGTATATACATTCCTTCTGGAACGATGGGATTTTCTACGTTTTGGGGGCTTTTTCCCAGTAAGGGATGAATCCGATAATCTTCTCCTGAAATGGTTACGGAGGCTTCAACAAAATCCCCTTCTGCTAAGGTGTAATGATAGGCTTTGCGATTGGCAACAGTAATCTGCCAGACAATATCTTTTAGGGTTAATCCAGCACTGTGTAATTCAGGGAGGCCAATGGGCCCTTCACTGCCGTCTGATAACCGTCCATGTAATTCAAAAAAGGGACAAACAGGCCGCCATTTCTCCCCGTCTCTAAAGCGGATTTCTTCGGGTAAATAGGCTGAAATATTGCCATTAGGATCAATATTAAAGGTTAAGGCCGGTTCAATTACTGTTTCGGCTGTTCCTCTGGGTGAATAGTCATTTTCTGCCCAGTGAAAATTCTCCATCGGATAGGGAGATTGACCAAACCGGGCAAAAGCTAATGGGGGACAAATCCAGATTTCTTCAATGGTGATGTGGGAGCGAGAAGACATACAATTACCTGGTGAGACTATCTTTAATTTCTTTGATATCGTTGGCGATGGATTCTACTGCTTGCTCTAAATTACCAATGCGACTTTCAACATCTGCTGGAGGTAGGGTTGAATTTTCAGGAACAGAGTCAGCAAATTCTGTGGTTCGAGTTACATCTTCTCCGCGACAACCAGTGGTAGGACAGACATTAGAGACTCGACATCCGTTTAAGTTGACAAAATCTGTGTCCCCTCTCACTAAAATACCTTCCACAATGCCTTCATTTTCATTGAAGACTGGGGAACCAGAATTACCACCATAGGTATCTAAATTGGCGACAAAAAAACTAGAGGGTGAATTATCTTGAACGTGGGCTCCATTGGCAAATTTTAGGGGTAATCCGGATGGATGTCCGATGACAAAGACTTCTTCTCCATCGTCAATTTTGCCGGACCGTCGAACGGGGACTATGGTGTGTCCTGTGACGGGACGATCTAAACGAACTAGGGCAAAATCGGCTCCAGTGGATATTTCTTCGCGAACGATTAAGGCAATTCCTCGAAAAATATCATTGTTAGGAATAATGATATTAGGTTCACTTTCATTAATCATACGAAAACCAAAAACAAAACGAATACGGGCTAAGTTGTTTTGGTTCACGCAATGTCCTGCAGTGGCAATTATATCCGGGGCTACTAAAAATCCTGAGCAAAAGGGTGCAGTGGGTTGTTCTCGAAAACGTTCCCCCTCACACAGATTATTGGATATGCGAAAAGGTACAGTTAAGATAGTTGAACTACCATTACTATTGTCAGAAATACTACCAACATCAATTAGACTGACCACACTGTCAGCTAAGGTCATTATCTGTCGATCGGTAACTTGATATAAGTCTTGGCGATCATCGACTCCATACACTAATTTTTCGGAACGTTTTAACTCTTTTTGTAAAGCTTTCGGGTCATATTCAGCCAAATCTCGTTTATTTTTAGCCGAAGAATTCCCTTCGCTTTCTCGTTTACGTAATTCTTCTAAAATACTTTCATGGCTACAATCGCTTAATTTTGGGTGTGTTTGCTCTGACATTTTTTGACTCCATCATCTGCATAATTATGTTTTTTTAATCTCGGACAGTTAACATAATGACAAAGATTGTTGAGGAAATGTTGACTTTTCAAGATTCTATAAAAAATTTAACTTTCCTTAAACTTATTGCCAAGAAAATTTATAAAACAATAAACATTTGTTACCTCTAAAGACTAAAGCACCTCTGATACAATGATGTCACGAAACTGTACAGCATCCCCTAAGTTATCAAAGGTATCATTGTCATTATTCTCCATGACTAATAGTATAAGTAAAGCTATCATTATCTTCATCATTGATTAAGATATTTCCAGTGAGAATTGTCCCTTCATCTGTTGTCTAAAAATCATCCTCTTGCTCAGGATGCTTTTTAACACCCTCTATAGTCAGAGTAAAATAGTTATTAACTTTCAAACGTCCATTATCAGTAATAAAGTTGTCTCTTATTTCAGCGCAGTGGTTGCATCAAAGCGATCGCCAAATGCGATGGTTAACTTCTCTAAGATTTCAGATTCCCCTAAATTAGCAAAAGCTGCCAATTCTAAGGGTATTTCTAGTCAAAATTGAGATAAAATTTCATTGAGAATAGGAATTTGGCAACAAAATCAAACCCTATTTTTCAAATATGGTGATTAGAGGGAATTCTACACTGATTCAATGGAGAAAACTGAACCCAACCCTAGATTTTATTGTCAAGGAGAAGAACGACTAAAGTTTTGTCAACGTCGTGTTTCTCGTGAAAAGAAAGTCTCAAACAACCGTAAAAAAGCTATTAATCAACTTACTCGTAAACACCTCAAAATAAGTAGACAACGTGAAGAAATCGTTTAAGTTAATGAAAGGAGATCGCCGGCTTCAAACCCACTTCCTGTCAGCCTTCTTTCTTTTACGATGGCAGATTTTCTGAGAAATTCGGGACAAGTAATGTCATAATCTTTTTTTATACTCATTTGATTAAAATATGTTTGGATTTATCGCTTTAAATAAATCATCCGGGTTAACGTCTCATGATTGTGTTGCGAGGGTGAGAAGATTCCTCAAGATAAAAAAGGTTGGCCATGGGGGAACTCTTGATCCAGCAGCGACGGGAGTATTACCCATCGCCGTAGGAAAGGCCACCCGTTTATTATCATTTTTGCCTGAAAATAAGGCTTATGAGGCTAAGATTCGCTTTGGTATCCAAACGACTACCGATGATTTAGAAGGAGAGATTATTAACAGACACTCTGCCCCTCATATAACCTTAGCGTCTATTGAACCCCTATTAAAAGAGTTTTTAGGCGAAATTGAGCAAATTCCACCTATGTATAGTGCCATTCAACGGGATGGTAAACGGTTATATGAGTTAGCTAGAAAGGGTGAAACAGTAGAAGTTCCTGTCAGAACGGTTAAAGTTAATAAAATTGATATTTTAGACTGGTATCCTGGCGAATTTCCTGAACTGGTGCTTAATATTCACTGTGGTCCAGGGACTTACATTAGAGCGATCGCTAGAGATATAGGGGCAAAATTAGGGGTTGGGGGGACATTAGCTGCTTTAATGAGAACGGAAAGTTGTGGAATGATACTATCAGAAACTATAACATTAGAAGAACTAAAAATACAAATTGAACAAGACAATTTTTCCTTATTAAAACCTGAACTATTGCTACAATATTTACCCCAAACTACTCTTTCAAATGAAGATAGTCAACGCTGGTGTCAAGGACAAAAACTTGTTATAGATAGGGTTAATATTGATGCTTCTGGAGATGTTATTCGAGTTAATAACCAAGCTGGAGATTTTTTGGGAATGGGTTCTCTTATCGTTATGGATAATCATTACTTACTCAAACCGAAAATTGTTATTCATTAATATTGCACTACAGTAGGAGTTCTCAAAATAATTGCGCTGGCCCTATTTATCGAGTGAAGCGAGTTTTATGTTTGAACCCCTAACAATCAGGGTTTTAACTGTTGCGCAATAGTATGATTCCTAAAAATGTAGCGCTCGCCTAACTTATACTAAATCCGCTTTAGATAGTAGACAATCATCGTTCTGGAGCAGAGGGGGCAGAGGGGGCAGAGGAAGTAGGGGAAGAAAGAATATTACTCTACGATGATAAGCGGATTTGGTATTACTAAGGGTACTAGGGTTTTACTTGTGAACAAGAAACCATCAGGGTTTTAACTGTTGCGCAATAGTATGAATTCTGAAAATTAGTGCGATCGCCTAACTTACGAAGGGTGCTAGGGTTTTGATTATAAACCCCTAACAATCAGGATTTTAACTGTTGCGCAATAGTATGATTCCTAAAAATGTAGCGCTCGCCTAACTTATACTAAATCCGCTTTAGATAGTAGACAATCATCGTTCTGGGGCAGAGGGGGCAGAGGGGGCAGAGGAAGTAGGGGAAGAAAGAATATTACTCTACGATGATAAGCGGATTTGGTATTGCTAAGGGTACTAGGGTTTTACTTGTGAACAAGAAACCATCAGCGTTTTAACTGTTGCGCAATAGTATGATTCCTGAAAATTAGTGCGATCGCCTAACTTACGAAGGGTGCTAGGGTTTTACTTGTGAACACCGAAGAATACCATTATTTGAGCAGATAGATATAAAAAGATATTCCCATTAACAATATTGGATTGATTACCAGACATCCTATGGCTGGTTCTAATCTTGAATACTTTCTATTATTGACTACTGATAGTACATATATGTACTCTAAAAGTTCGTCAATTAGTTTCTTATTCAAGTTATTTGTTTGAGCCTCATCTGTTAAAAATTTACCCTTTTCAATAAAAACTTGAAAATTTTTAAAATCATCATCAATAATCTTCTGTGAAAATTGAGATTCTAATGGTTGATAAGAGGATATTAAAGATGCATTAACAAAATTGATATTTGTTCTGGATTCTTCTTGTTTATGTTTTTGTATTTCCCTATTTACTTTTCTGACACGGGGTAAGATAACAAATATCGGTAATATTACAGATATGAGTAATATGAGAAATATTATAATAATTATACCTTTCATATACCACTGCTCTTCACTAAATCTTAGTCCTGAATATAGTTCTCTAAATAATCCAATAATTATAACTGAATTAATAGCAATTAATGCTGTAGCTTTCTGATCAGCTAACTTAATATTATCAAGACAGTTATTATGTATTTTAAATAAATAGTTTATAGAATCTTGATTTTTTTTATTTATATAGCACTTCTCATACTTGTGAGGTACAAAATTTTCTAGTTTTAGGAGTCAGGAGTCAGGAGTTCAATATGAGGTGTACCTCATGAGTCCGAGAAACGCTATATCAGTCATTATAGTGTTCTTTAATGATTGTTATGATAACCTACCCCTTTTCCAACCTGAGTTCGATATAATGAAATTTTTAAGCAAATTACTCTTTCTCAGAAGTATTAAAATTTAATTTTCTTGTTTAAAAAATCATAACTCCGAACTCAGGTTATATCACTTATTGCTGAGAATATTGTTGTAATAATTGAGATATTTCTGGGTTATAAATCCGTAAATAATTCCAATAATTACCAAACACAGATTCTACATAACCTTTTGTTTCTCGGAAGGGTATTTTTTCCACAAAAACATCAGGATCACTGACCCGATATCTTCTAACCCATTTAGATACATTTCCTGGACCTGCATTATAACTAGCGATCGCCAATAAAGAATTATTACTGTATTTATCATGAGTATAATTTAAGTACCAAGTGCCTAAATTAACATTATCATTGGGATTAGTTAAAGAATAATCTTGTAAATTAATTTTATTAGCCACCCATTCGCCTGTTGCCGGCATCACCTGCATCAAACCGGTGGCACCGACAGGGGATTTAATTTCTGGTTCAAAACGTGATTCTTGCCGCATTAATGAGGTTACTAATAAAGGATTTAATTGACGTTGTTGTGACCAATCGATGATGGTACTATAGAAAGGAAAAGGGAATAAAGCTTGCCAATATTTATCCGTTTTTCTCAGTGCTTGCCATTCCTTTTGCTGTTCGGGATCATCCTTTTTTTGTAGTCCCCAAACCTGATTAATCCCTTGCAGATTTTTCCCTTGAACTAACTTTAAGAGAGCATCCGTAAACCCTTCTTTTACCGTTAACTCTTGGCGATCGCCCATCTCTGCTTGAAATAAAGTGATCGCATCTCCATCTTGTCCTAAACGATACAATTCTTGGAACATTTCTGAACCCGCAGGGGGCAAAGCACGAACCCCAGGTTTATCTACTTGGGGCATCACTTGACGAACATTATTAAAATTACCTACATTCCAACCCAAATGAACAGCCGAGCGCCAAGCATAGTAAGATTGGGGGTGACGAGCCACAACGTGCTTAAATGCAGCTTCAGAGTCTTGGATACGTCCTAATTGTTGCGCCCATTTACCCACCCAAAAAGCTGCTTTGGGGGCGATGGAACTATCCACATTGTTGGTGGTAATGGGTTGGGCCCAGGTCCAAGCTTTGAGAGCATCTCCTTGTTGGGCGGCTCTTTGGGCCATTTGCCAACGATATTCTGCCGTAGCATCTGCTTTGGGATAGTCGGAGAGAAGAGTCTGACGAACTTGCGCCGCTTCAGTTTTTCGGTTTAACTTATCCAACAACTTAGCCTGATCAAGAAGGGCTTCTGGAGCTTGTTCAGGGAATCTTTGGATGATTTCGTTGAGATAACTAATGGCTGTTTGAGGGGGGGATAACTGTGCCAGTCGTTTCAGTCCGGTGGCAGTTTCTGGGGCTTGAGGAAAGCCAAACAGCAACTGTCGATAAGCAGCAATCACCTCATTTTTGTTATTACCTTGAGGTTGTACCTGTTGCCCTCTAGCGATGCGATAATAATTTTCTGGGGTTTTGGGGGCCTTTTTATAGGCTAACGCTGCTTTGTAATACTCATTAACTGACCAATAACCATCGGCAATAATTTGCCAATCTTCGGGGGTTAACTGTTGACTATAGCTATTAACTAGGCGATTGCGTATGGGGTTAGTTTGTGGATTATTGGCCGCATATCTGGCCAAGGATAATAAGAGTTTAGGTTGTTTGGGGTTTTCTTTGAATCGTTCCCGAATTACCTTTTGAATGCTGGGGTGTTGAGGAAATTTCGTAATGGCTTGATCCCAATATTGGCCATCATATTTTCCTAGTTCATATAAAGCCTGAGCCGAAGCTAAGGAGTCAGGATAGGTTTCAATGAGTTCTTGCCAGGTTTTTTGGGCTAAGGCTGTCTCGTTGGTTAATTCGTAGCCTCGACCCCGTTTGAGGAGGATATAGGGGACTAGGGTGGGATATTCTTTTTCTAATCCTTCGAGTTGTCGCAAGGCCGGGCCGCCTTCGTATTGTTTAAGAAGATCGTTGGCCAATAAATAACGGGCGCGACTTCTTTCGAGGGAAAGGGTTTGGGATGAAGCAATTTCTTGTAAGGTTTGTTGTCGTTTTTTGGCGGGAACTTCAGCTAAGGTTAAAACAACAGAAGGCTTGTTCAGGTCTTCTTTTAGGGTTGTTTCGATTTGAGTCTGTTGTCTTTGTTCTAGCCATTCCACCACTCTGGGGGTAATGGTAACTGTGCCTATTGTACCCAGTAATAGGACGCTAGAAATAAGAACAAGAGGACGTTTATCTTTAAGTGGCTTAAGCATTCCATTCCCACACACAAGGTTTTAAGGATATATTATAGTTCAATTAAGTCATTATCGAGAAAAACAATCTTGTCTGTCTCAGGACTTGAGTTCTGTGTTCTCAGGAGTATCAAGGGTTGCATCAACACTATTCAAAGACCAATAATATTCTGTAGGGATATGGGTTTGTTGGCAAATGGCTTCGAGTTGTTTTTGTTGCGCTCTGGCTTTGCGTAAGGTGATAATCAATTGTTGTACTTGTTGTTTGAGGTTAGGTTCCTCATAAGTCATTGCTAGAGTTTTACGCTCTAGCAACTGTAAGAGTAATTCGTAATGAACAAGAGAGGGAAGGGGAAGGGGTTTCATCAGAATTATCAATGATAGGGTAATCGAAGACCGAAACTTGCTGCTGATCTCTACGTTAAACTATGAAATCCTCTGCAAGGTTAAAAATTATTTTTTGGGGAAGGCTTCTAGGTTGATGATGCTTCAAAACCGTTAATTGTTCCTATTTTCAGGATAATCCATTATCACCGAAAAAATAAAACTGTAGACACAGGAAAATGTCTCTACAGTTTGGAGTTAGTCAAGTGAAGGATTTAGATGAGCATTGCTCTTTATTTTGCGGGGGGTAAAATGACTTTATCAATGACGTGAATAATGCCATTACTTGTTTTAATATCGGCTTTAATAACCATGGCTTCGTTAACTTTAACCGACTCCCCTAACTTAATCTTAACAGGACTCCCCTCAACGGTTTTAACTTCACCGGCTTCAAGATCGCTGGATTTCACCACACCTGGGACAACATGGTAGGTTAGAATAGCAATCAATTGGTCTTTGTTTTCTGGCTTGAGTAATTCGTTGAGGGTATCTTCTCCAAGGGCCGCAAAGGCTTTGTCTGTGGGAGCGAATACGGTAAACTTATCATCTCCTGATAAGGTTTCTACTAAACCGGCTGCTTTAATAGCTGTTACTAATATCTTGAAATCCCCAGCCCCTATAGCTGTTTCTACAAGGTTCATCTTTTCTTCGCTCATGGAAATCTCATCTTTATCTGTCCCTGACATTTCCATGACTCCACCAGCTATGACAGGAGTAAGGGAACAAAAGGTTGCAATTAGCAATCCTGTTAACACAGAGGTGGATTTTAGGGCTTTGGTGAAGGCGAATTGTTTAATCATTGGCTTGGCTCTCTTTTGTCAACAATATGACTAAATTGTTTTCTATGTTTACGTATCTTAACAACAAAACGTTAAGATTTCGTATAACTACTTGACAAAAGAGTTGCTTTTCTTGTCCCTCAGTATAGATCAAATCAACTATTTAGCTAATACACTTATTCCCCATTGCTTTCTAGGGGTTAAAACTATTGATAATACTAATTGTCAGATAATCGAGCTTGTTTTACCATATCAATTAAAGTATGATGAGCATCTTCTGAGTCTTTTAAAATATGATCAAATAGGATACGAACTGGCCTCGTTTCTCCTGCGACAACAATAGATAAATTCATGCCTTGAGGATCAATGGATTTCATGGTAGCGGTTTCGGTTTCTGGAAGATTACCAAACACTTTAGCGTATAAAATAATAGCATTTTGATGATCTTCGTTCATGTGTTGACAAATGCGATCGCTAACTGTAGGTGTAATGGGATCAGACATAATTTATCCTTGAAAACATTGATAACAAAATTCAATAATATCAGATAACTGTTCTGTCTGTTGCGGATAATTTAAGGGGGGTCTTTTAATAATGATTAGAGGAATATCCAATGCTTGGGCTACCTTCCCTTTTATGTCTTCTCCTCCTTGTTTACCTGATGCTTTAGTTACCACTAAATTAATTTTCCATTGTTGCCATAATGCTTTTTCTAATTCTAGAGTAATAGGAGGACGCAGTGCGATTAATTGATGTTCAGAAAAGCCTGCTTTCAAGGCCATGTCTAGAGACTCTAATTTAGGGAGAATACGAGCATATAAGACAGCTTTTTGATGCCATAACCTAAATTTAGATAAGGACTGACAGCCGACTGTTAATAAAACTCGTTTATTTTTTAGATAATTTCCTGCGATTAACTCATCGAAAGTATCTAGATAAGTTATTTGAGAATTAGGGGTTAAACTCGGTCTTTCATAACGTAAATAAGGAATTAGTAGAGACTGAGCAACATTTATCACCTGCCGAGAAATACTTATAGCAAAGGGATGAGAAGCATCAACAATACCTTTTATGGTTTCTTTATGACAAAATTGTTGAATAGCCACTCTATCTAATTTACCCACTTTAACCCTAATCTGAGGATGATGAGGATAAAGAGACTCAGCCTTGGGAGTGGTTACAGTAACAACACAGGGAAAGTGATGGGAGGCGATCGCTTCAACAACTGTAGCACTATCTCCTGTGCCGCCAATTAACCAAAGTTTAGCTATTTTTTCCAGCAAAGGTTTAATACTTTCGTCCTTTCAAGGCTTTAGTAAAGTTTTGACGATAAGATGTATTAACCCCTAGTAAAACTGGCCACAAAAGGGCTAACATCAACTTAGTTGGTAACTGACGATTAAAATTAGTCAAATTATAGCCTGAGATAAATTTCCAAATTCCCAATAAGTAAATTCCTAAAAAAATGAAACCGATTAATTGAGTCATAATTTAACCCTTGTGATCTTAGTTGGCTATATCTACTTCCAATTTTAATCGATCTTCTTGTTTTTCGCTGCCGAGCAGGAAGAAAATGTCAGCATAACTGGTAATATCAAACTCTACTTGCTAGTGGAGTGAGCAGGGGTAGCAGAGGTAGCAGAGCCGGGGGGACTGGACTCATAATTTTAACAATGGGTAATTAAGCGGATTTCAGATAAGATGTAACCTTGAGAGGGAGAGTTTCTCTGGGTCATGAGCTTGTTATTTTTTGGACATGAATGCGTTTAATATTTCCCTATAGCAAACTAGATAAAAATAGAGACTTAAATTGATGATACCAAAGAGTTTAGGTATACCCTCCAGTAAGGGAGATTGAATAGGAAATTTATGAAAGAAAGTATCAACTAAAACTGCTAAAATGGTTAAGGAAAATGAAATAAGTATAATTCCGTAGGGAGTCGATTTTAAATGGTTCCAAAATAACAATAGATACAACATTAAAATTACTCCGTAAAATTTAATAGTTAGTATTTTAGGAATATCAAAGTATTGTAAAACAATATGAATACGATAAATTTCGTTCAGAAAAAAACCAGCCGTTAAAATAGTGGAACCGAGTAAAAACCAATTCTTTTTATTATGAGGGTTGATGCGAATCAGAATAAGAAAAGTAAACCCACAAATAACAGCAGGAATAGAACATAATATCTCAAACGTATGGGTTAATAAACCTCCTGTTGGATAAGGAGGGGTAGGAGGAGGAATGAATAAACCTTGCACCGATGGTTCAAAACGTTGAGCGTATAAAATAATTAATACAACTAACAGTAAACTCATCCCATTACACAAAATAAATACAGGTGGTATTTTTTTAATGAAGGGCAATATTTTTTTTATTTTTTTCAACAAAAGCCTTCTCCTTCATCTAATTTGTGAGCAGAGACTATAGAGTTAAAAAATTGAAGTTTGAAAACACTAATAAATACATTTTTTAATTAATTTAAAGATTGATTGATGTCCAAATTGTCCAACTATCAATTAACAATAAAAATACAGTACAAACTAGCAAAATTAAATACATCCAAGGTTGAGAAAGAGGACGAACATCACTGGTATCAATTCCTGTTTTTTCTGTAATGGTATTGACTAAATAAGAAAACCCAGCGATTCTCATCGGCAGTAAATAAGCCTGATCGGAATTTTTACTAATAAAATAATAAACCAGCCCCCCTTGTCCCGTGGTACGTAATTTTAAATCCTTAATTTCTGACCAATCTAATGACCATCCTTTACGAAAAAAGGAAGGAAACCAAACAGGATAAACGACTTTTATTTGATTATCATTAATAATAACTCGTTCACTTAATGCCCCAATTAAAATCAATAATCCTACGATAATTCCTATCCATAATAAAATAGGAGGTACTGGGGCTTTTGTAACTTCTGCAAGAAACGGTAAAGGAACCGTCAAAGCAATATATAGACTCACTAAAGTAAAGGAAATTAAAGGAGAAATAGGAAAAGTAGAACGTTTTGGACTCATACTGTTTCAATTCTTAACAATTTAACCAAGTTTTGCAAAGGTTTGTTTTATTTTAAATACATTTTGCTCATTCTATGTTACACCAGAACTAATTGAGATGAATAACGGAGGGGATAATCTATGTTTTTACAACATAAACCCAGTGGAGATGTTATCGAAGTCTTAAATGTTGATCATCTATACGATCCTTGTGAAACGGAAATTTTAGGCAGGTTTCACTGTGGGGAAGAAATGCAAGATCCAGAACCATTTACTAAATTAGAACTAACTTTCCCTTCAGGAGAACCCCTTCCCCGTTGTTGGCTGCAATCTGATTATCGTTTACAAGCTGCTTAAAGGACCTCACTTTGTTTATCCCCCCTAATAGGGGGGAATTGCTTGGTATTTTATTGTAGATTCAAAAAGTTATCTAAAGCAGCAACCATTTGGGGAGGCCAACGGCGGATATTTTGGACCCAGTTTAGGTCTTGATAACGATTATCCATACCCACTGCAGCCACCCAATGACTTTCCGCTTCTCCTTGTTGTCCAAGGTTCCATAAAACGGCGGTTAAGGCTGCTCTCATATCAGGGAACATGGGGTATTTGCGAACTAAATTACGCATTTGGGTAACCGCTTCTGTGGTTTGTCCCATCTGATAAGAAACCAGGGCAGCATTAGCACGGGCAAAGGCGAAGTTTGGAGCAATTTCTGCTGCTTTTTGATAATCCGTTAATGCTTTTTCCCAATTTCCTTGGCCCCCTTCGGCATTACCACGGTTATTGTAGGCCATAGCATCCTCTGGATTCAATTGCAAAACATGATTGTAATCAGCGATCGCCTTGTCATAATATCCTTGGGCCTCTAGGGCGGTTCCTCGGTTAAGATAGGGATCGGGGGCATCTGGGGCTAATTCAATAGCTTGATCAAAATCAGCAATGGCCAAATCTAACTTATTCTGACTTACCCTAGCGTTACCACGATTACTCCACACCGCAGGATTTTGGGGGAACATCTCAACTAATTGAGTCCAATAGGTTTCAGCTTGGGCAAAATTCCCTTTTTCTGCTGCTTCTATAGCTTGTTGAGCGATGCTCTCCCCTTGTTGTAGCTGTTGTTCTGTGATGTTATCGACAGTTTCAGCCAGTGTAACCGGAGAGATAGCTGTCAAGGTAAACAAGATAATTAGTAAACTTAAAATCCAACGAATCATTACGGCTTTTATTCCTAGTATTTTTTACTTATTTTAACAATCTTTTTAAGTTTCACTAATCCCGAAAAATAGTAAAAAAGTTAAAAAAGCCAGTTAAAGCCCCAATCGGGCTAAACACTGTAATCAGGGTATCAGAAGCCGTGGTTAAGATGTTGCGGTTAACAATGATCACATCCTTATTGCGAAGGGTAGGATTATTGCCATCTGTGATTCCTTGAGCAAAATCAACATCAATCTCCCGTTTACTAACCGTCCCATTGGGGTTTAAACGAACTAATTCGATGCTAGCACTATTGGCACGTCTTTGATCAAAGCCCCCCGCAGCTAAAATCCCTTGATTCAAAGGAGTATTGGGGGGTAGTTCTAGGGTTGCTGGTGATCTGACTTCTCCCACAATACTCACCCTTATGGTTGCCGGGGAAAAGCTGGCATCAGCTAGGGGTTCAGATTCCTCTGAGGGCAAATTTTCAGCCGTAGGAATGATAATGGTATCCCCTTCTTGTAAGATGACATCTTGTTCAATATTACCGGTTTCTAATAAATTCCAGAGATCAATCGGGATGGTTTGTTGGGTCCCGTCTCGATTGTAGCGACGAAGTTCCACTTGACGAACATCGGCTAACGGTCTGATTCCACCGGCCAATTGAATGGCAAAGGTGAGGCGGGGAGGTTGTCTGCGGGTTACCCCTTGGGTACCACTAATACTGGTACTTTCTGGAATAACGCGATAGGAACCTGGACGAAAGACTTCACCAACGATGGCCACATTAATTTCTTGATTGGCTGCAATACCAAAATTAGCATCGGATAAGAGTCTGGTTTGGGCAATATCAACAGTTTCTTGGGTGGGAATGATCACTTGATCTCCATCCCTTAGAGTAATATCTTGTTGCAGTTGGCCTTCTTTGAGCAAGTCCCACAAATTGAGGTTTAAGACCAGGGTTTGCCCTTGAAATTGCCGTTTAATCTGCACTTTGTCCAAGTTTGCTACTGTTGTCAGTCCACCTGCTTGTTGAATCAGTTGAGTAATGGTAGGAAATTTTTGGCCTCCTTCTACGGGAAGCAAATAGGAACCAGGACTATTAATTTCTCCAGCGATGGCCAATTTGAGGGGACGAGGGGCGGTTAAACTGACGGTAACCACAGGACGTTTAACATATTGACGGTACTGTTGGGTTAAGAATTCTGTTAACTGGGTTATGGTTAATCCTTGAACCTGAATATTACCGACAATGGGTAAGGATAGGGTTCCATCCACAAGAATTTGATACTCACCAGTAAATTCTTCCACTGGAAAAACATTCACCCTCAGGCGATCGCCTGATCCTAGGGTATATTCGGTTTCTGTGGATAATTGATTATCTTGATAGCCTAGGTTGGGATAGGGTTCTAAGGGAGGGATGTCTTCGACTTGTCCCATTGCAGGAACAGTCCATAGGGATGACACCATTACCCAGTTAAGGGTTATAAAAGCAGAATACACTCCTCGAAACCGAGACATTTTTTTCACCAGATTTTCCCCTATTGTCAATGACTGATTCAATCAATAGTACAATCAACCTATGGCTAGGAAGACGCTATATATGTTAACTCATTATGCATTACTAAGGGATTAAAGGATTTTTCTATGACTTGGACTCGACATCATGTTTTGGGGTTAGCAGACTGGACACCGGAAGAGTATGATACCGTTCTCAAAACGGCCTCTAGTTTCCGTGAGGTGTTATCGAGTCGGACGAAGAAGGTTCCTGCACTTCAGGGAGTAGTTGTTACCAATATGTTTTTTGAACCTTCTACCCGTACCCGTAGCAGTTTTGAATTAGCGGCCAAACGACTGTCAGCGGATATTTTAAATTTTGCCCCTGGAACCTCTTCTTTAACAAAAGGGGAAACCATTTTAGATACAGCTAAGACTTATTTAGCTATGGGAACTGATCTTATGGTCATTCGCCATAAACAAGCGGGGGTTCCCCAGGCGATCGCTGCTGAAATGGATCGTTTACAGACGGGTGTAAGTATTCTCAATGGGGGAGATGGCCAACATGAACATCCATCTCAAGGGTTACTCGATTTATTTACTCTGTGTTGTTTGTTAGATTCGGATAACCCCCATTTAAACTTATTAAAGGGTAAAAAAATTGCCATTGTTGGGGATATTTTACATTCACGGGTTGCCCGTTCTAATATTTGGAGTTTAATGGCCACAGGGGCCGATGTTCATTTAGTTGGACCGCCGACTTTGTTACCAGAATGGTTTAAAGGGATGAAAAATGAGTCGTATTCTGGGCAATTATTTTTACATTGGCAACTGAAACCTGCTTTAGATAATGCTGATTTCATCATGACGTTGCGACTACAAAAGGAAAGAATGACGGATTATTTATTACCTAGTTTACGGGAGTATCATCAGCAGTATGGTATCACTCATAGTCGCTTAGAGTTATGTCATCCCCATGTTAAAATACTGCACCCAGGTCCGGTTAATCGGGGTGTAGAAATTAGTTCTGAGTTGATGGATGATCCTAATTTTAGTTTAATTCAACAACAAGTAACCAGTGGGATTGCGGTTCGTATGGCTTTATTATTTTTAATGGGAACATCTTCTTAATTTAGAATGTAGAATTTAGAATTAGTTTTTAATACAGTTTATGGTAAATGAACGTAGATTAACGCCAACAGAAGAAGGAATCAATCTGTTAAATCAATATTCAGGGTGTTTTACAATTGCTACTATTAGTAATATTAAAGGAAAAATTGATTTAAAATTATTACAAAAATCCATTACTTATATCCAAAAATGCTCCAGTCTTCTTAATTGTAAAATTGTTAATGTTCTTAATAGTTCACAACAAAAGTTCCAACCATTAGACAGGGAATCTGTTGTTTTAGAAATCATTGAGACTGATAACAATCAAGAGTGGGAAAGGATTATTATTAATGAGTTTAATCAACCTTTACCCCTAGATAATTATTTATTTAGATGTCTTTTTATCCCCTTATCATCTCAGAATGATGCTTTATTTATAACCTTAATCTCCCATACTATTGCTGATGGTTTATCATCCGTAAAACTACATAATTTGATTTTTCAACAATATGAAAATTTAAGCAAAAATCAAATCAATAATGAACTCACAACTTTTCCAGAGTTGACCTCTATTTATTATCAACGAATAGAACAAAAATTTCCTAAATTTGTAGGATACTTAATTGCCTTTTTATCTCTTCTCAAAATAAAACTAACATCCCAAGTTTATCAGATACAAAAACTAAAACCAAAGCAAGTAGTTCCCCTAGAAAAAAGACAAGGATACTTTCTTAATTATTGTTTGGAAACAGAACTAACTCAAAAAATTATCATTAAAAGTAAACAAGAAAAAATCAAGGTCAATAGTTTACTAACTGCAGCTATTTTATTAGCGATCGCCGATGATATTCAGTTCAAAAATAAATCTAAAATGACTCTTTATTGTCAGTGTTATGTCGACTTAAGGAAACGTTTATCTCCTATTGTAAAAGATGACTTCTTAGAATTGATAGTTTCTTCTTTGATATCTTTTTATCACCTTACCCCCAAAAGTAATCTCTTATCTTTAGCTAAAGAAGTTGATAAAAAGGTCAGCAAAGCATTACAAAAAAGAGCATTTATTTACTATCCTCTACTATTAAAACAAATGATTAAAGCATCTATAGCTGATCCTGAAAAATCAACACCAACTGTAGGAATTAGTAATCTGGGAAAAATTAATTTTAAAACCAATTATGGAGATTTTATTTTAGAAAATATAAGTTTTGTTCCTAATATTTCAATTTATGATCATTCTCTTTCCTTATCTATTTCAACCTTTCATAATAGAATGACCATCAATTTTGCTTTTTCTCATCCCTCTTTTAGTAAACAAAGAATTGATAATATTGCTCAAAGAATGCTACATATACTCATTGTGACATCCTCCCAACCCTGACCGCTTAGGCGGTACAGGGTGGGCTTCCTCATATCACTACGAGGCTTTCCTGCTTCTACGGGAGGCTCTAGATGCCTTTTTAGGGACATCCCCGATAACCTCTTCC
>JBFRWG010000098.1:0-9622 GCA_051439445.1 Crocosphaera sp.
GAGGTAGTCATTTAAAAGAAACTTGGCCAACTTTGATTAATAAAAACCCTTTATTAGAACAAGATTTTCAGCAATCTATCAATAATTTTAATGATAAAAACTCTTTAAAAAGTGACTTAGAAGAATTAGGAATATGCAGTAAAGATTATCATAAAAAAACTATTCCCTCAATTGTTTTCAAATTACAGTCTTCTTTAGTAGCATTATTTCTTAATCGACTATTCGCTACTCATGAAAATTTTTTCCTTCTTACAGGGAATTCAATTCAATTATGTTATATAACAGATCGTGAAAAATTAGCCCGTCAAATTCAACACTTATTACTAAGATTTGGAGTAATTGCTAGTCTAACAAATGATGGAAAATATTGGCAGCTTGAGATTACTGATACTCAATCAATTAAAACTTTTCTTGAAGCAATAGGAATATTTGGAAAAGAAAAAGAAATTGATTTAGCTAAAGAAAGTTTAGCCAATCAACAATATCAAATGAATGGGGATCTTATTCCTCTAGAAGTTTTCAAAAAAATAGCTTTAATTAAAGGTAATAAAAGCTGGCAATATTTAGGTCAAGAAGCAGGAATAAAAGACTATAATAATATTGATTGTTGTCAACAAGAATTGTCACGAACTCAACTTTTTAAGTTAGGTTTAGCTTTAAATAATTTATCATTGCAACAACTAGCAAACAGCGATATTTATTGGGATAAAATTATCTCCATTGACTATATAGGTGAACAACAAGTCTATGATTTAACTATTCCTGAAACCCATAATTTTGTTGCTAATGATATTTGTGTTCATAATACTGCTTTCGGTTTAGGAATGGCTGCGAATATTGCTAAAAAATTTGGTTTACCTGTAGCAATGTTTAGTTTAGAAATGTCAAAAGAACAGCTTTCTATGCGTTTATTAGCAGCAGAAGCAGGGATTGAAAGTAACCGTTTAAGATCAGGAAGATTTGTACAAAATGATTACGAAAAAATTAGTATTGCTATTGGAAATCTATCAAGTTTACCCATTTATATTGATGATGCTGCCAATATTACTGTTACTCAAATTCGTTCGCAAGTTCGTCGTTTATTAGCGGAAAAAAAAGGAGAATTTGGTTTAGTTTTGATCGATTATTTACAGTTAATGGAGGGAGCAGGTAGTGAAAATAGGGTACAAGAATTATCAAAAATAACTCGTTCTTTGAAAGGATTAGCACGAGAAATTAAAGCCCCAGTTATTGCTTTATCTCAGTTAAGTCGTGCAGTTGAAGCAAGAAATAATAAACGCCCTATGATGTCCGATTTACGAGAAAGTGGTGCTATTGAACAAGATGCTGATTTAATTATGATGTTATATCGAGACGAATATTACAACCCTGACACGGTAGATAGAGGAGTGGCTGAAATTATTTTAACTAAGCATCGTAATGGTCCAACAGGAACAATTCGCTTATTATTCCAAGCAGAATTAACGAAGTTTTTGAATATGCAAAATAGTTCTAATTATTCATAGGTTGAGAATTTAGATTGCTTCTACTGGGTTTAACAGTGTTAAACCCCTACTTTGTGAATTTGTCACAAAGGTTTTGAGAAAATCAAGGGAATGCCACCAGCCGGGGAAATGGTGAAACCTCGACGTTGTGGTTTAACGGGGTTTTCAGTGGCTAAATGGAGTGAATAGTTAGATAGAATAGAGGCTAAAACCAGCTTCATTTCTAATTCTGCCAAAGCATAGCCTAAACAACGACGAGTCCCTCCACCAAAGGGTAAATATTCATAATTAGCAAACTTTTTTTCTAAAAAACGTTCAGGTTGAAATTTTTTAGGTTCAGGATATAAATCTTCTCGATAATGCACTAAATAAATGCTAGGCATGAGCCAACTTTCAGGACTAAATTCATGTCCCATAATGGTCATTTTTGTTTTCGTAATGCGAGGAAAAAGAAGAGGAAGAATGGGATACATCCGTAAAACTTCTTGACAAACAGCAGTAAGATAGGGAAGTTTAGCTATGTCTAAAGGGTTAAGATTGTTTCTTGTTTCTTCTAATTCTCCATGTATTTTTTCTAAGACAGAAGGGTGACTAAGAATTTGATAAAAAGCCCAACTCATAGTAGTTGCAGTGGTTTCATGGCCAGCGAATAATAAAGTCATTAATTCGTCCGTTAATTCGTCATCTGTTAATGATTGTCCGTTTTCATCTGTCGCTGCCATCATTAAACTAAGAACATCACGACCACTTTCTTTTTTATGGCTACGTCTTTCCTCAATTTCTTCTTGTAAGAGCTTATAAATTTGTCTTCTTGTATGTTGAATTTTTCCCCAAGGACTCCATTTACCCCAATCTTTTTGTAAAAATTTAAAGAATAGAAAACTAGAATTTAAGGGAGCATCAGTCACATCCAACATTTGCGCAATTAAGGGTTTTATTATTTCATATCTTTCTCCCTCGGAAATCCCAAATACAACTTTTAAAATGACTTCTAAACTAATAGTTTGCATTACCTGACGGATAATGACGGGTTTATTTTTCGGACAGTCACTTGCGACTTCAAGGGCAATATCACAGATAGATTGTGCATAATTTTGTATACTTTGTCCATGAAAAGAAGGCATTAATAATTTTCTTTCTCTTTGGTGACGCTGCCCATCATAAAAAAATAAAGAATTTGTCCCAAAAAGAGGTTGAGCAATGTCATTTCCACGGCCAATATCAAACTTATCGGGACTTTGACTAAAAATTTCTTGTATTCCTAATGGGTTCCCAATCACAACAAAAGGCGCAAAACCTTGTACATTGAGGGTAAATATATCTCCGTAATGCTGGACACATTCTTGTTGATAGGCTAAAGGATCTTGTATCCAGCGAATTAATTGCCATAAAGCAGAATGATTAGGTCCCTTGAGTAATTGATTGGTCATGGTTTTAGCATCTAGGTAGGAGTTAACAAAAAATATAAAGTAGGGTGGGCAATGCCCACCTTACCAAAAAATATAAAGAAGGCTGAATTTCAACCTTCTTTATGTTAACGATATCTTCTAGCAAGGTTAATCAATTTCAGGTGCAACCAACACCGTTGAAGCTAACTCTTCATTAAGGTTATGTTTACTAGACATTTCTTGCTGTTGAGCAATTGTCGGTAAAGCAGAACGAACTTTAGACGCAACTTCTACCGTTTTAACATCATAAGTTGTGGTAGCCAACTTAGGATATAAGCCAATACCAATGATAGGCAGTAACAAACAAGCAGTAATGAACACTTCACGGGGTTTTGCATCTAAGTTAAACTTCGGTAACTGTAACCCCTCGTTCTTCTGTCCATAGAAAACAACCCGTAACATGGATAAGAGGTAAATAGGGGTTAAAATTAAGCCCACCGCAGTTAAAAAGATAACCACTGTCTTAAAAATGCTACTGTAGGCATCACTATTAGTTACACCCAAAAATACCGTTAATTCTGCCACAAAGCCACTCATTCCTGGTAAAGCTAAGGAAGCCATAGACGCTGCGGTAAATAAAGCGAAGGTTTTGGGCATTTTCTGCGCTAAACCACCCATTTCATCCATCATTAAGGTATGGGTGCGTTCATAAGTGCTACCGCAGAGGAAGAATAATGCAGCAGCAATCAAACCATGAGAAACCATCTGTAAAACGGCCCCATTCATTCCTAACTCGGTAAAAGAAGAAATTCCGATGAGAACAAATCCCATGTGAGAGATGGAAGACGACGCAAGACGACGCTTGAGGTTAGTTTGGCCAAAAGCGGTAAATGCACCGTAAACCACGTTAATCACCCCTAAAATCAGCAGTAAAGGAGCAAACTTGATATGAGCATGGGGTAACATTTCAATATTGAAGCGAATTAACCCATAACCTCCCATCTTCAACAAAACACCCGCTAAAATCATAGAAACTGGAGCAGATGCTTGACTGTGAGCATCTGGTAGCCAAGTATGCAAAGGGAAGATAGGTAGTTTGACCCCAAAAGCAATTAAGAAACCAGCATAAGCTAACACTTCTAAGGCCATGGGGAAATCTTTCATCCCTAACTGGGCCATATCAAAGGTAAGGGTGTCACCGTAGAAGGCCATCCCTAAGGCTGCAACGAGGATAAAAATAGAAGCGAGAGCGGTATATAATATAAACTTCGTGGCTGCATAGAGACGTTTTTCGCCACCCCAAATAGAAATTAATATATAAACGGGGACTAACTCTAGTTCCCACATAAAGAAGAACAATAGTAAGTCTTGTGCGGCAAATACGCCCATTTGTGCGCTATATAGCACCAACATCAGGAAATAAAATAAACGAGGCTTTTTCTCTACTCTCCAAGATGCGAGTAAGGCTAATGTGGTGATTAAGCCAGATAAAACAATTAAAGGCATCGATAACCCATCAATGCCTACTGACCAGTTTAAACCTAGTTGGGGAACCCAAGGATAGGTTTCTTCAAGTTGAAAACTGCTGTTATTGAAGTCGTATGCGTTAGAAACAGCAAAGATAGTTAGAGCAAAGTTCAATAATCCCACCCCTAAAGCGTACCAACGCACTGTTTTTCCTTCTTTATCGGGGATTAAAGGAATGGCAAAGGCGGCGACTAAGGGTAAGAGAATGATGGCTGTCAGCCAGGGAATTTCGGTAATAACCATAAGCTAGGAATAAATACTCAGGTTTGCTTAATGGTATTATATAAAGTTTTGTAACAATTTGCAAAGGGTTGTAACAAAAAAATTGTTCTCAGATAACTATAGACAAAAACAAATAATAAATTATACTTCCATTTATAAAATACAATAAATAGTCTCATTTTGCAGGGGCGAACGGCCGTTCGCCCCTAGCGAGTAATATTGTTGAGACAAACGTGGTAATTTGTTCTAGGGGACAAATTTACTGTGTAAGCATCGGAGAGTTATATCTTGGGCGTTGAATTAAGAAGTTACGTTTACCTAGATCGTTTACAATCTCAACACGCTGCCTATATTGGAACGGTTGCGTTAGGATTTTTACCCTTACCGGGGGATGCTTCTTTGTGGATTGAAATTTCTCCAGGGATAGAAATTAATCGTATTACCGATGTGGCGTTAAAATCGGCTGTGGTTCGTCCTGGGGTGCAATTTGTAGAACGATTGTATGGCCTGCTGGAAATTCATTCCACTAACCAAGGGGAAACCAAAGCAGCAGGACAAGCGATTTTGGCAGCATTGGGGGTAAAAAGACAGGACTGTTTAAAACCTAGGGTGGTTTCTAGTCAAATTATTCGGAATATTGATGCTTATCAAGCACAGTTAGTTAATCGTAACCGACGGGGACAAATGTTACTCGCAGGACAAACATTATATGTTCTAGAAGTGCAACCAGCCGCCTATGCAGCGTTAGCAGCGAATGAAGCGGAAAAAGCTGCCTTAATCAACATTTTGCAAGTTTCGGCCATCGGCAGTTTTGGACGGTTATATCTAGGAGGGGAAGAAAGAGATATTATTGCTGCGTCTGGAGCTATTTTAGCCTCTTTAGAAAGTGTTCCCGGACGCGAACATGGTCAAGGGGTTAATGAGTAATTATTGTTGAGCGAAAATATGGGGAGTGTGAGGGGTGAGGGCAAGTCCCTCTGATTCATCTATGGGGTAAGCTCCTCCTTACTAAGGCGTGTCTGCTTTCGTTACAAAAATCTTAGTTGAGGGGAGCAGGGGAGGAAATTAACTCATTTTTAATATTCTAGTGGTTTGCAGACAGACTCTAGAATCATTTTTCTGAATCAGTGAGCAATTTAACATTTTTGAACTAGCACAATTAAGTCAAATTACCCTATTTAGCCACAATTTCTGTATCTAACATATTTATCAGAGTACCAAAGTAACTCAAGATAGTTATATATAGAAAGTGATTAACGGTTTTTATATCTTTCAATCACAACCTCTTTACTAACTCGAATTAATTTATATACTCCTTCTTGTTTCATTAAACGATAGTCAGATTTATCTAAACCTAACTTATTGAGATATTTTTGTTCACTAATGATCAAAACAGTTTCAGTAGTATTGATGTTTTGAAAATAGTCTAAAGCTGGTCCATTATCGATATCAGCTTCTGTAACAGAATCAACCACTTCTTGAGTATAAAACACTAAAGTCGGCCGCATAAACCCTAAAAATGCAAGTCTTTCTTCTGGTTGTCTTTCTGTCTTAACAATGGTGGAAAGTTCTCTTAAAGGTAACTGTCTTTGATTATCAACAATCTGGGCTACAGGTAAACCTACCCAAGAGAAAAATGCTAGAAATCCCAACAAATTGGCCACCCATAACCAACGACGATAGTGACGGAAAAAGAGTAAAAGTAAACCAGCAAAAGCAGCAGATGACCAAACAATTCCCCCTTTAATTCCTAAATTTGAAGCCAGTAAAAGTTCTTTAAATTGGGGCATCATGGCATTTTCTCCAATTAATTGATGGCTGGAAAAACTAGCCACAGCTAAACCAATTAAAACACCGACATTGGCAATACCACTTAGTAAGAATAATAAAGACCAGACCCCTGATGATTCTTCTGATTTTGTTTCAACCTGTTCACTCCAAAATAAAGCAATTATAATCGCACCAGCAGGTATTAAAGGAAGCACATAACCCGCTAATTTAGTTACTGAACTGGAGAAGAAAATAAGAACCACTGAAAACCAACATAAACAGAAGATTCCTAAATGAGTAAAACGGGGAGAGTTCACCCATTGTTTTCGCTGCCAAACCTTTAATTTAGCAATGGCTAAAGGAAGATAAATTGACCAAGGTAATAAGGCAACCATAATGACGGGAAAATAATAATACCACGCCCCAGGATGACGACTAACTACACTGGTAAATCGTTGCACATTATGCAGGCCAAAAAAAGTATTAATATATTCTTGTCCGTGTTCTAAGGTGACTAAAACAAACCAAGGAACAGCAACAATTAAAAAACTACTAATTCCTAATAGCCAAGGGGTTTCTTTAACTACTTCAATAAATCGCCCTACATACAACAAGAAAACGATAACAGTAATACCGGGTAAAACTAGAGCAACAGGACCTTTTGCTAAGACTCCTAAGGCCATAAAAACCCAATAAGCAATGTACCACCATCGTGAAATTGATAAACCAAAATAGTATTTAGAATTGGTTTCACCATAGCCATAACCCAAAAAGAAAGACAACAAAGCTAAAGCAATTCCACTGGAGAGGAACATATCAGAAACTCCCGTTCTTCCCCAAGCGATCCAGAATGGATTTAAAGCCATAATTCCGGCTCCTATCCAAGCAGAAAACCATAACTTAGTTGATGAAGTCTTTGTCTCTTTTGCCCTAGAAAAACCAAATTTTTTGAGGGTATAAAACCCTAAGATAACCACGGCGATCGCTGCTAAAGCAGAGGGAATTCTTGCTCCCCATTCATTAACACCAAATAGTTGAAAAGATAAACCAACTAACCAATAAGTTAAAGGAGGTTTATCAAAGCGAGTTTCTCCATTCCAATAGGGGGTTATCCAATCTCCTGTTACAATCATTTGACGGGAAGCTTCGACAAACATTGGTTCAGTTTTATCCATCAAACCAATGCTACCCAGATTAGCAATAAAAGCAATACAACTTATAATAAATAGCCATAAAAAAGAAAACAGCCAAAGGTTTTTTGTTTCCCTTTTCCATGCCCTAACAACTTTTTTGTCTCGATCATCTATGGTTACTCTGTTCATTTTTAAATTAAGAATTACGATACTTTTTACTAACTAATTTTAATAAGGTAATACAAAATAGAAAACCTAAATAAGCAACAAAAACACCTGCAATTAAGTCCGTTACCCAATGAATATTTAGGTATAGACTAGCCCACCCCATCATAGCAACTAGAACCACAGAAGTTAAATAAAGATAAATGCCCCATTTCGGATAATAAAAAGCAACTAAATAAGAAAAGTATAAATATAACATCAAATTGCCAGAAACATGACCACTGGGATAGCTTTTTCCATGAACATCAATTAAACCGGGTGCTGGACGAATACGACCAAACCAAGGCTTTAAGATTTGATCGATTAATATGAGAACTCCCAGAGCCGATATCGCTAAAACTTGAGCTTCTTTCCAATAACGTTTCCAGGCGAAAAAAATCAATCCTGCTATTACAAAAAAGACAGCAACCTCTGCTTCTCCTAAAAAGTAAGAGATCCTAGCTAAAATCATTAAACTGGGATGGTGGAATCGACGTATCCACTCCAAAAAAGTTGCATCCCAAGCATCAAGACTCCCTGAGACAACAGAGATAGTTAAAACAATAAACAAAAGTAAAATAATAAGCACTGTAATGACAGTATTATTAAGCTCACACCAGGGATATTGTCTCAGTTTTACTTTCATACTGTTAGGAGATTTAATAAATAGTGAATATCATCTTATAATAACATCTTAATTTTGAAAAAGCTTTAACGTTTCTTAATCTATTATTGTTAGAATTCTCTTGCTGTTATTTAAGTTGTTCAATCATTAATTAATTGAATCCTAAAGATAAGTAAATCTCATGAAAACTTTAACCCATCGCACTAAAATTGTAGCCACCATTGGGCCAGCTACCAGTTCCCCTGAAACCTTAAAAAAAATGGTTAATGCGGGGATGAATGTTGCCCGTTTAAACTTTTCCCACGGTAGTTATGATGACCATGCCAGAATGGTTTCCTTGTTAAGGTCTGTGTCTCAAGAATTAGATACTCCTATTACTTTATTACAAGACTTACAAGGGCCTAAAATTCGCATTGGACAGTTCCCCGATGGCAAGATTATCTTAGAAGACGGAGGTTTATTAACCTTGGTTCCCATTTCTAATCACAATAATCAACCTAACACGGCTGGCATCGATTATCCTTATTTAGCAGAAGAAGCAAAAATTGGGGCGCAAATACTTTTAGATGACGGGTTACTAGAGTTAGAAATTAAAGAAATTCAAGGTGATTCGGTTATATGTAAAATCATTGAAGGCGGTATTCTTAAAAACCGTAAAGGTGTGAATATTCCCAGTTTAAATTTACGTCTCCCTTCTCTGACAGACAAAGATAAAAAAGACCTAGATTTTGGCTTATCTCAAGGGATTGATTGGGTTTCTTTAAGTTTTGTTCGCAAGGGAGAAGATATTCGTAATTTAAAAAATTTATTAGTAGCGAAAGGCTATAACGATGTCCCTGTAATTGCTAAAATAGAAAAACCCCAAGCCATTGAAAACTTACCTGAAATTGTAGATGAATGTGATGGATTAATGGTAGCTAGGGGAGACTTAGGGGTAGAAATAAGTCCTGAAAAAGTACCTGTTTTACAAAAGAAAATGATTAAATTATGTAATTTTCAGAGCAAACCTGTTATTACAGCCACACAAATGTTGGACAGTATGATTGATAATCCTCGTCCCACCCGCGCGGAAGCAAGTGATGTAGCTAATGCCATTATTGATGGAACGGATGCTGTTATGTTATCTGGAGAGTCTGCTGTTGGAAAATATCACATAAAAGCGGTAGAAATGTTAGCTAAAATTGCTCAAGAAGTAGAAAAAGATGTGAGATTTCCTAACATTCCTCCTGCAGATAATGATGAAACTCGGGCCTTAAGTGAAGCTTTAAA
>JBFRWG010000099.1:0-10211 GCA_051439445.1 Crocosphaera sp.
AACCATCCATTGGGTAATTCAAGAGGATAGTCTGATTCTTTACGCTTAATAACTTTTCTCCCATCTGTACGTTTTCCTTCTTTAATGACTAATCTTCTAGCTTTAGGATAAACCCTTTCCACGGCATCTGGTAAATAATACCAATTTCTGAAAGTTAAGCTACACATTTTCGTAGGGGTCAACGGCCGTTGACCCCTACAAGGGATTAATGTTTCAATTTACGATAAAGACGTAACAAAATCTTTTCAAATTCCACCCAAACAAACATCAAACTACTAAATAATAAACAGATCACTAATTGTTCTCCTGTTAAGACAGTCGTATTAAAGAAAGCCCGTAACGGAGCAACATAAACTAACATTAATTGTAGAATAGTTGTAACTATAACTGCACCCCAAAGATAGAGATTAGAAAAAGGATTCATTTCAATAGCTAAACGGGTGCTAGAACGAGCAGCGATCGCATGACCCATTTGCGCAATACAAAGGGTAGTAAAGACCATTGTTTTCCAACTTTCAGGATCACGGCCAGGTTGTTGAGCGTCGTTAAACGCCCAAGACATTAAAGCAATAGTAACAATAGAAAAAATGATGCCAATACGAACAATATAAGACCCCAAACCACGTGCAAAAATACTCTCTTTCGGACTCGAAGGAGGACGTTCCATAATATTAGGATCAGCCGGTTCAACAGCCAAAGCTAAAGCCGGTAAACCATCCGTAACTAAATTCATCCAGAGAATTTGTAGAGGAATTAAAGGAACACCAGAAAGTCCCATTAAAGGGGCCGCAGCAATGGTAATAACTTCCCCCACATTACTGCCTAAAATGTACTTAATAAAGTGACGAATATTGCTGTAAACCACCCGTCCCTCTTCCGTTGCAGCGACAATGGTAGCAAAATTATCATCTAGCAATACCATATCACTCGCTTCCTTGCTCACATCCGTGCCTGTAATCCCCATAGCAATGCCGATATCCGCTTGTTTGAGAGCGGGCGCATCATTCACCCCATCTCCCGTCATAGCCGCAAATTTGTTGCGCTTCTGCAATGCTTGCACAATGCGTAATTTATGTTCAGGAGAGACGCGAGCATAAACGCTGACCTTTTCTACTTCTTCCTCTAACTGGGGTTGGGATAACTTCTCTAACTCTCGTCCCGTCAACGTATGCTCCCCTGGTTCGATGATTCCTAACTGTTGCGCAATAGAATAAGCAGTTAATTGATGATCTCCGGTAATCATAATGGGATGAATCCCAGCGGCCTTACATTTAGCCACTGCGGCCTTAACTTCGGGCCGCGGTGCATCCATCATTCCCACTAACCCTAACCAAATTAATCCTTTCTCAACTTCCTCTGCTTCTGTTGCGTCGGGAATCTGTTGTAAGGGTTTATAGGCCAACCCTAACACCCTTAAAGCGCGTTGGGCCATACCATTATTCCCTCGCAACACTTGTTCTTTTTGTTCCTCGGTTAAGGGATGAACTCTTTGCCCTTGTTGATAATATTCACATCTTTCTAAGATAAGTTCGGGGGAACCTTTGGTAAACAAGACATATTCATGATCCCCTTGACTTTGCCAACTGGGCCAGCGATCGCCGGTCTGACTACCTTGACAGATTGTACTCATGCGTTTGCGTTCGGAAGAAAAGGGAAACTCCCCAACTCTTGCATATTCTCTTTCTAACCCTGACTGTTGTAGTGCTGCTTTTCCCCCTAAAACCAGTAATGATCCTTCGGTGGGGTCTCCCATAATGATCCAGTCTTTCCCTTCTTGGGTCAAGTGAGCATCATTACATAAGACTCCTGTAAACAGTAAAGCTTGTAAGGCACCATAACGACTACAATTAATGCTACTTTGAGCCTCGCTACAAACAAACTCCCCAACCGGTTCGTATCCTGTTCCTGTTACCTGATAGTTTCCTTCCAGGGTTTCTACCTCTTGGACCACCATTTTATTTTGGGTTAAGGTTCCAGTTTTATCAGAACAAATCACATTAACCGATCCTAAAGTCTCTACTGCGGGTAGTTTACGGATCAAAGCATGACGCTTAACCATGCGTTGGGTTCCTAAAGCTAAAGTGACGGTAATAACTGCCGGTAAACCTTCTGGAACCACAGCAACTGCCATACTTAAGGAGACTTCCACCAACTCCTGTAACAGTCCCCAACCTGCTTTAAGGGTTCCACCCACTACCACCAACGCAACCATGATCAATGAACCACTGACCAACACATTCCCTAACTGTGTCATCCGTTGCTGTAAGGGGGTGTCTTCTGTTTCCACCGATTGCAACATTTCGGCGATTTTACCCAGTTCTGTGTCCATTCCTGTGCTGGTAACCACCACTTTTGCCCGACCTTGGATCACTTCGGTTCCGGTAAACACCATATTGACCCGATCGCCGATGGGGGTTTCTTCTTCTAATCCTTGGGTTAAAACATTTTTCTCAACTGGGTGTGCTTCTCCTGTTAAAGCTGACTCTCGAATTTGTAGATGAGATCCCTCTATAATTTGACCATCAGCACATAAGGTATCCCCTGGTTCGACCAAAATAATGTCTCCAGGGACTAATAAAGGTGCCTCAACTTCTTGACGTTTTCCCTCTCGAATGACTTGTACTTGAGGAGAGGATAATCTTTTTAGAGCAGCTAAGGCTTTTTCTGCACGGGTTTCTTGTAAATAGCCTAACAGTCCGTTTAAGATAACAATAGAAAAAATAGCAATGGTATCTTTAAAAGGAAGTCCGCTTTTAGTTGTCCCACTGTTTTGTAATTCAACAATATCTAAAATACCGGAAATAATAGCTACCACGATCAGCATAATTAACATGATGTTAGTAAACTGATCGAGTAGTATTTGCCAGTTACTACGGCCTGCGGTTTCTTCTATTTCGTTGCGGCCATAATGCTGTTGTCGTTGACTAATGGTTTCTTTGTCTAACCCGGTTTGAGAGTTTGTTCCCAAGGTGTCTAGGGTTTTGGCTACAGAATAAGTATGCCAAGATTGTTTCTGTTGCGGTAGGGTATGGGCAGAATAGGATCGAGTCACAGGAACTAAGGTAAGTTAATGCTCTACTTTCCTTGATTTTACTGTTAACTTTCTCAACTGTTCCCTTTTATCACAAAATTGTAAACTCTATCTTTTTTTAGACCTAAATCTTTAAAAATAATTAAACTTTATGCAGCACTAATATTTTAATTTTAAATTCTGTATTCTACATTTATCTTAATAACCTATCATATTCTGCATGAGTTCCAATCCAAATCCACAAAAAGCCTCCTTCAATGGGGGTGGCAAGCGCACGATAATGGGAAACGACACGGGCTGACCAAACTTTGCCAACTTTCTTAAATTGCAGTGATGGGTGAAAAGGATCTGCTTTTAAGAGTTTAAAATTTTTGTCAGCAAGCTTACGAATATCGATGGGAAGATGTTGATAACAAGTCCAAAAACTAGAAGCGGTTCTGTGTTTCAAAGGTCTTTTGTTTTTCCGGCTTCATGTTCAGCTAATGCAGTATTAATAAGAAAATCAAGCTTACCTGCATTAGAATCAGTTTCAATTTCTTTATCCCATCTTTTTTGATCTAATTCTATTAGCCAATCTCGTAGTTCTGAAAAGGCATCATTATCGAGTTCAATAATATTTTGCTTTAATAACTCTATCTGATTCATAAATACCTTTAATTTTTGTTCTTATTTTGTCTCAATGAATGTGTACATAATTATATTATAGTCTTTCGAGAGAGGACGTGGAACGAGATAACACCTAATTTAACGCTATATTGTGCGCTAAAAGTCATACCATTGTCAAAAAGTCTGGCTACACATTATCGTAGGGGTAAACGGCCGTTTACCCCTACAAGATAAACATCTGTAGTCTAAGTTAATGAAAATGGTATCAGAATATAAAAGGAAGGTACACACACCTTCCCCACACCTAATATTTAGTTATTCCGTAATCTTAAGCAAGAAATTATCCTTTTTTACGACGAACCAATGCACCAATAGAACCCACAGCTAATAAACCCAAGAGGGTGCTAGGTTCAGGGGTAGTTGCAGAGGCAACCACATCGCCGGATAGCTGGAAATATAAAGAATCATTGATTCCATCAGGAAAAGTGGGATTTGCTTCATTAGAATCTTCCCGTGCCACACTACCAACTGTAGAAGGTGTACTACTAGCCCAGAAAATGGTACTCCCGTCAGATGCTGATCCCCATGCTCCATCTCGGAAAGAAATCCAATAGGTTCCAGCATCAAGGTTTATGGTACTTCCAAAGTCTCCATCCAGTTGTAATATATTATTGCCGAAATTACTAGTTAATCCTGTCTCTGTTGTAGTCACGCTGCTATCGGTACCTGAAGTGATGAGACTTCCCACCGTTCCTGCATTATCGTTAAAAATAGCCCAGCCAATATTATCATTGAGACTTGAATTAGTATCACCAGAACCAGCGTAAGCCCAAAAGGTAAAATCTGTGAGATTGACGGCTTCGGTAAGGGTAAAATCATCGGTGATCGCAAAGCTAGTTATGGTACGTTGAATATTTGGCGCACTATCGAGTGTGCCGATGTTGTCGTAAATGAGGGCTGCTTGAGCGGAGTTGCTTCCTAAAAGGAGGGTTGCGGATGCACCCATAAGGGTTAGGGCAGTAAAAACCGTCTTTTTCATGGTTTGTTTTTTGGTTGATTTGATTGAAAATACTGTAGTTAACGGGCTATATAACCCCAATTTACCTTTTATCAAAGATAAACGCTCGTATTCTACCCCCCCCTCATATTTTGTCAAGTTTTCGTTGCTTTTTGTTAAGCAACGAACAAAAACTTAAGTTTGGCTAAATTCCTATATGAATTTTGTAATATGCTACCCTCGATATATAGCAGTTCTCGCGTCTTGTGAGGTACAGACTTTTCTAGTTTTAGGAGTCAGGAGTCAGGAGTGGGATTTAAAATATTAGGTGTACCTCATGACTCTGAGAAACGCTATAAATATATATATAGTTCAGTAACATGAATCAAACAATTGTTTTTGAAGTTTCCCAAGAAGAAGATGGTGGATTTGTTGCAGAAGGTTTGACTGAAGAAATCTTTACTCAAGGGAATAATTGGGAAGAAATAAAAATTAATGTTAAAGAAGCTATAAAAGATTACTATTTTGACCAGCCGACTGTTCCTAATGTTAAATTACATCTCGTTAAAAATGAAATTTTAATGATGTCATGAAAATCCCTAGAAATCTTAAATGTTCCTATTTAGCAGACGTTCTTTGTCGTTCATGGGACTATATTATTATTCATCAGCAAGGTAGCCATATTATTCTAGAAACTAAAATTCCTAAACATCAAAAAATTAGCATTCCTAATCATAATACTTTGAGAGTTGGAACACTTAATGGTATTTTAAACTTAACTCTTTTGTTGAGTGGGACGCAGTAAAATATTATGAACTTGTACATAGTCGGGTTGAGATAAAACATACCACTTTATATAATCTCAAAAAAAATGAGGAAAAAGTTGGAAACTAAAATTGAAATTGAACATCTGATTAAAATTTATGGAGAGCAACCTCATGTTGCCCTCAAGTTATTTAGAGAAGGAAAAACCAGAGATGATATTTTAGAATTAACCAATCAGGTTATCAGTATTGCCGATATTTCTCTCAAGATTAATCAAGGGGAATTATTTGTGATTATGGGGTTATCTGGTTCAGGAAAATCAACCCTAGTTCGTTGTATCAACCGTTTGATTAAACCCACCAGTGGACATATTTATATTGATGGGGAAGATATTGCTCACATCGATGAGAAGAGAATGCGACAACTCCGTTTAAAGAAAATATCAATGGTGTTTCAACAATTTGGCCTATTTCCTCATAAAACTGTTGTAGAAAATGTAGAATATGGTCTGAAAGTTCGGGGAATTAAGCAACTTCAACGCCGTAACAAAGCCCAAGAAACCTTAGCCTTAGTGGGTTTAGAACAATGGGCCGATTATTTCCCCTCTGCTTTGAGTGGTGGAATGCAACAAAGAGTGGGTTTAGCCAGAGCTTTAGCCACAGATGCAGAAATTTTACTAATGGATGAACCATTTAGCGCACTTGATCCCCTGATTCGGCGAGAAATGCAAGATGAATTACTTCGTCTGCAAAAAGAACTGCAAAAAACCATTCTTTTTATTAGTCATGATATACACGAAGCCTTTAAAATCGGCGATCGCATTGCCGTCATGAAAGAAGGGAAGATTGTGCAACTAGGCAAACCAAAAGAAATCATTAACCAACCAGCGAATGATTATATTCGGGCTTTTCTCCAAGATATATATGATTCTAAAGCTATTCTAGGATAGAATTGAGGGTTTGAAAAATTGCTAAAATTCAGAAGAAAACTCCCCTTACTCATTGTCATGCTCAAGAATGGGTTGACAACAATCAAGCGTTATTTGATAGTTGGATCGAAAAAGCGCGCAATGATTAACCTATGGCGACTAACAACCCACAAGGGTTAGAGATTATCTTAAACCCCTTTCAACTGTATACCATCCCCCTTGATGATTGGATTAGCAAAATTATTAACTTTATTGTTGAGCATTTTCGCCCTTTTTTTCAGGCCATTAGCCTTCCCATTGGTTGGGGATTAAAACAGATAGAATGGGGCTTTACTGCGATTCCTCCTGTCATTTTTATCATTATTATTGGTGTAATTGCCTGGCAATTAGCAGGGAGAAAAATTGCTCTTTATAGCATCATCGCTTTAACCTTAATTGGCTTTGTTGGTGCTTGGGAACAAGCAATGGTATCTTTGGCTTTAGTGGTGACGGCGGTGTTATTTTGTCTAATGGTGGGGATTCCTGTGGGTGTTCTCAGTGCGAAAAATGATCCCCTCGAAAGAATCATTCGTCCGCTTCTAGATGTGATGCAAACCCTACCTTCCTTTGTCTATCTGGTCCCTGTGGTGATGCTGTTTGGTATTGGGGAAGTTCCTGGGGTCATTGCCACGATTATTTTTGCTATTCCTCCTCTGATTCGTCTGACTAATTTAGGTATTAGACAGGTTTCCCCAGACGTGATTGAAGCGGCGATCGCCTTTGGTTCAACCCCCTGGCAAGTTTTATGGGAAGCACAAATTCCCCTGGCCATGCCCACCATTTTAGCAGGGGTCAATCAAGCGATTCTCATGGCTTTATCTATGTCCGTCGTTACCTCCATGATTGCTGTGCCAGGACTGGGACAGATGGTGTTACAGGGAGTGGGTCGTTTAGATGTGGGACTGGCTGCTGTAGGCGGATTAGGCATTGTTCTGTTGGCTATTATGCTCGATCGCATGACCCAAGCCATAAGTCGTTCACGATAGTTATGGGACTGAGTTTTCTGCTTCTTCTACCCAACCATCGAATAATTCCTGATTTTTCTCAACCCATTGTTGAGCATGACTACGGATTTCTTTTGCACTGCTTTCCCCCTCTTGTACGAGTTTTTGTTGGGCGTTGACATCCTCAATAGGAATCTGAATTAACTCAAATAAGCGTTTGGCCGCTGGATTGGTTGCTAGAAATTTTTTATTGGCTATAATCCGAATTTGATCAATAGCAAAGCCAAGGTTTTTGCCTTCTACTGAGGTATCTTGTTCTGTCACTTTCGCCAGTTCTTTTGGCAAAGAAGTGAAGGGAACTTCTAGCCAAGTCGCATCTTTCCCGACTTCTAAGACAATACTTGACCAGTGGGGAGTGTAAACATAATAAAAGACGGGTTTGTCTTGTCTTTGGCGAGCAATGGTAGCCGCTAGTAGGGTATCGTAATTACCTTGATCGTGTTCTACTGTATCTCTTAGTCCGTAAGCATCAAGATGATGCTCGATAACCAACTCACACCCCCAACCAGGATTACAACCGGTTAAGTTGGCTTTGCCATTACCGTCTGAGTCGAAGAGTTTAGCAATGTTTGGGTCTTTTAATTGTTCCAGATTAGTGATCTTGTATTGTTGGGCCGTATTTTTATCAATCTGATAACCTTGGACAGCATCGGCTATGATAACCCCAACTCGCTCGATTTTTTCTTCCCCACCACTTTCTCTAAAGAATTTTTCATGTAACTTTTGCCAATGAACACCATAAAAATCGATGTCCCCATTGCCAATGGAAATATGTGCCACCGGAATATCCAGTTCTTTGACCGCTTCAGTTGTATAACCAAGTTTTTCTAAACCGATATTGACAATCTCTGTGACAAATATTCCATAGGTTGAAACACTCGCACTGGAGCTTACTCTTACCCCTTTACCGGGCATTGTTTTTTCTGAAGTCCTTTCCAACTGATCGGTTGATTCTGGATTAGATTGGGGAGTTTGTTCACAAGCAATCAAACCTATTAACAAAGTTGCTAGGGCTGCTCCTAATTTAGTTTTTTTCGAGTGTGGTTTCATTCTTGGTTTTGTTATTTAAAAGTAAAAGCCTAATTATCAATTATCTATTTGACCCCGAAGCTTAACTTTTTTGTTGAGTCGGACGTAATAAAATGTCATGAATTTGTACATAGTCAGGTTGAGATAAAACATAATAGACTGCGTTAGCAATATCTGCTGGTTGTAGCACGGGAAAACGACTATAAAGTTCTTGCGCTTTTTCCTTATTATTGTTATATTTTTCAGCAAATTCTGTCTCGACAAAACCTGGACTAATGGAAGAGATTTTAATATTTTTATTAGCCTCTCTTAACTCTTGTCGTAACCCCTCTGTTAATGCTCTCACTGCGTATTTACTAGCAGCATAAACCCCACTATATAATGGCACACGATGACCAGACATAGAACTAATATGAATAATATGACCTTCGTGGCGATCGCTCATATCTTTGATCGCTTCACGGGTACAAATACATAAGGCCAATACATTCACTTCTAACATTTCTCTCCATGCTTTTGTTTCCCCTGTCATCAATGGTTCTTTATGACCTAAACCCGCATTATTAATTAATATATCAACTCCTCCCCATTCCTTCCTAATTGTGTTAAACATATTCAAAATTTCTGCTTCTTGACGTAAATCAACTTTTAGGGCTAATATTTCACAATTTTTGTTTTGTAATCTTTCGCTTAATTGATCTAATTTTTCTTGACGACGCGCACACACAACTATACGATAATTTTCCTGTGCTAAACGATGGGCGATCGCTTCTCCAATACCACTGGATGCTCCAGTTATTAATGCAACTTTTTTCGATAAATCTTCTGTCATAATCTTAATATTTAAACAGACTCATCAACAGCAATTAATGATTTTTGTTGTAATTGTAATTGATACATATGATTAAATAAGTTCCAACAATACTCTTCAGACAATCCACAAGTAACGGCACCCCGTAAGACTACATTAAGATACCAATCATTGGGGGCTAATTCTTGAGACAATTTATTAATCACGACATAGGTTCTCACATGAGGATACACTTTTCCTTGACTATGGATCGTGACAGATTCTCGACGATAACCATTGTTGGGAACTTCCTCTCTTTCATCTAGGCGATCGCTAAACCGCCAAGGAAGACGATACAACACCCCTTCTACTTTAGCACTAACATCTCTAACCACATCTAACACCCCACAATTACGCCGTAAAGAACGACGATAAAATCCTAAACGATATCCCTCTAGCAACCCTATTCCCACCACATATTGATGGGTATTTTCGCCAAAAGTCCGCTTTAGATCGACTGGACACATACAAGAACCATAGGCAAAATAATAAAATGAGGGTTCTGAGGTTTCTTGGGGTTGCCAATGATTACCCTGGAGACGGTGATAGGGAGTGTGATTTCTGGTTATCTGGTCTACTGTATATGCAGAGGTGTTAGAGTTTTGATTCATCGTTGATAGTGTCAATGAGAGCTAATAATCGATAAATTGACTATTGATCGTTCATTCTAGCCTGATTATTGAAAACCTTTTAGTTACAAAAATAACTTTTTTGTTGTATTAATTACCGAAATTACCGTAACTGATGTTACCTTATATTAGCTTGACAGAGTGTATCAGTTAGAATACCATTGAGAAGTTTATAGCAATTTGGCATTTTTATAAGTTATGCAACTAGGAGGTATGATAAGTGATTAACTTGCTTAAGTTAGTTGTTTATTTTTTAAAAGTAAGTTAAGAGAAATACCTTGTGTTGACAAAAATAATTATTAACTGGAGATATATCCATGCTGTCTCTTATAC
>JBFRWG010000100.1:0-12801 GCA_051439445.1 Crocosphaera sp.
CGGAGCGAACTGTTCGGAGGTTCTTGCAGGAACCAGCACGCGCACCAACCATAGGTTTATATATTGGTCGGATTTTCATCCCGTCGGTAAAACCGAGGGTCTTCAATCCGACATTTTAGGATAAAATTACCCTTATTTTATTATTTCTTCTTTCGTTCCCGTGACAGATAATGTATGGCAAATTGTTTGAAAAAATTAATATACCAGTTGTTTAAGTTACCAGATATAGCAACAGAATCGAAAGATCAATAGCAGTGAGTGATACAGGTTTTGTTGTCGCTATTTGAGAAACTATCCCTAGACATGAATAGTTTTTCTGTACTCAAATAAATAGCGATCGCCCTATTTGAGAAACCATTCCTGAAGATGAATAGTTTTTCTGTACTCAAATAGACAGCGATCGCCTTATTTGAAAAACCATCCCTGAAGATGAATAGTTTTTCTGTACTCAAATAGACAGCGATCGCCCTATAACATCTGATCATCTCCCCTTGAAATCTCAACTTATATAACCTGTTATAACAGGTTATATAACAGGCAAAAGAAAAATATCCGTTTCCTGAATGCGTAGTGCTAAGTAGTCGGACATAAATAAAGCGAACTGTCTTAAGAAATATAAATGACTGTATAACCCCTCCTCCTCTGCTTCCTTTGCACTCTCTGCCCCCCTGCTGAACCAATACCAGTAACGTTTATTTTTGTCCAGATACTGATAGCGATCGCCCTATTTTAAAAACCATTCCTGAATATGAATAGTTTTTCTGTACTCAAATAGACAGCGATCGCCGATTAATTCACAACCTGAAGCTTATTCTTCGTCGTCTTCCTCATCATCTTGAGGATAAACAAAACTCTTAGAACGGCCAGATAAAACAGATTTACCTAAAGATAGAGCTTTTTGCGCTTGCAGGGCTGCGGTACGGTTCCAGTGGGCTTTACGCTGATCTCGTTTTGCGTTGGATGTTTTCTTCTTAGGGACTGCCATAGGACTTAAACATAAAAAATTACACAACCTTTCTATTATAAGTTATTCTCTGGATTTTCAGCTATTTTGCTAAGGAAGCCAACTCATCAAAGCTAATAAAACCATCATGATTAAGATCGCATTTATTAAAGGTTGATTCTACTGCTGCTATAATATCTATTTCCTCATTTTTGCCCCAAATACTTTCTAATAATTGTTGTAGTTCTTGTCGATCAATTTGACCATTATTATCTTGATCAACTTCATCAAAAAACTTTTTTAATTCTTCAGTATCGTGTTGATTTAAAGGAAGTGTCATTTTTGAGAACTCCTATTTTAGTTAATAATCTTTTTCGTCCAAGGTTCGCTGGGTCTAGGAATACCAAACCCTGGTCTATTTAATAATACTCCAATTTGTTGAATATGACAGCTAACTGTATTTTGTAAGGTTTTTATCGGAAGAATAGCTTTTTAAATAATAATCCAAATATACCAAAAATAAGGATCATTCCTACTGGCAAAATTATGACTCTTATCGGAGGAATCTTACACCATTCTTCCAGGAGGGGAACATTATCCTTCATTCCTTTACAAATCTTTCCCTCATAATCCATTAATGAAGTAATAGCAGTTCCAGTTCCCACTAGAGTAACTAATGCTTGAAAATTGCGATCACGTTTTGACTTTTCTGATTCTATTTGACTACGAAGAAGATTAATATTACTTTCTAATAATCTTAATCCTAACTCCATGTTTTCATAGTCTTTGCTAATTTGAATGAGATATTTTTGATGAGATAATTGGGTGAATTGATCAAAAAAATCTAAGTTATCTGAAGTTTCCAATTTATTTTTAATGATTGGTAAACGATTTTCATAATTGATTAAATTTATATCTAATATCTGTTTTTGAAAATTGAGTTGTGGTAAATCAACTGTGTATTTTTCTAAGGTTGTTTTAATCTCTTCTAATTTTTGCTCGATATTTTTGGTTTGCTCATCGTTCATTTCTTTTTTATCTATTTCAATTTTTTTATAATATTCAACTAATTTTTTTTTAAGTAAGCGACTCTGGGTATAGGCGAATAAAATCTTATGTTTATAGTAAAATAATCCCATCCAATCGAAATATAAATTGGAAGCTTTTTCCATACTATTTAGATTAGGATAAATAATAATGAGCGTATGTAAGTTAATATCTTTGCTTGGTTGATATTGCCAAAGCTCAAATATTTCACCGTTAAATAATCTTCCCTTACCCCATAAATCTTGATGAAAATTGCCATGTTCTAGCAATACTTTATAACAGGATTCTGCAATTTCTTGACAAGATTGACTAGAATTTTCTGGACGTGAACATGATAGCATCAATGTTTGTCCGATGCTGGATTTTTTCCCTTTTAATTTAGATTCAATTTCTTCTTTAAGAATAGTAAAACTAGCAACAGGTTGAGGCTCAATTATATTATTAATAGAACAATCAATTTGTAATCCATAGGTATCATTTAAACGAACAGGATAATAGTAACCTTCTAGGGTATTATTTTCGTTACTAAAATCATAATATTTTTGGTTAGGGAGAAGTTCTAAATATTCAGATTCCCAGTCAGGATCAATTAATTCAATATCTGAGGGAAGTTTAGCACGAAAATTCTCCCGAAGTTTATTGTTTTCCTCTTCAGTTGAATTAAGAGCATCCCTTAAATCATAAATAAAGAAGTCCAGTGTGGGATAAATAATATCACTCATTATATTGATCCATAATCTTCTATATTAGACACTTCACTTACCTAGGATCTGTTTCAATTTATCGAGAGACGAGAGTTTTTTGACCGCCGTTTCCGGTTGTTCTGAACGACTAACAACAACGACAACATTATTAATTTGACCCTCATATCCTGTGGGTTTAGCTGTCGGTTTAGGTTTAAACCCTCTTGCTCTTGCGGTAGTATTCATAGTCATTAGGGGTGCTAATTCCTGTTCTGTTTCCGATAATATTTGTGCTATTTCTGGGAGGTTACCCAGTTGGGATTTATATTTAACATAGTGTTGATTTAATTGGGGATTAGATTCGATCATTTTTAATAACATAGGTTCCGTAAAATCTTGCCATGCTAAGGGTTGCATATCAAGTTGGTTTGCAATGTCATTTAAGGTTTGTTTTTCCTGCTCATTAAGGGGAGTTTCTAAGTCACTTAATGCGAGTAAAAAAGCTAATCTTGTATTGTATATTTCTGAATTCATGGGTTACCTCTCAGTATTTTGAGTGGGATGAAAACCTAAAAAAAATATTAAGGTTTTCTCGTAATTGATGTAGAATTGCTTCAACTATTTTTATTCACAAAGAAGATTCAAACTACAACAACTATTATAAGAGAAAGAACATGAGAAAGCAATGGGAAGCGTTAATTGTGGGTATTGATGAATATCCTATCTTTACCACTTTACATAATTTAACTGTAGCCAGAAAAGATGCAGAAGATGTTGCAAAACAGTTAGAACAATACGGTTATGAAACATTTCGTATTCAAATGATGTAGTGACTATTGAAACAAAAATTGTTGAAGAACCGATCATCCAAAAATCTGTAAAGAATACTGATCCAAAACCAGTTGAGTCTCCCACAAAACAAGAATTTAATGATTAATTGAATCAATGATAAATTTATCGAATGGAATTTTCGGTAGAAAAATAGGGTTCTAGTAACCTATTTGCTCGATAGAAGTAAAATTTATCAATAATTATACCCCCTCGTTTAATTTCTATGTTTCCTATTTCTTCAATTTCTTGAAAAAAAGCTCTAAATTCATCAGTCAATTCCGACATTTCATGAAATCTCTCTAAAGTAATATAAAGCGCATTTTTACCAATCCATTGATCCGTATCTGGCCAAAAATCAAACCCTCTTCTATCATAACTAAAACAAGTAACAGGAATATTATGTAAGGGTTCTAAAGATAAGTCAATTAATCCGGCTAAATAATAAGCATTAGTAAATAAGAAATCTGATTGTTTTAAAGCATTTAATAAGAGAGAAGATTGACTAACTTTTTCTCTTAATTGTTCCACATCAATTAAGTCCGTTGTTGGGTCAGTTTCAGCCGTTAAAAACCCTCCTAAAAAAGCAGCTTGACTGGATTGTAAAAAAGTCCCTGTATTAATATGAATTAACAATAATAAGATAATTGTATTGATAGCGATCGCACTTCCTAATAACCATCTTTTCACCCATCGTTTTGAATAGTTTTCCCATTGTTCACCATACAAACCTAATAACAAAATCATACCCCAATAACCAGGCATCGGCCAAGTTACTAAGATTTGTTGTTTACCTCCTAAAATAATTAATCCCAAGGTTAAAGGTAAAGATATCCAAAAGATCAATAACTGTTTTTTATCTAAACAATAATTCTTCTTATTTTTAATTTTTTGGGTTATATTTAAGCATAAAGTTTTAACTGTTACATACCATAAAGGAATACCAATAGTAGGAAAAAGTAAACCTAAATTTACTCCTAAAACCCCTAAAGAATTGAGAAAATTGTAGGGATTTTTAGGTTGATTAGGAACAGGTTGAAAGCGATCAAAGAGTTGAAATCGAAAAGATGCCCAATCATGTTGATAATTCCAAAATAAGAGAGGAAATAATGTAACGATAAATAAGATTAATCCTAGTAATGTCCACCGAGAAAATAAAGCCCGACGATGCTCATTGCTATGTAAACAAAATGCTACTAAACAAAAGCCTAAAATAAAACCATGATACTTACTTAAACAAGCTAAACCAATTAATATCCCTAAAATACTAAGACGATAACTGGGAATATAATGCTTTTTTGATTGACAAAAAAATTCATCAATTGCACACAATAAACTAGCGGACCAAAAGAAAATTAAAGGACTATCAGGAAGAGTAACAATACCAAACCCTAATTGAAAAATGGGAATAATTGAAGCAATAATTAAAGTAATTTCTGCTGCTCTTTTTGTAAACAGTTTTGCACTACAAAGATACAATAAATATAAACTACCTGTATATAAAATTAAAGTACCAATACGCAGGGTAAAAGGAGATGTAATACCCGTTAACCAAATACCCAAACCAGTCGTTAATGAAACAAAAATCGGATGATCAAAATAACTCCAATCTAAATGTTTTGTATAAACATAATAATAACCTTCATCGTAACCAGGAAGTAACCAAAAAGCAACAATTGAACGGAATAATAACCCGAATAATAAAATTAATAAAACCCGCTTAGGAATTGACTTTAAAAATCTCACTTAAGTTTAATTATGTTTTAAACAAACACCTTTATTATAGCGTTTCCCTGAGAGGATTCTATAGCAACCAAGTTTCAGTTATGAAAAAATATTGTTTCCCCCAGTTTGTACTTGCCACAATCCTGCATAAATTCCCTGTTTTTCTAATAGTTGTTCATGGGTTCCTTGTTCAACAATTTTTCCCAATTCCATCACATAAATACAATCTGAATGACGAATAGTGGACAAACGATGAGCGATAGCAATGGTGGTTCTTTGGACTGTAATTTTTTCTAATGAACGAGCGATCGCTGCTTCAGTTTCGTTATCTACGGCTGAGGTTGCTTCATCTAAAATTAAGATAGGAGGATCTTTTAAAATCGCCCTTGCAATAGCAATTCTTTGTCTTTGTCCCCCTGATAATTTTTGTCCTCTTTCTCCTACAATGGTATCGTAACCTTGAGGTAATCTTTCTATAAATTCATGAGCTTCTGCTATCTTCGCTGCTTCTATGATTTCAGAATAGATAGCATCAGTATTTCCATAGGCGATATTTTCTTTTACGGTTCCATGAAAGAGAAAAACATCTTGACTAACTAACCCTATGGCTTTGCGTAAATCTCCTAAAAAGATATCCTGAATATTGATATCATCTAAAGTTATTTGTCCGTGATCAATTTCGTATAATCTTAGTAGTAATTTAACTAAAGTGCTTTTTCCTGATCCTGTAGAACCAACAATACCAATACGATGACCTGCTGGGATTTCTAAGGATAAATTTTCGAGGAGGGTATACCCTTTTTGATAAGCAAAACTAACCTTTTCAAGTTTTATTTTTCCTTTAATCGTTTCGGTGGGTAAGGCAATCTTTCCAGAATGAATAGTTAGGGGTGTATCTAATAAATTCATAACTCGATTGGTTGAAGCAATTGACCGTTGATAGAGGTCTAACGTTTGCCCCAATCTAGTTAATGGCCATAGTAAGCGTTGAGTCATAAACACTAAAACGCTATAAGTTCCAACCGCTAATTTTCCTTCAACTACTTCCATGCCACCGTATAATAAAATACAAGTAAAGCCAACTAAAATAATAATACGAATCAGAGGAACAAAAGCAGCACTAAAAGCGATCGCTTTTTGATTACTGCGACGATAGGCTTGACTATCTTCCCGTAATCTTTCTAATTCATAGGCTTCTGTCGTAAAACTTTTAATAGTTGTAATACCACTTAAATTATTAGATAAACGACTATTTAATAAGCTAACTTTTTCCCTGACATTTGCATAACGAGGGGCTAATAATTTTTGAAAAGTAATCGACCCCCACAAAATAAAGGGGATAGGTAATATGGCCATCCAAGCCGTTCCTGGAGTAATAATAAAAAAGGCTCCTCCAATGAGAATAACAGTAGTAATAACCTGTAATATTTCATTGGCACCAATATCTAAAAAACGCTCTAATTGATTAATATCATCATTTAAAATAGATAAGAGCATTCCTGTATCTCGTTCTTCAAAATAAGCCAGTTCCAACTGTTGTAAATGACTATAAGCGTCCAGTCTTAAGTCATGTTGAATATTTTGGGCTAAAGTACGCCATAATCTTTCATAAATATATTGAAATAGTGATTCTAATCCCCAGACAATAATAGAGAGACAAGTCAACATTAGTAATTGACTAAAAACATCTTTAACCCCTAACTTAGCAATTAAGGAATTTTGTTGTTTAACAACCACATCAACCGCAGCCCCAATTAATACAGGGGGAGCCAAATCAAAGAGTTTATTAAGAATAGAAGAACTGACAGCTTGCCAAATAAGAGGACGATAGGCCTTTCCATAGTAAAAAAGCCGTTTCATGGGATGTTTATTTTTACGAGATTTATTCATTTGAGACATGGCTTTGATAAATACCCTTCCACTAAAATATCCCTATCTATTTGACGTAAAGTAACCCCTTCTAACGGTAAAGCATCGGACATTTTTTCTAATCCTACATCTCCCACAGGAGAAGCTGCCGATGGACCGCCAATAATTTTAGGGGCAATAAAAGCCATAATTTTCTGAATCATTCCTTCAGCGATCGCTTTAGCCCCTAAAACCCCGCCACATTCCCAGAGAACAGTAGATAACTGTCGCTCATATAGAACTTCCATAACTTGAGAGGGGGTTAAAGGGGATAATTCCATCACTTCGACCCCTTTTGACCTTAAAATGGCTTGTAAATAGGGATTTTTTCCCCATTCTGTAAAAACAATGGTAGGGGCAACTTCCACATTCCACAAGTTTGCTTCTTGCGGTAGATGAAGGTTGCGACTCATGATCACCCGCAACGGGTTCACCCCTGTTGCTTGATGAAGGGTCAAATGGGGGTTATCTCGCCGCACTGTGTTACCCCCAACAATCACCGCATCACAACTGGCCCGAATTTCATGAACCAATTGACGAGAGGTCTTTCCTGTCACCCAAGCACTGTGTCCCTTGGTAGTGGCAATTTTACCATCAAGGGTCATGGCATATTTGAGAATACCAAAAGGGCGATGATGAAGAATACGGTGACAAAATGCCTCATTTAAGCGACGACAGGCTGCTTCTTCAACCCCTACCACCACCTCGATCCCTGCTTCTTTCAACTTGACAATCCCTTGACCTGATACCAAAGGGTTCGGGTCAATCATCCCCACCACCACTTTAGCCACCTTAGCCGCGATTAATGCCTCTGTACAGGGTGGTGTCCGACCATAATGGTTGCAAGGCTCCAAATTGACATAAACCGTCCCTCCAGAGGCATTTTCTCCAGCATCTTGTAAAGCAAACACTTCGGCATGGGGTTCTCCTGCTTTAGGATGAAACCCCTCCCCAATGATCTCCCCATTTTTGACAATAACTGCCCCCACCAAAGGATTAGGAGCGGTATAACCCAACCCTTGACGGGCTAGAGTTAGGCATCGTTGCATCATCTGTTGATCAAACGTTTCTGAGGTCATATTTTTGACAAATGTAGGTAATAATACAGCAAAAAAAAATAAATGTATGGTAAACGAATTTTAAAAAATCTAAAACTCTGATAAAGATTCAGGGAAAATTATTAAGTGACCTTGACGAAATCGGGACATTCTCTATAGAGTTTATAAACTAAATAAGGAAATGACTGCTAAAAAACTGTTTAGCCAAACAAATTAGTCATTTCCACTGTTAGTGATCTTCTGAATCATATCTTAAAAATGGTATCAACACGAACAAAAAAAGGTGTTCCCGACCACTGGCAACCCTTGAAAGGAATTACCAGACTCTTCTCTCCTTATTGGTTGGCCTGTATTCCCTTAGCGGCCATTATTACCATTGTCTGGAATAAGGCAGTGGTGGCTGAAAATGTAGAAATTAATATTCTAGAACTAACAGAGGTAACTCCTGATGCGATTATTCAATTGCAAGGAACTCTCAACGCTATCTGGGTACTCATTGCAGCCATTCTCGTCATCTTTATGAATGCTGGTTTCGGAATGCTAGAAACTGGGTTCTGTCGTCAAAAAAATGCTGTAAACATCCTTTCTAAAAATTTGATTGTTTTTGCTTTGGCCACCATTGCCTATTGGGCGATCGGATATTCTTTGATGTTTGGTGGACCTGAGAATCCTGTGATTGGTTTTGGCGGTTGGTTCCTCAGTGGAGAACCCGCTACCTACGGACTTGATCCCTTTCCCGTTGGACTTCCAGTGTCTGTGGCTTTCTTGTTCCAAGCCGCCTTTGCAGGAACAGCCGCCACTATCGTTTCTGGGGCTGTAGCTGAGAGGATTAAGTTTAGTGACTTCCTAATCTTTAGCTTACTGTTAGTGGGTATTTCCTATCCCATTACTGGCCACTGGGTTTGGAGTGGTGGGGGTTGGTTAGGTTCCCTTGGGTTTAGTGACTTTGCTGGTTCAACCGTTGTTCACTCCGTTGGTGGTTGGGCTGCTTTAATGGGAGCTTGGATTCTTGGCCCTAGAATGGGTAAATATATTGATAAAGTTCCTCAAGCTATTCCTGGCCACAATATGAGTATTGCCACCTTAGGCTGTCTTATTCTTTGGATCGGCTGGTTTGGCTTTAACCCCGGTTCTCAACTAGCTGCTGATAGTGCAGTTCCTTATATTGCGGTTACTACTAACTTAGCTGCGGCCGCCGGGGGTATTGCTGCTACTTTAGTGGCTTGGGCTAAAGATGGTAAACCGGACCTATCTATGATCATTAATGGTATCTTAGCCGGGTTAGTGGGTATTACCGCCGGCTGTGATGGGGTATCCTATTGGTGTGCTGTGATCATCGGGGCGATCGCTGGTGTGATTGTGGTTTATTCGGTTAGCTTTATTGATACGGTCCTCAGGGTAGATGATCCCGTGGGAGCTATCTCGGTTCACCTCGTTAACGGAATATGGGGAACCTTGGCGGTTGGCTTGTTTAACACTTCTAGTGGATTATTCTACGGGGGTGGGATTGGTCAATTAATCAATCAAATCATTGGTATCGTTGCCATTGGTGCGTTTACCGCGATCTTTAGTGGGATTGTTTGGACTGCACTGAAGGCGACAATGGGTATTCGCGTCAGCGCAGAAGAAGAAATCAATGGTTTAGACATTGGAGAACATGGAATGGAGGCTTATCACGGTTTCCTTAAAGAGCAGGATGGTTTAGGGAGCGCAGGTTCTCACACCATCAATGATGATATTCCCACTAGTGCAGGAATGTAGTTCTCTTCTAAGTCAACCATCAGTCCGCTATCATAGCGGGCTTTTTTTATCTTTTTCTCAGAAAGGCTCAAGAGTTTCCTCAGATTGATGGTTGATAGTAGTGAGTAATGAAACAAACTTAAGTTGATTAAGGGGTTAAACTGATGCAATTAAACCGTTTTACTACGTTTGCTCTTTCTTGTGCCTTATTCGTTCCTTCTTTAACTGTCTTTTCTTCTACAACACTGGCTAATGCCATACCCAATAATTTAATTGCTCAACAAGTAAATGTCTTGGCTTCTAACAACTTTGTTACCGTTGATCAAGATCACCAAACCACTGGCACAGTCCGTTTGATTCGCCGCCAGGGAAAACGTTATCTAGAGTTTGATTCTCGCTTTACGACTGCCACCGGTCCTGATGTTCAAATCATTCTCTATCGGGGTCAACAAGTTCCTGTCAACATCTCTGAAGAGAACTATATTACCCTGGCCCCACTTAAAAGCTTCACAGGCGCACAACGTTACGAGATCCCCGATCATCTTAACTTGAATGACCTCAAATCAGTGGGGATTTGGTGTCGCAAATTTAATGTTACCTTTGCCTATGCCTCTCTTTGACGCTCAACGCCCTAACAGTGTGTCCATTCTTGCTTCACCGATTCTTATCCGGGTTGAGAAGGATTATTTTTGATCGGTTTCGGCAAGGGATGACGACGAGGGGAGGGGCGAGAACGATCTAATGGGTGAGTATGAGATGAAGGGCCACTATTCTGTTCTAACCGTTTTCTCGGACGAAACTGAGATGCACTTTTCTTCTTATGAAAACTACCCTTCTTTTTAAATATCTGTCCGAGATTATTGCCAGTTTCAATCGTTAGCTTATCTCCCAGCAATTTGACATTTAACTCCCAAAAACAACCCACCGCTTTCTCAGGAAGAGTTCCCCTCAGTTTTAATTTAAAAAACTTTGGTTTTTTTGAGGGATACTTAGGAGATTGACGAATTTTAACAATGACAATTTTCTTTTGATAAGAGGCAGACACCACTTCTCCGCGAATGGAAAAGTGGCCACTTTCCATGCCTTGGGTTGATCCTGGTTGAGTGGATGATACGTCTTTGTCTTCAGGATGTAATGTCTCTGGTTCCCACACCCCAACGATCTGTAATTGTAGTTGGTCATTGGCCATTCGGGTACGGGGATAAACCACCCACAAATGAGGTTGATCTAAGGCAATATGCTTTTTAAACATACTCAGCATTTTACCCAAGACTACAGTATCAATAATCTGCCCATCTTTGGTAATTAAAATTCCTCGTGTTTGATGATCTTGGCAAGGCTGGTATTGACCTTCGATTAACCCGATCGCCCGATACTGTCTAGGATGACTAGGGGATGGAATCGGCACTTTCTGTTGAAGGTCATTATCAGAAGGGGATAGCATAGGTTAATGTACTTGGGGAGAAGACTTCTGATGGGTGAGCGGCAAAACGTAATAAAAATTAATATCACGCCTTTCTCTTTTGTTCGAGAATTAGCCTAAGCTAATGGGGTTTGATGGTGAGGTTAACTTTGGACCGCTGACCATTTTCGCTACTTTTTGCAGGTACTGGGCGGTTGTGTCCTAAGTATTTCAACAGTGCTTTTACGGCTATTATACCTTAATCGTCAGTTCTAGATTACAGGTAAACTACAAATTTTCTAAGTAACTCAGTAAGTCTGTCATTTCTTGGGGACTGGGTTGAAATTTTGGCATAGGTGGGGTTTTCCCACTAATAACTTGCTTGATAAGGCTAATTTTCGATTTATGTTTCTGAACGTGATGTAAACTTGGACCTACTACTCCATCTCCTTCTATCCCATGACATCCAGCACAATTAATCTCATAGATAGCTTGTCCTCTACTCACATCTCCTTGACGGGATAACACTTCATTGATGTAGGGATCTGAAATTTGATGGAGATACCAACCCATCACCATCACAATAGCCAGAAAAATTATGCCTAACACAATGAGTATTATTCTTGGGATAGCATCTTTCGGTTGAATTAACTGTTCACTCACGGTCTACTATAGGGGCGATGGTTTAAGCCTTCTCTTTACATTTTGCAATGTTTTGGGGGTAAAAAGCTAGTCTTGTTGCCTGGATGTAACAATTCAATAACAATACGAGGCATATTGTTAAATTTAGTCAATAAAGCTTGACATTTTTTTGGCTACTTTTTTGGTAAAGTTGCCAAAATTTACCCCTGCTCTAGAATTAAGTCAACCTTCTCCAGTACCATAGGATAGTCATAATTTGTCTCATTCAGGAGAACCCCCATGATTGAACCTTTATTATTAGGCATTGTTTTAGGTCTGATTCCCATTACTTTAGCTGGTTTATTCGTTGCTGCGTATCTACAATACAAACGGGGTAATCAGTTAAGTAGTTAAGTCGTTGATAATCCCCGTCCTTTTAGGGACGGGGATTCTTCATTCACCTAGGTTGAGTGTACCCCAACTATAAGGGTATTAGTTCAAATTTATCTTGAAATGTCCGTTTGAAGACCCTCGCTATATTTTTCTGTCGATCTGTTTGGATGTTAACCCGAAATTTACATCCCCAAAATGCTCCCATTGTGGGCATATTCAAAAAGAAAACCGCAATAAAGAACGTTTTTTGTGTCTTAATTGCGGTTTATTTGCTGATGCAGATATTCAAGCTAGTGTTAACATTGGTATCAAAGGACTTGAACAAAATGGTAGTGGGAAAGTCAAACGGAATAAAAATAATTATTCTTTATGCGTTTTCCCATCTGGTAAACAATATAATGCCGATTTAGGAGCTTCATATAATATTGGGGCAAGATATTGGTATTCTGTCTT
>JBFRWG010000101.1:0-4328 GCA_051439445.1 Crocosphaera sp.
CTTTAAAGCCGTCAGCCATCCGTAAATAAAAGGCTGGCATATAACAAATAATCAGTGGCACTTAAATCGAGATGATTTGAGTGCCATCTTATGTGAGCAACTATCCTAAATCACAATAAGAAACAGAGAGTACAAATGCTCATAGGTTTTTAGTAACCGTAAAACATATAAATCTTGTTGTTTCCACTTTGGCTTAAATATTCAGAGACCGTTCATTTTTTTGTTCTTACCTCTTTGTTAGTCTAGACTACAGTAACTAAGTAGATAAAAAGGAAATATTTTCAGCAATAGGGTCTTTAACTGAAATGTTCGGTTTTTCTGCCCAATATTGGCTCAAGAAATGAATTTGTCTTAAACCCGTTATAATATTCAAACCAGGAACAAAAAGCCACCAAATGACTAAAGGTTCGTTCTTTTCTTCTTCGCGATAAAGTTGATTAACTGTACGGTAGAGTCGAAACTCAACGATGTAAATCCAGACTATTCCAGAAAGAGAAAACCAACCGAACCAACTACCTACATCGGGGTCTAGAATCCACAAAACTTGAGGGAAGATGACACCCAGAATAAATGGCAGCACACACATTTTTCCCGACCAACCTTCGCCATTATATTTTCGTAACTCCTCCTGAATAATCCACTTATACCAGATGTAATAAACAGATAAAGAGAATGCAGACAAGAGAAGGACTCGCCAAAGAGGACGGGGTTTGCCCAGAGTTCTATCGCTCATATTTATTAAGATATTTATTTGGGGAAGAGTCTTTATTCGTACTTTAACGAAAAAAACAATATATAAAAGACTGGTCCGTAACAATTAAAGAAATAAAGACTATAGCGATCGCCCACCTACGATACAATAATTTCCGACAAGCGCGATCTCGAAGAGAACGCTTCGCGGTCGCCACCCTCAACGAGAAACTGACATTTAAATGTAAATGAGATTCGGATTGGAACCAGTCTATCAAGCCTTACAAGCTATTGCTCATAGAGAAGTTCCAAAGGTAGTAGTCCAGTAATGATTGTAGTTAACAGAACCAGTATCATTGGCTAAATACTCGTAACCGACACCAATTTCAGTCAAGTTAGAGTTAAGAATATTAGCACGATGCCCTGCACTACCCATCCATGCTTCTAAAACTGCTTCTGGAGTTTGATATCCAGCAGCAATATTTTCGGCAGCAGTTGAATATTGATAGCCTGTATCGCGAATGCGCTTAAAAGGTGAAAAACCATCAACCCCAAAATGACTAAAGAAATCATCCGTCGCCATGCTTTCGGTATGTACTTGGGCAGCCTGAGATAATTGACTATCTATTTTCAGAGAATCTAAACCAGCTTTTGTTCGTTCAACATTGATTAGATCGACAATTCGATTGATAAAATTAGAATTCATATTTTTCTCTATTAGCATCAAAAATAAAAATAACAAATGGATGTAAAAAAGTGGGTAATACTGGTGTAATATCGTTCATAAAATTAGAATTTAGGGAGCGCAATTGCCACTTTATATTTAATTTTATTTTGACTGAAAAGATCAAGTCTCCTCACTTATACGAGGCAATGCAATGGCGTAACATCGGGTTTCTCTTACAGACGCCCACATCGTTTGGTATTAGTTATTCAATAAAAAAGAACCAGTTTAATAACTTGATTTAGGTCGAGAAGATTAAGTTTTTTTATAATACTTAATTTTGACTCAATTCGACCCATATTAAATTCGTGTAATTACTTATTTAATCCGTGTAATTACTCAGAGAAAATCAGAAAAAAATGAATAGTATTTGGGCTTATTTTTAAGTAATTTAACTGAAGGTTTTTTGGTTATTTAAATAGTTGATGAAGATGTAGTGTAAGTACTTACACCACACCAGCTTAAGCAAAGGTATCATGTTGAGGAAGTCACCGAAGAACTAGTAGAAGCTGACGCTAAAAAGCTCCATCCCTCCTTGCGGTTGAAATTCTGGTTAACTATGGGCAGGGATTATGTTGAGAAAAGCGACCGCGAAGCGTTCTCTTCGAGATCGCGCCTATCTGAAGAAAATGCAAGAGCAGAATCATGGTAATTTCTTTGTGCCTGACGTAAATAAGGTGTTGAAAATTGATAAGGTTAGATTACTGGAGTTCTGTAATATTAAACAGTTTCTAGAACCAGGCAAAGAATGGTGCAATAAATCCTTGGAACTAATTAAACTATCTAAAACTGTGTTTGGGGACTTGGCGAGGTTTAATCAAGTCTTGGGCTGTGGCATTGCCATTACCGATAGTCCTATTACTGTGGTTGAGAAGATACTCAAGAAAATTAATCAACGACTTCCTTATCTTAGGAATGAAAGGGATGAGGAGTGCGATTCGTTGAAAGTGCGAGCCTCTAGAAACTACTTAGTTTTCACGGGATCTCGGTTCGCGGGCGACATTCGAGAACCATGACGCAAGCTCCCAGAATGTCGGTATACTAACAAAAATTTGTTAGGAGTCGCGTCTGAAAAAGAATGAGCATCAGCAATTATGAGAATGAATGCCTAGGTCGTTGTAATTTTGGAGATCAAAGGTTAACAGCCAGAGCTTTACACATCGGGGACTGTTTACGATTAAAATATGGACAACCCCTGTCCCAGGTCTTTAAAAATGCCAGTGAGCTGAAAAGAGCTTATGAATTTTTAGCTAATCCGAGAACATCCTTTAAAAAAGTCGTGGAATCATCTCATCATCAAACAGCCAATTATGTCAAAAATTTACCAATAATCTTGTCTATTGGAGATACGACATTTCTCGATTATAAAAACATTAAACTTAAACGAGAAGACTATGGACCAATTGGGAATGGAGGTAATGGATTAATTCTACATACAAGTTTAGCGGTTGACCCAGAATGTGGACAACCCTTGGGCTTATTGTGGGAGAAAGTGTGGAAAAGAAGCCACAAAGTTAAACCTAAAAAAAAAGTGAATCGAGCTAGACCATTTGAAGAAAAAGAGTCTTATAAATGGGTAGAAGCCATTAAAAAAGTGCCAGAAATTCTGCAAGAAGTCTCGGCTAATAATGAGTCCAAAGTGGTTCATATCTTTGACCGAGAAGGAGATATTTCTGAGGTTTTTGAAGCGGTTCAAAAACGAGAAAAATGTGGATTGTTAGTGCGAGCGACTCATAATAGAAGCCTTTGTGAAGCAGAAGATCATCTCTGGAATTATGTTAAGAAACAACCACTTCAATTTGAGCAAGAAATCGAGTTAGCCAAAACTGACAAGAGAAAGAAAAGAACCGCCATCTTAGGGGTCAGATTCTGTCCAGTTAAACTCCGTTCACCGCAGCGTTTAAAAGAAACAGAGAGCTTTAATATTTATGCGGTTTATGCTCCCTGAAATTAATCCCCCAGAAGGAGAAGAAGGGATTTCTTGGATGTTGTTAACAACGGAAGTTGTTGACACAATTGAATTGGCTAAGAAGATGCTACGTTGGTATAGTTATCGATGGCTAATCGAAGAATATCATAAAATTCTTAAGTCAGGATGTAAGGTGGAAAGTTATCGATTAGGGGGAAGTAGTATGGAAGTTTTATTAGGATTTTTAACCAGGATTTCTAGTGATTTATTAAGGATGACTTATCTGAATCGCAATCACCCAGAAAGACCAGCGTCAACAATTTTAACTCCCGTTCAAATCAAAGTTTTAAAAGCTAAATCATCTCAGACCAAAATGGCTCAAGAAGTTCCCACAATTAAATGGGCAATTGAAGCAATTGCGCGTTTGGGAGGTTATTTGTCCCATCGAAGAAAAAGCCCGATTGGCATTACAGTCTTATGGCGAGGATTTTTAGCATTAATGTCTTTATGTGAAGGATGGGAATTGAGAGAAAATCTCTAAACAATAAGGGAATAAAATTTTCAGATAAGTCATTTTATAATTAGGAATGCAGTTCGCGAACATCATCCGCGAATTAGCAGAAAAGGAGAGCTGAATTATGGTTAAAAAAGCTAAAAATAAACAAAAATCCGAAGAATTAAATTATGATGATGATATTGCTGCTTTAATCACTCTTTACGAACAACAAATTAAAGACATACTAGCATTAGGAGAAGTTGCTCCTCCCGGCTGTTGGATTGTTCGTTATCAAGCCAGAGGCAGAAAGAGCAGATATTGGTACTATAAATTACATTCAACCGAAGCCATTTTTCCGACAAGGGACCCTGGAAAAAAAAGCCGATATAAACACTTGGGAAAAGCTGGTAGCCCCGCTTATTTAGATGGGGTTAATCAAGTCCTACGTCGCGCTCAAATTGAGGGATTATCCAGAGCTATCCAAACCTTGAAATCTGGACTAATGGATT
>JBFRWG010000102.1:0-10887 GCA_051439445.1 Crocosphaera sp.
ATCAATCTTTAGTTTCTTATACTGTTCGTACTATAGGTAGATTTTATGAAAATTTAAGTCATCATAATTTTGATAAAGAATTTCATAAAAAAGCCAAAGCACTTACCCAAGAAGCTTTATATTTAGCTCAACCAAAAATAAACCCTTATTTAGCTTATCAATGGCAATGGCAACTATCAAGAATTGAGAAATTACAAGGAAATAATAATCAAGCTATTACCAATTATAAATTAGCCATCAAAACGTTAGAAACTGTCAGAAAAAATATTTTAACTATTAAACAAGATGTCCAATTTTCTTTTAGGGATAATATAGAACCATTATATCGAGAATTTATGAGTAGTTTATTGGAATCACAGTCAAAAAATATCGATCCAAATATTCTTGAGACTATCTTACAACAAGTAGATATTTTACAATTAGCTGAACTAGAAAACTTTTTACAATGTGATTTATCTTCTCAAACTAATCTTAATGAAATTACTGATTCTCATAGCCTAATTATTTATCCTATTGTTCTCAAAGACAAATTAGTTGTTATTTATAAAATACCAGAAAAAAATTATCAGATTGATTTCAAAACAATTAATATTTCTAATAAAGAATTTACTCAAACCTTAAAATTACTGCAAAATGACTTAGGAGAAATTGGTAATCAACCTGATATTATTCAACAATCTCAACAAGTTTATCAATGGATTATTAAACCTCTAGAAACAGTTTTAAAGGATAATCAACAGATAGATACTTTAGTGTTTATTCTGGATGGAATCTTAAGGAATATCCCCATGTCTGTGTTATATGATGCAGAAAATAAAGAATATTTACTGCAAAAAAATTATGCGATCGCAGTGGTGCCAGGGTTAAACTTATTACAGAATAAAACTTCATCTTTAACCCCTAATATTTTTCTAGGAGGAGTAGAATTAAAACAGGAATTAGATGAAAATTTAGTTTTCGATAAAATCCAATATTTAAGACAAGAACTAAATGAAATTTCTGCAATTATTCCCAATAGTAAGCAATTAATTAATGAGTCTTTTACTAAATCTAATCTTGAACAAGAACTAGAAAATAATCAATATTCAATTATCCATTGGAAAACTCATGGAGTCTTTAGTTCTAATCCTGATGATACCTATATTGTTGCTTATAATGGACTGCTAAAAACCAATGATATTAATCAACTGATTAATGCAGGAAGTCAAGAAAAAAGCCAACCGATAGACTTGTTAGTATTGAGTGCTTGTGAAACAGCAAAAGGGGATAATCGTGCTGTTTTAGGGTTAGCAGGAATTGCAGTTAGATCAGGAGTTAGCAGCACTTTATCAACCTTATGGAGAGCAGATGATCTCGCCAATACTCAACTTATGAAAGACTTTTATAAAGTGTTATTTCAACCCAATATGAGTAAAGCAAAAGCCCTTCGTCAAGCCCAATTATCCCTATACAATTCTAATATAGCCTACCAAGATCCTCATTATTGGGCAAGTTATATTCTAGTAGGAAATTGGCTATAAATCTCTAACTAAAGCAACTTTACCGTACCGAGAATCAATTTCTAAACTTCGTATTTCCAAAATTCCCTCTCGGTTTTTCAACTCATAAGTAACAGTTTGGTTAGGTAATAGAGACAAAGATCGAGCAAAAATATCCAATCGATCTTGTTGAGGAATAAATATTTCTTCTCCCATATCCAAAACCAATTGATTCAAAAAAGCTAATTCTCCAGTGTTATTAATAATAGCAGCAGGAGTCAGAAGAGTATCACACCATCTCACCGCTAAAAACCATTTAGCATCACTCAATCGGTTATAAATTTTATCAGGTTGAGGATGAGGCAAAACCTTATAACCAGACTCAACAGCCATAATTGTACCACCCAAAAAACCAAACATTGTCATAGTGCGATCGCTCAAGAAAAACTAAAAAAGTAATAAAACACAATAATACAGTTACCAAGGCAAAATTTCACCATTAGAATGCCAAAAAGTTCCCGTATTTTCTAAGTTTAATTCATCAATACGATTGATTAAACCTTTAACTGATTCTTCGGGAGTTATCCCATTAGGATTAAAATTAGTCATTCGAGTCTGAACTAATCCTGGATGCAAAATAGCGACAGCAATATTTTTAGGTTTCAAATCGATAGATAAAGATTTTCCTGCCATAGATAAAGCAACTTTTGACATTCGATAACCATAGCAACCTCCAGATGTATTATCATCAATTGATCCCATACGACTTGTCATCAGAATAATCTTAGAACCTGAGCTTAAATTAGGAAGTAAAGCACGGGTTAGTCTCAACATACCGAGTGCATTTACTTCAAATTGTTTGCGAATACTATTAATATTTAAAGTTTCTAGGGAAAACCTTTCTACAATAGCAGCATTATTAATCAAAACGTCGAGGTTTTGGTAATTCAGTTTTTTTACCAATCGCTCTACATCTTTATCGGAAGTGATATCGACATCGGTTTCTATAGATACCTCTAACTCGTTTAATTCCTGAGAAGTTTCTCGACACACTGCAATAACATCATCTCCTCTTTGTTTAAGTTGACGACAATATTCTAAACCGATTCCTCGATTTGCTCCTGTGATTAAATAGGTTGCCATTTTATTTTTATAGTAACTACAGATTGATGGTTGCAATACTTTTATTTTATCATTCTAACGTATTGACTCCTAAAAAATAGGTTGATGTATTAATATTTCAGCACCAATACTTTCTAACAACTGAGTCCATTGAGTTTTTAAATTATTATTTTGAGAATTATTTTGTAATTGTATCGCTGTATCTTCCAAAATATCATACCAAGCTCCTTCCTCTGGTGCATTATTGACTCGTTTAAACCAACCATGTACCATCATGCTAGTGTAATTTTTACAAGTTACTTTAAAATACCAAGGAGTATATTGATTAACCTGTAAAGAAACAGGACTTTGAACTTGAATAATTCCCCCTTGAGTCGGAATCGTAACATTAACTAACGTTTTTTCCTGTTCACTATTTACCCAAAATTCGATACTCTCAATACTTTGTTGATCATCAGGAACATAGACAAAAACACTAGGAGTATTAGAGATGGTTAAAACAGGATTTTTTTCAGGAATTAAAGCCCTTAGTTCTCCCTCATTTTGACATGATTTGGGTTCAGACTCTAACCCTCCCCCTGGTTTCGTTTTATTATCAGGAGGAGGCGTATCAGGAGGGGTAGGGGGTGTGGATGAATCTTGACTTAAACTTACTAAAGGACAAAGATTCATTAAACTGAAAACTAATAAAAATAAATAGGGATTAAGCTTCATGATTCTTGTCAAAACCCAAAAAAGAGTAGGGTAGGCAATGCCCACCTTACTATTATATTAAAAACACTTTGGTAATTATGATAACCCCCCAAATTCCTAAAAGTATAGGAAGAAAAGGCAACCATAACCCCATCTCTAAACAAGATAAACAAATAAAATACAGAGTAATAGAAACGATAATGACAGACAATATTTCAACATAAACCTTAAACCTTAAACGAGAAACATGGCTAATAGTAAAAATAATCATCCCCGTCATCGTAGAAGCGAAAAAGACAATTAACAAATCTCCCCATTGAGGAAACGCCCAGATTAACCATCGCCCTTCTAAAACAGTATTAATCATTTGACTCGTAGCATGGCCATGAACCCAAACCCCCGGCAACTCTCCCAGTGGTGTATTAAAACTATCTTTCGCCGTTGACGAACGATATCCCAGCAAAATAATTTTATCTTCAACCCATTGAGACGCTAGAGGTTTATTTAACACTTGAGACAAAGTCAAACGCTTCCCCGGTAAAAGCTGCGATCGATAATTAATCATAATTTGACTACTCTTACCATCTAAACCTTGATAAGCAGCAAAACGAGACGGTAAACGAGTAAAAGCAATCTCTCCAAACTGCCAGTTATTATCTGCATTAGTGGTAATCGAACCAATGTTCTGCTGTTGCAAATATTGATAAGCCAACAGCCAACTGAAACTATAAGGGGTTGTACACAAAGACACCCTCTCATCCAAATTAGGATTATAAGATAACAAGTGACGACGCACTTTATTTCCAGATAAGGGAATCTCATCAATAATGAGATTACTAAAGCCAAAAGAAGAAGATGTTACCCCTTGAGACGGTGTATAGTGTTTATCCTCCGTATCAAAGGCACAAACCGGAATGACATCACTCTCATTAAATAACCTGATTAACGCTTCTCCTCCCTCCCCTTGAGGTTGATGACGATGAATATCAACTCCAATCACCGCCGGTTGATGAACCCTTACATTAGCGATCGCCTTAGCTAAAATCCCATCAGGGAGAGGATAACCATATTCATTCGTATCCTCCGACGTTATCTCCACCACCGTCAAGCGTTTATCAATGGTTTCTCCCCTGCGAGACTGCATCATCCTATCGTAAACCATTAATTCTAGACCCTGTAACCCTCCTAACCAACGCAAACCCATGATCATCACCGTTGCAACAGAAGCAGCAATCAAACAACGACGGGGGACAAGAGATGTTTTTTTTGAGGGTTTCCATCTTAAAGGAGAAGCGTGAGGGGTTTGATAAACAAGAGGTAGCCAACTTGCACAAGGAAAATCACTTTCTAACCCTTGGAGACGCTTTTGCGCCTTCTGTAGGGCAACAAACAATCCATCCCCTTGACTAAAATGATCGAGAAAATAAGTCACAAAAGCTTGAGCAACTTGATCAGGGATTAATTCCCGCATGACAATAATATAGGGGATCTGACAAGCAGCGAGTTGATGGATTAATCCAACCCCGTCACAAGAATTAAAAATGACTAACTGTAAACCCTTCTTAACCGCTTGCTTCATCCCATATTCAAGCTGATCCAGGGTTAAACTCTCACGAGAATTAAGATAAATACGGCCTTTATCCCCAACAGTTTCACTATGGCCAGCAAAAAAGATAATATCCCAAGATTCCTCCCATAAGCGATCATTAATGGTTTGATGTTGGGTATTTTTCTCTGGTGTTGCTTCAGTCATCAACGTTAAATGATCCCTAAAGCGATCTCGTAAAGTATTGCTATCTTTCTCGATATTAATTCCTTCACTATGACCTAAAATCCCTAAAATCTTCTCACAAGGCACTGAATAGGTATGATAGACTTGATGAAAATTCAACGGACCAAAGGTGACTAACATCTCTGGATGCCATTTATGCCAAGGTAACTGGTAGAGACACCTATCTTCAGTAGTCAGGACACAATGATCTTCCTCATCAAACCTTAAATGTTGGATGATTAATCGTTCGATCGCCTGAAAAGTAGGACTCTCTAACCAATGACCCAAGCGATCGCATAACCTTTCCCCTGATTCTTGGCACCCAGGAACGTCTACCCCTGAATCAATGGCTACAGGTTGAATCCCTCTCATTCGTTCATAAGGCGCACAAACTTGACGATAATTATGCCAATGTTGTTTAATCCAATAAACCAAAGTTGGATCAGCCGGTAAATAACCCCTCTCTTTGGCAATTATACGGTCCTGATGGTGAACTTCCCCTAATATTTGAAAGCCCTGTCCTTCTAAATCTCCCAGAAAATTTAGAACGATTAACATGGCTTTCCCAGACTATATAAAAATGGCGGGAGGCGGATTTGAACCACCGACCTTCGGGTTATGAGCCCGACGAGCTACCAGACTGCTCTATCCCGCGTCGCCTTTTCTAGTATAACCATAACTTCTCAAAAATTGCAAGCTTTTCAGGGAATTTTTTTTTCACTCTGCTTTTTCAGGACATCATCAACTCTCCCACCACTTCTAACCGTTTATAGCTGCTGAGGATCATAAATGACTCAGCCAGGGTTTCAGCAACACTAGGACTGATCCAACCCATTTGCCGTAGAATATGGATAGCCACCGCATATTTAGCCCGTTTCGACCCATCTAGAACCTTGATCGCCAGTCCCATCCCCTCACCAACTCGTCCGATACATTGAATCCCTTCGGCTCCTGCTTTACTAATTAATTCTCCTTCAGTCAGTCGCATGAGTTCAGTATCAAAGGCACCGATTCCTGCCACCATCGTTGGATAATAAGTCATCGAGCGCAGAATTCGTTCTAAATCTAGACGTTTGCCTGATGAGAGTTGGGCGTATAAATGAGCCATTTGGGAGAGTTTCATGGAATAGGTAGGTGCGCCACAGTCATCATGGGCCCCGATCAACTCAGCCCCTGGAATACCCAATAATTCCCCAATTTTGTCTAGAATTAACTGTTGTACAGGAGACGAACGTTTCAAGTAGGTATTCAGTGGCCAACCCCGTTGTTGACACACTGCCAACATTCCTGCGTGTTTTCCTGAACAGTTATGTTCCAGGGGACTGTTGCGCCCTTTGGGGATGGGACATTGTAAGGCACTCGGGTCGATATCAGCCCGCCACAGCACATTAAACACCTGTCTGGCTTGTTCTACTGTACCTTGATGGGAACTACAAATAATGGCTAAGTCTTTATCGGTTAACTCATATCGTTCTAAGATGCCTGTGGACATGATCCCCAACGCTTGAAAAGGTTTGAGGGCTGACCGGACAAAGGCTGTGGTTTCTGGGTTGCCAGCTACAGAAAGCACACGGCCGCGATCATCACAAACCGTTGCTTCGATGTAATGGGTTGATTCAACTATCCCTTCTCGCAGTAAGTGGACTTCTAGTTTGGGGGTTACGTGACGTTTTACTCTGGTGGTCATAAGGATTAATTTAAGATTATAAGCATAGCCACACCATGCTATCTCCTGCAATAAATAAGACTAACATCCCGGCGGTACGGATTAAGCGTCCTAAAATGGGGTTAATTTGATAGGAGACAATGAGGCGATCGCGGGTTAACATTTCTGGGGGTTTGGGCCAAGTTTGTCCGTCGTACCACCCTGACTCTTCATAAAAGATAGTTTCTTTTTTCAGGCGATCGCTGACGTACTGCCAGCCGAAGAATAACTGTAGTAGGATCAACGCCACTACCATTCCTGCCCCTAGATTACTAAATAGAATAAAGGGTAAGATAGACTGAGTTGGGGAAAAACTGGCCGCTGCAATGGGACTGGTTATCAGCCACCCTGTCCCCCATATCAGAGCTATTTTACGTAAAAAAAGGGAGCTTTCTAGAGTTGCCCAGCGAAAAAACCAGGATTCTTTTAGGGCTTCGTATTCGTTAACCGGTTGTTGTTCGGGGGGGACTGGACAAACTTGAGTGGATGATTTCCTCATAGCTATGATACTTGGGTAACTTCTAATGTTGAAAATTCTAACCTTTCTGCATGGCCCCAAAAAGCTTCTAAATTATAAAATTCTCGTTCTTCGGGTAAAAAGATATGAACAATCACATCTCCAAAGTCCTGTAAAATCCAGTTCCCATCCTTTTTGCCTTCTGTTTGCCTGGGAACTTGATGATGGGTTTGATAGACTTTTTGTTCGATCGCCTCTGCTATGGCTTTGACTTGGGTACGAGAAAACCCTGTGACAATCACAAAATAGTCTGTTAGATAGGAGACTTCTGTGACTTTAAGAATCACAATATCGCTGGCCTTGCGATCATCGGCCGCTTGGGCGATGGTTGTTGCTAGGGCTTGAGTTTGGTTGTCGCTGGTATTTTCGATCACTGTTGAGTTATGGGAATAGTTAGTGATGGGATTGGTGTAATGGGTTGTAACTTCTTTCTATATATTGTACAGATTTTTCCCAAAGATGAGGAAAGATACCCCTCAAGGAAACTCACTAACGTTTATATTCCACAATCAAGGGGACTCTTTCTATCTCGGCGGCCCGATAATGTCCCATCATTTCTTCAAAAGCGTCCCACGCTGACTTATTGCGAATGACAACACAGCCAGCACTACCAGGGGCGTTCGCATCATACTAAAAAGAATTCAATCCCAGTAATTTTGGAGGATAGTTTTTTCTGATTGTTTCTTAGGACTTCAACATTTTTAAGCGATCGCCTCTCGACTTCGTTGATTTTCTGTTGCAATGTGGAGGTGTTAGGGTGAAACGCTGACGGTTCTGCTTGTTCCCATTGATTGACTGGTGGTTGCTGTTTTTTCTGAATCAAGAAGGAAAATATAACACTGAACGTTTTCTATTTAATTCTGCCTAGCTACTTAAGAGAAATAGATAAATATCGAAGTATGATTGCCAAACTATTACGAGAATCTCATGAAAACTTAAACCTTGATATTATTTTTACGGAGGATAAGAATTGGTTTGAAACTCTAAAATAATTTGGTAGTGATTCCAAAAAATATTCTTGAAAAAATTAAAAGTCCATGTTAAATTATATGCTCGCCAGTTTTTTTAGAGAAAAGAGCAGTGAAATTCAATTCCTTTCAAACTTTATTCATGGCTAATTTAATCACGGGATTGGTTCTTACTACTCCTGCTATTACTTTAGCCCAACCATCCAATAATCCTTTGTTAATTGCCCAAGAGATAAAACAGCTTGATGAAGAGATGATTCGTCAAGCAATGGAAACCATTAACGAAGCTGAAAATCGTGAAGATATCGACGCAATGTTAAAATTTTTAGTCCCCTTTTCTATTTCTGAGATAACAGTAGAATATCAAGGCAACATTTTAACAACTAATTTAGAAGGAATTAATTCCCATCGACGAATGTTAAAAAATACATTTGCTTTAGTCAAAGAACGAGAAATGCTTAATGATTATATGACAGTTAGAATTACCCCTGATGGAAAAATTGCCACAGTCACAAGGGTTATTTTTGAGAAATTAACTACCAAAGATGAGCAAAAATTTATGGTCTCAGGAACAGATATTATCCGATTTGCCCTGATTGATAATCAACCAAAAATCATATCCATTAAAAGTCAAGGATGGCTTGAACCAAGACCAACTGAATAACTTAATTTCCAACTAATTAAGAAATAATAAGAACAGGAATAAACATGAAAAGAAATACAGTATTTACATTTAGCTTAACCGTAACAACACTATTAACCACAATGCAACTGTTTACTGCGCCAGCCCAAGCCAATTTTGGGGACTTTCTCTTAGGGGTTGGGGCTACCCTTGGTGTAGGAGCAATTATTGAGGGAAATAGACAGGATGTAGAGCGAAGATATCGTCCTGTTCCTCCTAAAGAGGAATATTTTAGAGGCGTACAAGATGGAGTTAATAGAGCAAATTACGATAACCCAAGAAACTCCTTAGACTACGATCGCGGTTATGAAGAAGGGCTTCGTCGTCTTAGACGATAAATCCTTTTTTATGTAGACTCGGAATTGACAATCTTTTTTACCAAATATCTCCCCAGTCTGCCCACCGAGGAGTATCTGCCCAATCTCCCCAACCAGGGTCCCAGGCATCAACCCAACCCCCACGACCTCCTCTACGGCGACCCCTATCGGACCAATCTGCCCATATTGCCAGGTCTGTTTCATTGTGAGAATTAGACTGTAAGGGTTGTATAGAAGACCGTTCCTTAAGATTAACAGAGGTTTCTTGCAACAATTTTTGAATCCTCTCCACTCGTTGGGGAACGGTTTCAGGGTGAGGGGGTAAGGTTCCTGTAGCTGGACTGGTTTCAACGGTTAAGGTGGCTAACATCAACACCAAACCCAGATAACCTGATTGATTCTTTATCGGCATATTCTTCTCCTAATCAATTTTTTAACCCTAGTCGGCGTTCTATTCCGTCTAGTACCACATCAACCACCAATTGCTTATTGTATCGACAAGCCATCGTTTCCGAACAAACAAAAGTGTCATTTTCCCAATACTTGTTACTGGGCGCGCCCCCACCACAGAGAGAGAAGTAAGAACAATGATCTTCACAAAGACTACAACCACCAGTAATATCTTGCAACAGTTTCCAGAACTTGGGATGATCACAAGCGGACTCTAGGGAATCATTAACCAAATTTCCTAAAATAAAATCTCCATAATGATCACTTTTCATGGTTAACAACTCTGGAGAATAGGTGGAAAAATTGCCTTGATAGTCAATACTAACGATCGCAAAGGGTTGAGACATCTGATTTTTTAACAGTCCTGAAGATTTCAGGATCAACTCACTGACATCCTCAAATTCCCTCACCTGTAGTTCTCCTTTAACAGAAGCAGTTAACTCCCAAAACCGTTGCCAAAAAGCCCTTATTTTTGCAGAAATATCGTCTTTTTGTAAGGAAGAACTACGGTTGACCCCTTCTATCTCTTCAATATTGAAGCCTACCCGTTTGATCCCATTTTCTCTAAAAAACTGAAATATTTCCTCTGGATAGTCCAAAGAAGTTTCTGTAAGTACGGCAATGATATAAAAGTCAAGGTGATTATCTTGTAGTAATTTAATGCCCCTCATGGTAGCTGCATGGGTTCCTAAACCGCTTGGGGTTTTGCGGTGAACATCATGGATAAAAGCTGGTCCATCAATACTGACACCGACATTGAAACCATATTTTTGAAAAAAGTCACACCAAGCTTGGGTTAACAATACACCATTGGTTTGAACCGAGTAGTTAATGTTGATTTCTTTGTGGAGACGGACTTTAATTCCATTAATAATCTCCATCGCTTCTACATAAAAGGACATAGGAACCGCTAAAGGTTCTCCTAAATGCCAACAAACTGTAAAAGAGTCTCGAACCAGAGAACTACTGAGTAAATTTTCAAAAATGGGGGCAATGCGATCGCTCCCTAGACGGTTTTTTGTCTGGCGATCGGGTAAATAACAATAATCACAATCAAGATTACAAAAAGATCCCCCTTGGAGAACAACTAAACGAACTGGGCCAAATTTGAGTAGATTGAATTCTTTTTGATAACTATCCAACTGACTCATAACACACCTCATAACACACCTAAAAAGCAGTAT
>JBFRWG010000103.1:0-44139 GCA_051439445.1 Crocosphaera sp.
ATGTAGGTATTGGTTGGATTGGTTCCCCAGACTTTGTTTCCATCCTTTTCGTTCACTTAGGTTCCTACTTTCTACGGTGTAGTCTTGGTTGTCAGATTCCCATTTCTCAACATGGGTTATACCTTGCCACATTGTACTTTTGTACGCAGTGTCTCAGTCCCTTTCACTGCTGCATCTTGACCGTAGTTCGCACGTAGGTTCACTTTCGTTAACCTTATGAACTCCCAACCTTTACATCGAATTGGACTCTTCTTTGTAAAATTTTGTTACTTGCTTCCCTCCTTAGGGTGGTCAGACCTAAGAAGTGTAACCTGGAGTCACCATCTGACATGGTGGTAGGACTTGCACCTACAAGGGCAGAAAATGTGCTGGTCGCACTGAGTTCGTTGCCTAAACCGCTCGGCCAACCCTGGTGATGAAACTAAATTAGTTTAGCCATGATCAAATATAACATAGAGTAGGGCATTTAAAAATGTGGTGCGAGCCTGCGCTGGTTTTCGGCGCAAGGGAACGCACGAAGACAGCCTCCTCGTTCGATATCTCCTGTTTTTAAACAGGAGTTTTAAACATCCCGTGTTTCGTTATAATCAAAAAAAATTTTATCGGTTATTATTATCACAATGAAAATTAATCCCACAGTAAAACTCACCTTATTGCTATTGTTACTGATGTCGGGGGCAGGAACAGCCAGTGCTTATTTAGCTTATCAAGCGGGGAAAGAAGCGCTTAAAGGGGTGAGTCAACCGGAAATCAATCCCAGTAAAAAGCTGACAGACGGGTCAAAAAAATCCAGTGAACCCACACAGTTTAAGCCCATTGATGAAAAAACCATCCTCATCAAAGTCTATAATCATACTCATCAAAAAAATAAGCCAGTGGAGTCTAAGGAAAAGGAAAAGAAACAAAGTAACGCAACCGAAGAACAAAGCACTCAATTCGCTAATTATGCTCAAGATCCAGATAAATCCCAAACCTTGGCTAATCTACCCCTCAAAGTGAAGGATCAAGGGGTAAGCTTAGAAGTGGATCAAGCTACCCATCAAGGAACAACCTTATCCTTAAAAGTTAATTTACAGAATACAGGCACAACTCCCATAAAATTCCTCTATAGTTTTTTAGAGATCAAAGACAATCAAGGCCGTTATCTCAGTGCGATTACTGAAGGTTTACCAGATGAGTTACCCCCTATGAGTGAGAATTTTGTCGGTATGGTAAAAATTCCTCAAGCTTTAGTAGAGGATAGTCAAACTCTCTCTTTAAATCTAACGGATTACCCAGATCAAAAATTAAAGCTGAATATTTCCGAAATTCCTATTGTACGATAATCTCCGGGATTATCAATCTCACCCATGACTACCCAAGATATCTTGATCAGGGCTTTATCGATTTTATTATTAATAGCCATTAATGCCTTTTTCGTCACTGCAGAATTTGCTATGGTTTCTGTAAGGCGATCGCGGGTGAGTCAATTGGTCAAAGCAGGGGATCTTCAAGCGCAAACGGTACAATCTTTACAGCGTAGTCTTGATCGTCTCTTATCTACCACTCAGTTAGGGATTACCCTTTCGAGTTTGGCCTTGGGTTGGATTGGAGAGAATACCATGGCCAACCTTGTGATCGAACTGATGGGACACTTACCTTTACCATCCATGGTAACCATTAGTTTATCCCATAGTGTGGCAATTCCTGTGGCTTTTTTATCTTTGGCCTATTTACAAATTGTTTTGGGAGAATTATGTCCTAAGTCGGTGGCTTTGATTTATTCAGAACAACTGGCCCGTTTTTTCGGTCCTCCCATTGGGGTGATAGCTCAAGTGTTCAACCCCTTTATCTGGATTTTAAATCAGTCAACCCACTATTTACTCCGTAGTGTGGGGATTCCAGAGACAATGGAAGACAGGTACAATCGAGTGACTCCAGAAGAATTACAGTTAATTATTGCCACGGAAGGGGAGTCAACCGGACTAGAAGCTCAAGAAAGGGCTTTATTAAAAAATATTTTTGAATTTAGTGCAGTAACAGCCGTAGAAGTTATGATCCCTCGTACCCAGTTGGTGGCGATCGCTGAAACAGCCACGTTTGAGGAATTATTGAGGGAAGTCAGCGCAACTGGCCATTCTCGTTATCCTATCAAAGGAGACTCCCTAGATGATATTCTTGGTCTTATCGATTTTAAGGATTTAGCCCAACCCCTAGCCCAAGGAACCTTAAGCAAAACCTCTAAGGTCAATACTTGGGTCAAACCTGTTAAGTTTGTCTCTGAGTCTATAGCGTTAGATGAATTGTTAGCTTTAATGCAGCGATCGCACCTGAAAATGGTGATGGTAGTGGATGAGTTTGGGGGAACATCGGGCTTAATTACCCTACAAGATGTCATCGCAGAAATTTTGGGCAATGATTTAGAAGGCATTATCGAAGAAGAAGATACCCTAAAAATGATTGATGATCATAATTTCTTAGTAGAAGCCCATCTTAATTTAGAAGAGTTAAATAATGTCTTGGGTTTAACTCTACCTTTAACTGATGAGTATCAAACCTTGGGGGGCTTTCTTTTATATCAATGGCAAAAAATTCCTAGGGAGGGAGAAACCCTAGAATATGGGAATCTGCGTTTTACTATCGTGGACTCTGAAGGGCCGCGTCTGCGACAAATCCATCTTCATCGTTCACCTCCGACTACGGCTGATTCTCTATTGGAAAAGGTGGAACCCTCAGCAACGACAGATGAGATGATCGATGAAGATGGAGAATAGGAGACTCGAACCCCTGACCTCTGCGGTGCGATCGCAGCACTCTACCAACTGAGCTAATTCCCCTTTTTTTGTTTCAATCTATCATTATAACCTTGAATGCTGCTGTTTGTCATTATTTTTAACTTACTGCTTACATTGCTTAATTGTTACTTATTGGTGCAACTGTTTAAATTCTATGGTGTCTTAAAAAAGGTTACTGATAGGTTAAACATTCTGGAACAACAGTTTAATAAAACTTTGACTGTTACCCCTGTGATACTATTAAAGGGGCAAAAAAATACCTCTCAATTAAGAGACTTTTACCAAAAACTCCTGAGACAAATTACCATTATACAAACTGTTATCAAAAGTCTAAAATTGTTTTGGAAACTATATGATTAAAAATTAATTCTTGATCAACTTGGCTTTAATATTTTTTTTATAGCTAAATTTCATCTTGATCTTATAAAATGGCTGAAATTACCAAGAAAAAGATGATTGATTCGGAAAATTTTCCTCTTAGTCATCCATTCAATAAAATTTGTCGAGTATAAACTATAAGATGAAAAACTTAAAATATGGATTAAGAACTATTATCACAATAGGATTTTTTATCTATCCCCAAATCACCTTAGCCAATCCTTTAAATTTCCTTAATAACTTTTCAACAGTAGATACTTTGAACGTGGATTGTAACCTATCAGAAAAAAAACAGACAATTTATCTTACTCAAAGAAGAGGTAATATTGGTTGCTGGAAACTTATTTATAGTGTTGAGGGGATTGTTTATGAAAGTGTATTAATGCTTAAGGGTGATAGAGGAAAAATGCTAACAACTTACTTTAACCCTAATGTTGGAAGTACTGACTATGTTGAACAAACCATGAAGGTGACAAACTCCCCTCGCGGAATCTTAATTCTGGGTTCTAATCCTGTTTATCCCAATAGTAACCGAAGACATCCTAGTTATAATCCAGATAGTTTTCTGTTGCAAATTAGGCCAAGTGGTGAAGTTGTAATTGCAACTTGTGATACAGCTTCTCAATGTTCTTTTGTTGATGTTGAGGATTGTCCTCTTAATTAAAGCTGATGTTAGAGTTTGATTCGTTATCTATCAACAGACAAAAAAACACCTAGGATAATTTAGTTATCCTAGGTTTATTATTGGCTCAAACCTTTAAAATATTTGCAATTAGAAATTAGTTTATCTTGTAAGAATAGGCTTTTTTTCCATAACATCTTCCCAATCTAACATAGGATCAACTTTCACATCTTGTTCTTTTTCTAGAAGTCGATTAATAAAGTTTTCATAACCTTCTACGGTATTAAATGGAGATGGGACTTGCTTTCTATACATTTTGACCTCTGGTATTTTTTATAATGACTGTTTGAGAAACTAGAGTGAGTGTCAACTGGTCAATAATCTCTTATATAAAGTGGTTGTGTTAGAGGTTACAACAACAGCTTACTCTAAAGTTTATGGTTTATTTCGCCTGATGTAAACTCGAAAACTTACCGATCTTATTCAGTAAAGATCCCATCGAAAAAATACGGTTAGTTCTCAAATCAAAGTGATTTTACGGTATAATGAAGTATGTTAATTTGAGTAAACAGATAATAACATAGTCCATAATTATGTCAATACAATGGAAAAAGATAATAACAATTGGTACAGTAATTGCTGCTGATATCATCTTGTTATCACCCCATATCCTTCTTGCCCAATACTCATCCCGTTCCCAGTCTTACTGCGAAGGTTATGCAAGAGATTACGCTGATCGCTATGCCAGGGGCGGGTTTTTACGTGGAGGGGCTAGAGGGGCAGCCAGTGGCGCAGCCATAGGGGCTATTATTGATGGAGGACGTGGTGCAGGGACAGGTGCTGCCATCGGGTCTGTTGTTGGGATTATTGGAGGCAGTTCCCGTCGTGCCTCTGATTATGATAGTCTATATCAACAGGCCTTTAATGATTGTATGAATGGCGCACCTTTAAGATAAAAATGAGTTAACCACCTAAACATTGAGGAGTAACGATGAAATTAATTAACAAACTTTTCGGCATACTTTTATTGACAATAATTGTCAGTCAAGGATCTATTGTAGACAGTTTTGCTCAAGAAAGTTCTGAAGATACAAAAGTCGATCTAAATAAAATTAGTTGTCGAGAACTATTAAAAATGCCAGGAAAAGATAAAGAATTAACTTTAGTTTTTTTTCATGGTTTAATGACCGCTAAAAATAATCAGATGATTATTGATAGAATCGCTTTAAGAGAAGCGACTAATAAGATAACCGATGATTGTATTGATAACCCTAATCTGATGTTAATGACAGTTTTCGATAAGTATCGTTAATTGGAAATAAGTTAGCAATTCTAACTTCATTTTTAACCTAAATACAAAAGCATATCGTTGTATCATCATATTGATAATAGACAAATATAATAATAAAATGATTACCCAATCCCAACCCCAAAATGAACCCACTTGGTTAACGATTATTCGCTTATTAAGATGGGATAAACCTGCCGGAAGATTGATTTTAATGCTCCCTGCACTATGGGCTATTTTTTTAGCAGCAAGAGGTATTCCTCCTTTACCTTTAATCGGTGTTATTATACTAGGAACTTTAGCCACCAGTGCAGCAGGGTGTGTGATTAATGATCTCTGGGATAGAGATATTGATCCTCAAGTTGAAAGGACAAAAATACGTCCCCTTGCTGCACGATCTTTGTCTATAAAAGTGGGGATTGTTATTGCTTTTGTTTCTCTGATTTGTGCTGCTATTTTAGCCTTATATCTTAATACCTTAAGTTTTTGCTTATGTGTCGCTGCGGTTCCTTTTATTGTCTGTTATCCTTTAGCGAAAAGAGTTTTTCCCATTCCTCAATTAGTGTTATCTTTAGCCTGGGGATTTGCTGTATTAATTAGTTGGACTGCTGTAACAGGAAAACTAGAAAATTATACCTGGGTATTGTGGGGGATAACCGTATTTTGGACCTTAGGTTTTGATACTGTTTATGCCATGTCTGATCGAGAAGATGACCGAAAAATTGGCGTTAACTCCAGTGCCTTATTTTTTGGAAAATATGCAGGAGAAGCGGTGGGGGTGTTTTTTGCAATTACCGTCGGTTTATGGGCTTATTTGGGGGTTATAATGCAGTTAAATTTAGGCTTTTGGATAGCATTGACTATTGCTTTATTCGGTTGGATGATACAATATATCCGCTTAAGTTCTCCTGAAATTCCTCAAGAAACCTATGGTCAGATATTTGGTCAAAATGTTATTTTAGGGTTTGCTTTATTAACGGGAATTATTACTAATATTATCTTTTAATTTAAGGCTTTATATTCTGAGATAGCATCCATGATGAACCTTTTTTTATATAATAGGAGGGAGTTTGCAATTGAGCTTAGGTTCATAAAACGAAGTTGCAGTATTTTCAACTCTATTGAGTAACCATTCAGGAATTTCAACCCATTCAATATAAATATCCGTTCCATATTCACTAATAATTTTAGCCAGTTTATGATGGCCATTTTTCCAGCGTTTATAGATATTTTTTGATTGTCCAATATAAATTACTTTACTTTTAGAGTCAATGACTTTATAGATGCCACTAACTTCTGGAAGTTTCTCAATTTCAGTAATACTAACCTTCATTATAATTCCTCGATATGAATATCAGCAAATTGATTTTCAAGTTTAATTCGTTGCCAGTCAAGCTCAATACTCTCATTACTTAAACCAGCCAAATGACCAACAGTAAATAAAGATTCTTTCAGCATTTTCTCTGATTCTTCTAAGTCCGTTAACGACAAATCTAGACCTTGCGTTCGTAAGAGTTTTATTTCGTCTAGAATGGCTACCCATTGATTTTTGTAACGTAAGTCTCGATTTGTGACCAGTTCAGGACGTTGTTTTTTTAAATCTTTTGTATTCTTTGTACAAGTTAATTGATAAATTTCTTGCTTAATTTCTTGTAATTTCATGATTTACTCTCGTCACTAATCTGTGTGTATTTAATAGCAGACTTTACTAATTTAAGAATTTCTGATTTTTGCAAATTAAATAAATTTCCCCCTAATGCAACCGCTTTATTCACTGAGCGAGTGCTATATATTTTATTGACTTTTGTGATAACTTCTTCAGAAACTTCTTCATCCTTTAATAATTTTTTAACCAGTTCTCTCTGGACTCGATAGGTATCATTCCAGCTTTGTAAAGTCCGTTGACTATTTTGCAGTTTTGCGACTTGTTTAAGTTTTTCTGACCAAGAATCAAGAAGATTAGTAAAAGCTGATGCAGTACCGACTCCTACTTGAGTAAACCATTTTTTAATTTGATCATCTCTCTTCTGATGAGATTTAATAACTTTGATATGTTCATCTCGATATTTTTCAAAAACTTGTTCAGCAGCACCAATAACCGCTTCTTTTTCTTGTCTTACTGTTACATAACCTTGTTGATCACGAAGATTATCAAGAACTTGATCATAATTAGTTGCATTATGACGATAATGATTAAAAAGTTGTCTCCCGTTCGCTTTTTCTAAATCAATAATGTTTCCTTCTTCATCTTTGATTTGATACAATTGCTCTGGTTGAGTCAATTGTACTTTATTTGGGATTTTAGGGTTATCTTGATCATTCATTGGGTATTTTCTCAAATCTCTTCTTTGTTAGAATGCCCAAAATTCTCAGAAAGATCATCAGGGATCACATAAATATCCCACTAAGATTTACGAGTAATACCAAATCGGCTTATGATTGTAAAGTAATATTCGTTTTCCTCCCAGTTTCCTCTGCTTCTCAAGATAATTCTCTACTGTCTAAAGCGTATCTAGTATAAATTACGGGCCGTAATAAGGAGCGCAAAAAAATGTTTATATTTATAATTAATAGAGTCTATGGGTAAAAAGCATGAACCTTTTAGTTGCAGTTGATTGTTCTGACTCTACAGAAACAGTAGTCAAAAAAGCCCAAGAAATGGCTCAATTATTGTCCGCTACCCTATGGATAGTCCATATTGCCGAACCTGAACCAGACTTTGTGGGGTTTGATACGGGTCCTCAATCAGCACGAGATTATCAAGCTCAAACCTTCCATAGTGAACATTCCCAAATTCAAGCGATCGCCGCTCAATTACGCAAAGAAGGAATAGAAACCACGGCCTTACTCATTCAAGGTCCAACCGTAGAAACCCTCCTAAAAGAAGCCAAAAAGCTGGAGGTAGACATGATTATTATGGGAGCGCACCGAAGAAATGCGATCGCTGAACTATTTATGGGCAGTGTAAGCAAAGGAGTGGTGTCTCATTCACCTTGTCCTGTTGTTATTGTTCCAACCCACCATTAGTTTTTAGAATCAAGTGGATTCGTCTACATCTGATAATAAATTTTGTAAAAAAGCCTGAAGTTTCATCCGTTCAATGTAAGGCCATCCTCCAGTTTCTTCAACATTTAACAATAAATCATATAAATCGTTGCGACTATTGGGTAAAGAAGGTTCAAACAAATTCATGCGAATGTCTTGGTGTAACTTTTCAAGGGTTCGCAGTAACTCAAGTAACTGTTGGGGATCATTGTGACATTGTTGGGATGCTTTATCTACTCTTAGGATAATCTCTTCTAAAGACGCTGTTAATGAATCATTAGAAACGTTAAGAGAGTAATCCGTTGTTGTCGGTGTGCTTGCTTGTTCCATGTACTTAACTTGTGGCACCGCCTTTTGTTTACGAGATAGTTTTTTTGTTTACGCTTTAAGTTACCCTGATGTTTGGCTAAATGTCTAGGATTATCAAATTTAGAACCATTATTGGTAATCGCAAAATGGGTTAGGACTAAAGCAATACCGACTGCTTTAATACCCCCTAACGCCCTTAATAAGGGGGGTTAGGGGGGATGGCTTATCTTTACCATCATCAACTAATACAGACTCATAGTATTTACCATCACTGTTTTTTGAGATTGTAACTGTTTTGATTGTTCCCTCAAAATGACGATGACGGCGACAATAAACTTTACCTATCTTTCGATTTAGTTGGAGGTAATCCCCTTCAAATGTAACATTAGCTGGATAACTCATGGATTGTCTGCCATGCTTTGACTTAAATCATATATTTGTACTATAAGCTGCCTTATATTCTTTTTCATGTTAGCTGACAATTGGCCGCCTTTATCAAAAGTTATCAAAAAATTGGGTTTAAACCTCCCCAACTGTGACATAAACGCTGCTAAAAACATTATTATCTGGCTGCTGGTTTACAAACAGTCCCGTTGCTTGTTGAATATCAACCTTCGTGAGTTTCCTCCAGGGGTATCCGCTAAAATAAAACATAGTAGTCAAAGACTACAGCGTTTTACTTCCAACTTCTAACTTATGACCCTTACCACTCCCGTTGACTTCCAAGATAGCTTTGATATCATCGTAGTGGGTGCCGGACATTCCGGCTGTGAAGCAGCCCTTGCAGCAGCCCGTTTAGGGTGTCGTACCCTCATGTTAACCCTCAACCTCGATCGCATTGCTTGGCAACCCTGTAACCCGGCGGTGGGAGGTCCAGCTAAGTCTCAGTTAACCCACGAAGTAGATGCTTTGGGAGGGGAGATCGGCAAAATGGCTGATCGCACCTATCTGCAAAAACGGGTTCTTAACTCGTCACGGGGTCCTGCTGTGTGGGCATTACGGGCGCAGACGGATAAGCGAGAATATTCGGCTGTGATGAAGGAAATTGTCGAAAATCAGGATCATTTAAGCATCCGTGAAGGTATGGTGACGGATCTGGTTTTGGGGAAAAATGATGAAGTCATAGGAATACAAACGTATTTTGGAACTTGTTTTGAGGCCAAGGCGGTTATTTTGACTACTGGAACCTTTTTAGGAGGCCGCATCTGGATCGGGAATCAGTCGATGGAGGCAGGAAGGGCCGGAGAGTTTGCTGCGGTGGGGTTGACGGATACCCTCAATGACTTGGGGTTTGAGACGGGACGACTGAAAACCGGAACTCCGGCAAGGGTAGACAAGCGATCGGTCAATTATACTCATTTAGAACCCCAACCCCCAGATGAAGAGGTTCGTTGGTTTAGTTTTGATCCAGAGGTTTGGGTAAAACGAGAACAAATGAATTGTTATTTAACCCGAACCACTTCCAAGACTCATCAACTAATTAAAGATAACTTACATTTATCTCCTATTTATGGCGGGTTTATTGATTCAAAAGGACCCCGTTATTGTCCTTCTATTGAGGATAAAATTGTTAGGTTTGCTGATAAAGAAAGCCATCAAATTTTTATCGAACCCGAAGGAAGAGAAATACCAGAATTGTATATACAAGGGTTTTCTACTGGTTTACCAGAGAAGATACAATTAGCAATGTTAAGAACCCTTCCAGGGTTAGAAAATTGTGTCATGTTGCGTCCTGCTTATGCAGTAGAATATGATTTTTTACCAGCTACTCAATGTTATCCAAACTTGATGACGAAGAAGATTCAAGGATTATTTTGTGCCGGACAAGTGAATGGGACAACGGGTTATGAAGAAGCTGCCGCACAGGGAATTGTTGCCGGAATAAATGCGGTTAAATTTGTTAAGAATGAAGGGATGATTATCTTTCCTAGAGAAGAAAGTTATCTCGGTACTTTAATCGATGATTTATGTACTAAAGACCTGAGAGAACCCTACAGAATGTTAACCTCTCGCTCTGAATATCGCTTAATTTTACGGTCAGATAATGCGGATCAAAGATTAACACCATTAGGGCGAGAAATTGGTTTAATTGATGATCGTCGTTGGGCTTTATTTGAAGAAAAACAAGCTAATATTGTCGCCGAAAAAGAACGACTTTATGAAACAAGAATTAAAGAAAGAGATGAGGTGGCTATTAAGATTGTTAATGATACACAACAGAAAATTAAAGGTTCTGTTACCTTAGCTGATTTATTACGTCGTCCTAAGTTTCATTATGAGCATTTAGAACAGTATGGGTTAGGGAATAAAGAGTTAACAACTGTTGAAAAAGAAGGGGCAGAAATTGACATTAAATACTCTGGTTATTTGAAACGGCAACAAATTCAAATCGAAAAAATTAGCCGACATAGTAATAAAAAATTGCCCTCAGACCTCGATTATATGTCCATAGACACTCTTTCAATGGAAGCCAGGGAAAAATTATCAAAAGTGCGTCCTTTGACCCTTGGACAAGCGTCTCGTATCGGTGGTGTAAATCCTGCTGATCTTAATGCTTTATTAGTCTATTTGGAACTGCGATCTCGTTATCAATCTGTATAGATTTTCGAGTACAGTAAACTGTAGACGAATAGACAAATTAAAAGAAGGCAACAGTTACAATTAATTGTTATATTCTGTTTATTTTGTTTGAGGATTTTTGATGACTAAGTGTTATGTTTGCGAGAAAGAAATTACTGAAGAAAATCAATACAATGAGCATATTATTGTTAATGCTATAGGAGGAAAGTTAAAGTCTAAAAATTTAATTTGTTCAAATTATAGTCCAGATTTTGATTCTATAGATACAGAGTTAGCAAAACAGTTAAATTTGATAACTTGTCATCTTGATGTTAAGCGAGAGAGAGGCAATAAAAAAATCCCAAAAACTACAGCCACTATCGTTGCTACAGGTGAAGAAATTTTTATAGAACCTGGTGGTAAACCAGTTTTTAAGAATCCTAAACCGCCGAAAAAAAAGAAAAAGGCTATAATTTTCAGGTGAGATACTTAAAGGAATTAAGACAACAAATAGAAGGAGTCGCTAGAAAAAAACCTTGGTTAAATGTAGATAAAGTCATGAAGGAAGTGGATAAAAAAATAGAAACAGGAGAAATTCCAACTCAAAAATATATAGATAGTCCAATTGAACAACAGTTATCGTTAGGGGGTCAAAAATTTTGGAGAAGTATTTGTAAAATGGCAATTAATTTCTATATGGATAATCGAGGAGAAAGAAAATATATTAGACACCTTATTCCTTTTATTAAACAGGGAATAATGAGAAAATATCATTTGTATTGGTATTATCCAGAATGTAATATTTTTCCAGATTTAATAGAACAAAATCAAGTTATTCATGCTTTAACACTTCATGGTAATCCTAGAAAAAAAATACTATATTCTGTTATTCACTTATATAGTGCATTCCAATTTATTGTTTTACTGAATGATAATTATCAAGGTGACGAAATTAATCAAAGTTACTTATTTGATGTTATAACTAGCAAAAATATTTCGGATGATTATTCAATTAACAATACATTAAAAAACGCAGAAGTGCAAAAAACTCTGAACGAGCTTTTAGCTCCTGAGTCTAGGTATTTAGAAAAAGTCAATAAATTATTTGGTTTTATTTTTGAAAAACAACGTTTTGACCGTTTAGAAAAACTACAAAAACAAACTATTGAAGAAATTTTGAGTAGATATTCAGAAGATGAAATAATGAGAGAAGAAGATTATCGAAAATTATGTTCTAAATTAGCTTCTAATATTATTCAAACACTAATTATCCAAAGACAAAGGAGACTAAATCAATGTTAAAACATCTAGATAGAATCACTTTTGACCCTAAAATTATGATGGGTAAAGCCTGTATCAGAGGAATGCGGATTCCTGTTTCTTTAATTCTTAATTTAGTTGCTAATGGGAAACCTAATCAAGAAATTTTAGACGAATATCCCGATTTAGAATTAGAAGATATTAAACAATCTTTATTATACGCTGCTTGGTTAGCTGATGAAAAAGTTATACTCATTGACAAAAATCAGCAATTAGAGTCAGCGAAATGAAATTTTTAGCCGATATGGGAATCTCTCAACGAACCGTAGAATGGCTAAGAAATCAAGACTATAATATTGTTCATTTAAGGGAGCAAAATTTACAAAGACTTGATGATGAAGCTATCTTAATTAAAGCCAAAAATGAGGGAAGAGTTATTTTAACAATGGATTTAGATTTTACCAATTTATTAGCATGAAATAGAGACACATTACCCAGTGTGATTATTTTTAGATTAGGTAACCAGAATTATAATAAAGTTAACCCCCAATTAGAGAAAGTTATCAGTCAATGTCACAATGAATTATTAACGGGAGCAGTTATTTCTGTTAATGATGATGCTTTTCGAGTCCGTAATTGACCGATTTAGTAGAGACAATTTCTCAATTATCTCTACTTAGTTAATTTAATCGATCCATTCAGGAACTCGAACTCGAAGTTCACCATTAGGTAAGAGAAAAACTTCCCCTCCCAACGCTTGAATTTCTGCTAAAGCTCGCTTAATGGTTTCTTCATTAGGCGCACTGTATAAAATTTGCGACCAAGCCCCAATTTGAACCGCCCGACTTTTGGGATTTTTTTCCAAAAATTCAACAGTTTGTCGTCTTCTTTTGGCAACAGATTGACTTACTTCATCGGGATAGTTGTCAGCCCAGTCAGCAGCCATTGTATTGGAGTGTTTCGCAGCTTCTACATCCCCTAAAAATAAGAGTTCATCAATACTTTTATAAATCCATAAATAATAAGGGGGATAAACAGGGGAGATCATATCACTGGGATTTTCTGGTAAATTTTCTATACTTTTGGTTAAATATTCAACACTTTTTTCAGGATGTCCTGAAAAAATGGAGGTCGATACCGCTAGTTTAAGATGAGCATCCACGAAACGGGGATCATTATCTACCACTAATTGAAAAAAGTCTGCACTGAGAGGATAGCCAATGTGTTTACGGGCTTCTCCATTACCAAAATATTGAATAAAACCCAAGTAAAACCAATCAGCTAACAAGTTGTCAAACCCTAAACTGGGGAGACCTTTAGATACATTTAACTGTAATTTTTCCAGTTGTGCTTGTTTCTGGTATTCTTCTAGGGTTAAGGTCTCTTGGCTAGGGTTAATTTTAGATTTTTGTAGTCCTATTACCCCAGTTAAGCTCAGGGCAATCATAGCTACTGTCGCAATCATTTTGCCTAAATCTGGTTGTGGTAATACCCTATTCATTGATAAATAGCTGTGTGTGTGTTGACATCATTTATATTATTCCCATGCAAAACCTGTTTATGATCACTTCTCAACATTTTGTTAATTTTATAATGACCAATTTTTTATAATATGGTTGAAGTTAGTTTATTAAGGGTTTTTTATGACATTTTCTACTACAGGTGCTGATGCGGTTGATGAAGCGATCGCCAAAGGTCTCGATCTCGACGGAACACCTATACCGTCTGAAAAATTAAACCTCTACCAGGAAGTCATGGCTTTAGAAGGACAGCGTCAACGCAGTGGTGTGACTAATACCATGCGCTCTCGTATTGTTCGCATTGGTGCTAAACATCTTTCAGTTGAAGAACTTAATCAGCGTCTGAAGGCGGCAGAATTTGTTCCTCTCAAAGATAAAGAAATTGCCTTTTACTACGGTGGCAAATAATTACCAGTTTGTCTATGATGCTCATTTTACGGGTGTGACAGGACTCGAACCTGTAGCCGACAGCTTAGAAGGCTGTTGCTCTATCCATTGAGCTACACACCCAGGATTCCTATTGTAACCTCTTTTTATGCGAAATATGTACTAAAACTCAAATTCGTTTAATCGTTGTTGTAACATCTGGGGAAACTTAGCATAATATCGTTTGTTCAAAGGAGAGGGATGGGGTAAGGGAAGCAAAGACACTTGACGTTGATGGGGGTTTCCCTCCAAGTCCGTTGCCTTGAGAGTAATGGAAAGTTGTGCTTCATAGCGATCGCCCCGTTTCCAAAATTCCTCAATGTTTGTTTTGCTCCCATAGGGGGCAAACCATTTAAATGCTTCGGTTCCTAAAGTAACGATTTGAGTTCCTTGCCAATGAATCACCAATAATTGTTCAATGAAAGGACGAAATCGTTCTTTAACTTTGATAGAATAGGCTTTGTTACCGGGGGGTTTATAGGGGACGGTATTGGTCAGTAAGGCACGATCGCAGATGAATTGTAGGTCTTGGGGGGAGGTGGGAGCTTGATCATACATTCCTTGATAAAACCCTTTACGAACCATTGTGCCAGCTGAACCGATTAAGGGTTGTCCTTGGGCCACTTCATCTCGTCCTAAGTCTCGACCAAAAAAGCAAATTTTACTGTTAAGGTTTCCTGCATACAAAATAGCTTCGGTTGGGGTTTTTCCCACTGCTTGATAAATAGGAATATCGATGGGAAAGGATTCTCTTTCTGCTTCTTGACGAATCTTATCTAACAGGGTTTTAATTTCGGACATCACAGCTTCAATCGTTAATTATATTTTTATTGGGTTTTCTTAATCCCATCGACAGCAGAAACATCTGTCGAGTCGCAGAAGTTTTGTCTTATTTAATTCCATGACTTCTTTTTACCGTATCTTAATCTATTTTAATTTATTTGTCTATCATATAAAATGAAGACTACAGTACAAATTCTCCTCACACTCACTTAATGGGGTTTTTAATACTCTCAATTGAGAACTCATGTAAAAGTAAGTGCTAAGATAGTCTCTGTTTTCTCTTTGACTGTAAATGATTGCAGTCGATGATTGAGCCTTAATTTTTTCATAATGTTAAAATTGTTGTTATTTAGATAAAAACATGAATAGTATTTTGGTTTTTCTGCTAAAACTTTTGATAGTTTCTCTGGTTATTTCTTGGATAATCAAATATTTAGCTCCTTTCATTGATATTGCCCCTAGTAATGTTAATGCTCTAATAATTGTTATGATATTGCCGAGCATAATTACTGTATTCCTAGGTTGGAAACTATCACAAAAAGTTTGAGTTAAGAAAATGAATTTTTCTCAGTGGATAGGCTTTATCGTTTTAGGACTTTGCTTGTATGTGATGTGGCATATTAAGCAATTATTACTCTTATTATTTACTGCTGTTATTATTGCCAACTTTTTGAATCATGGTGTACAATTTCTACAAAAATTAGGCATCAAAAGGGGCTATGCTGTATTATTATCCATAATATTATTGTTAGCTTCCCTCTCAGGATTTTTTTGGATTATTATCCCTCCCTTTGCCCAACAATTACCTCAGTTATTTCAATTAGTTCCCCAAGGAATCAATGAATTAATGAGTACCCTGAGAAAAGTTGCTTTAAAACTTGATCCAGAATTAATTGATGCTTTACCAAATGCTCAAGAAATTGTTAAGCAATTAGAACCTTTATTTCAAAGAATTGCGGGACAAGGATTATCAGTATTTTATACAACATTAGGCATTCCTTTAAGCTTATTATTATTATTTGCATTAACCCTGATGTTATTAGCCAATCCTCCTGCTTATCGACAAGGCTTTATTCGTTTATTTCCCTCCTTTTATCGGGGCAAAATTGATCGGGTTTTAGTGGAATGTGATCGCTGTTTACAAGGGGGATTAATAGCGGTTTTATGTCAAATGATGATGATTTCTATTTTGACTTTTATGGGATTATCAATTCTGAGAATTCCTCTCACTTTAGCTCAAGCAATGTTAGCGGGAATTTTAACCTTTGTCCCTAACTTTGGTCCAATTTTAAGTGTAATTCCTCCAGTAGCGATCGCCCTATTAGAAAAGCCTTGGAAATCCGTAGCGGTGTTAATTTTATATATCATCATTTATTGGCTAATTAAAAAGATTGAGCAGCGGTTGCCTACCCCTTTAGTGATGGAAAATAGACAAGCATTACTCCCTGCATTTACTTTATTAGCGCAGGTGTTTTTTGCCACAACTTTTGGGGTATTGGGATTCTTTTTAGCCTTACCCTTAGCCTTAGTGAGTCAAGTGTGGTTAAAAGAAGTTTTAATCAAAGATATTTTAGATCAATGGCAACTCAAATCATCGGTTAAACAACCTAGTTTAGAAGGAAGAAAAAAAGAAGCCAAAGAATCTATTACACCCACTGATACCCCCTCTTAACTGCCTTAAACTAGAAAAGACTCAAAAAAGTTGATGATTATGCGAACCCTTGCCGAAATTAATCAAAAAATTACCGAAAAAAAAGCCGTTGTTTGGACAGTAGAAGAACTAAAAATACGGATTAAAGAAATAGGGATTGATCAAGCTTATAAAACCGTAGATGTCATTTGTACAGGGACTTTTGAACCCATGGAATCATCAGGGGCCATCATCAATCTGGGCCACACTGATCCCCCCATCAAAATCCGTCAATGTTGGTTAGATGGGGTTCCCGCTTATGCAGGGTTTGGGGCCGTAGATTTATATCTGGGGGCCACTGCTATCGTCGATGATAAGGCCAATGAGAACGAAAGTCGTCAAGGGGGTGATAATGTTGAACGAGGAGGCGGCCATGTGATTGAAGACTTAATCGCAGGAAAATCTGTCAGTCTCAAAGCCATTGGTCAAGTGACGGACTGTTATCCAAGAGCATCCTTTGAGACAACCATTACCCAGAAAACCATTAACCAGTTTTATTTGTATAATCCTCGTAACCTCTATCAAAACTTTATTGTGGGGGTCAATAGTAGCGATCGCCCTTTATATACTTATTTAGGACCGCTACAACCCACATTAGGTAATGCAGTCTATTCCAACCCAGGAGCGATCGCCCCTTTATTTAATGATCCTGACTTAGAATTAATTGGTATTGGTAGTCGCATTTTTTTGGGGGGAGGGGTGGGTTATATTGCTTGGGAAGGAACGCAACATTTTCCCCTACAAAAACGCCTCTCCAATCGTACCCCCATCGGTCCGGCAGCTACACTAGCATTGATTGGGGATGCTAAAAGTATGTCTTCTCAATGGGTTAAAGGATGCTATTTCAATCATTATGGACCTTCGTTAATGTTGGGGGTGGGTATTCCTTTTCCTGTGTTAACCCCGAAGGTAATTGAACGGTGTGCGGTTGAAGATCAAGCAGTGGTTGCGCCGGTGGTGGATTTTTCTATACCCCGTCGAGTTCGTCCCACTTTTGGTTTAGTGAGTTATGCACAATTAAAAACAGGCCGCATGACCATAGAGGGGAAAAGTGTGCGAGTTGCTCCTTTGGCGAGTATACCTTTATCGAGAAAAGTGGCTCAAACCTTGAAAACTTGGATTGAAAAGGGACAATTTACTTTAACTGAACCGGTTAGTCCTTTACCTAAAGATAGGGCCTTTATGGCTCAAGATTTATGGGGATCTCACCTGACTTTGGATTGACATACTCCCCCGCTCTCGCTCCTAGCGTCGCTATAACGGGGGATTCTGAATGAAAAATTGCTTCTCCATCCCTCCACTCAAACAAACTCAATTGATAAGTGTGGCAAGGAATTGAAGAAGGAGTCAGCAATTCTGGAGTCAGGAGAGGCTGAAGGGGCCATAAATGGTCCTGAATTTTTCTTCATGTAGCAGTTTTCATATCAATCGACTAACGATCTCAAGACAAATTCCCCCCACCCCTTCCACACTTCCCATACTTCCCACACTCACTCAACCTAAATATTGATATAGCTTTTCTCACACTCATGAGGTAAACCTAACATTTAAGTTGTCACTCCTGACTCGGAGACTCCTGGCTCCTAAAACTAGAAAATGTTGTACCCCACAAGTATGGGAACTGCTATACACCCAATTGAAAACTGCTATAGGTCCCATCTATGAGACTATTTATCTATACAATTATTGCTCTGATACCCCTGATCTGCGTTTTTCTGTTCTTAGTGGTGAGACGATGGCCCGCACAAAAAGCGATGCCTTTGGTTTATCTAATTACTGTTTTCAATAGCTGGATCATCTGGCAAGTTCCCCCACAACAAATTATGGCAGCAACCATCGATGGTGTCATTACTGCTTGTCAGATCCTTTATATCCTCTTCGGAGCAGTTTTACTGCTAAATACTTTAGTGGAATCAGGGGCCCTATCAACCATTTGCCAAGGTTTGTTACAACTGTCGGAGGATCGACGCATTCAAGCGATTCTCATTCCTTGGTGTTTTGGGTTATTTCTGGAAGGGGCCGCAGGGTTTGGTACGCCGGCTGCTATTTGTGCGCCTTTATTAGTTACATTGGGGTTTCCTCCTTTGGCTGCGGTCTTAGTTTCTTTACCGGCCCAAGGAATTCCCTCTTGTTTCGGTGCAGTGGGAACCCCTTTATTATTAGGGATAGCTACAGGGTTAGGATTGGATGATTTACCGGTTGTTAATGAACGTTTAGCTGAGTTAGGGATAAGTTTTGATGATTTTTTACGAGAAATTGCTGTACAAACATCTATAATACATGGTTTAGTTGGGGTTTTGATGCCGTTAATTATGGTAACAATGTTAACAGGTTTCTTTGGAGAAAATCGTTCTTGGAAGGAAGGTTTAGGGGTTTGGCCGTTAGCTTTATTAGCGGGATTATCTTTTTTTATTACTTTTGTTTTGACAGCTTTATTTTTAGGTCCAGAGTTTCCTTCTTTATTAGGAGGGTTAGTGAGTTTATTAGTTACAACTTTGATGTTAACTCAAGGGTGGTTTCGTCCTCAACAGATTTGGGATTTTCCTCCCTCTCCTCAATGGGAGGAAGAATGGGGAATCCCTCAAACTCCAAAAACTAAACCAAGAACTCATCCTATTGGTTTAAAAAAGGCTTGGATTCCTTATATTTTGGTGGGCTGTTTTTTAATAATTTCTCGTTTACCTTTTTTACCTATTCAAGGATTTTTATTATCTTTGGAATGGCGTTGGAATAATATCTTAGGAAGCAATATCACCTCGACGGTTCAACCGCTTTATCTTCCTGCTTCTATTTTTATTTTGGTGGTTTTGATTACTTACATACTTCATTATATGGGTAAAACCAGAATCATTAATACTCTCTTTCCTACAATTAGGACTTTAAGAAAAGCAATGGTTGCGACTCTATCTGCTGTTGCTTTAGCTAGTGTTTTCGTGAATTCTGAGATTAATAATCTCAATCTTGAAAGTATGCCTTTAACTTTAGCTATAGGAGTTTCTAGTATTTTTGGTGATATTTGGACTTTATTGGCTCCTTTAATGGGAGCAATTGGAACTTTTATTGCTGGTAGTACCACGGTTAGTAATATGATGTTTTCTTTGTTTCAATTTGGGGTAGCAGAACAAACAGGAACAAGAGAAAGTTTGATGGTTGCTTTACAAGCAGGTGGGTCATCATCTGGTAGTATGTTTTCTATTAATAATGTTGTCTCTGTTTGTGCAACTGTGGGTTTATTAAGAGTGGAAGGTTTAGTAATTAAAAAGGTTTTACTTCCTTTAATTTATTGTCTTTTATTTGAAGGTTTAATTGGCACAATTTTTAGTTTTTTATAAAAAAATAGATACATTTTTAGGTCAGAATTAAAAACCTGATTTTCTTGTAGCTATGACTGGTCTTCTGAGAACTGTTACTGTAGCGCAATAGTTAGAAACCTGATTTTTGTGTAGTTATGACTTGTTTTCCCAGAACCCTTACTAATGCGCAACAGTTAGAAACCTCATTTTCTCGTAGTTATGAGTGATCTCCAAACAACTGTTACTGTTGCGCAACAGTTAGAAACCTGATTTTTGTGTAGTTATGACTTGTTTTCCCAGAACTCTTACTAATGCGCAACAGTTAGAAACCTGATTTTCTCGTAGTTATGAGACGAAAATAATGATGGACTCGGTGATGGGAATCTCATTTTAGGATCTACGACTTATGGGGTTGAGTCAAAGTCTGCGGATTGGTCAAATTCTGGTGATAGTAATTTAATAGTACAGACGGGAGAGTCAATTCATACAACCCTAGATTATTACAATAACTTTGGCCTTTAAGTCAGAGCAATCTAACTTACGGGAAGACCAGCGATCGCTCTTCTGAGAACTGTTACTGTTGCGCAATAGTTAGAAACCTGATTTTCTCGTAGCTATGACTGGTCTTCTGAGAACTGTTACTGTTGCGCAACAGTTAGAGACTATTTATAAACAAAATATTCAGACGGGTTCGGTGGGCAAATGAGAGGTTTATCTGCACTATCAATCAAGTAGGGGACAACGGCCGTTGACCCCTACATTGCCCACCCTACAAAACGCAAGAACTGTTACTGTAGCGCAGTTGAATCAGGGTTTATTTGCGAGGATAAAAACAAAGCGATCGCAGAATTCTAAGTTTGATTTTTCATGGTATTTTTCTTTCATTTCCCTTAACCCTTGTTGTAATTGTTGATCATCAAATCTTGAGAGTAAAGACATATATCGATTTGCTACCATTTCAAAATAGTTTTCTTTAGGAATAGAAACAGGATATTCAACCAAGTTTACTGTCGTTTGAAAGCCAATTTTCTCAAATATTGTTACTAGATCATTATAATGGGGTTGTACAGATTCATAAGTTCGTAAAGCTTCTGTAAATAAAGGATATTCGATAGTGGGAGGAAGCAAAATCAATAATAAGATTCCCTCTGAATTTAATCGGTTAAATAATCCTTCTAAAAGCTTCTCTTTATCTCCAATATGATGGATCATTTCTTTGATTAAAATTTTGTCATATTGTCCTGATTCATGAGCAAACTCTACTGCATCTTTAACCAAAGGTTGATATTGATTATTGTTAGGCACTTTAACTAACATTTTATCGGAAGGATCAACACAAATGATGGGATTATCTAAACTTAATTGAGATAAAATTGCTTTACTAAAGATTCCTGTTCCACAACCGAGATCCACTAAAACATCCGTAGGAACTAATCGTAAAGATTCAATAATCTTCTGGGCTAAAAATTGGATAAAATCTGGAGATGAACCCCAGAAGTCATCATATTTCTTAGCTAAATTTTGATAATGATTTTGGATAGAATATTTCATAATATGAGTTTAATTGAAAACCAGTTTTGTCAGGTGGGCAAACTTTTCTAGATTATGAGTAGGTGAAAGAAGTCTTTAATTTGCCCACCCTAGCATCTAGTGATATCTAAAGCGCAACAGTTATAAACAGTTATATTAATTTGACATTTCCTTTGGTTGAAACACAAAGGAATCAAGCGCAGATGTTGTGAAGGTGGTTAAAAACTCAGCAGCAATTTAGGGGCTTAATACTATTAAGCCCATAGTAAAAAAATCTATGAAACAAACATTATTTAAGAAACAGTAACTTGAGAAGGATTAAGATATTGATAACTGAGATCGGACTGTTGCCATACCTTACCATCTAAGGCCATTTGTTCTATTAAACTAGCTAAACGCAGGGCTTTTAACGCTTGAGTACCACCAACAGAAGGCTGATCGCCGCCTCGGACACAATGAACAAAATGCTCTAACTCTGCGTGTAAAGGTTCTATCTTGGTAGTATGTACCTTTTCAATTAAACCATCTTGACGGTACAAAACTTGTCCATAGTCGGTACTATAGTTAGCGGTGGTTTGCCGATGAATGAGAATATCGTTGTTGAGAAAGTCTGCTTCGGTTAAACAGTTTTTGCAGTGAGCTGCTAACCGACGAATTTTACGATGGGTAACTTTACTGGCTGTCAGCGTTGCCACAATACCGTTAGCAAAGCCAAGGGTTGCTGTCACATAGTCCAAATGACCAGAGTTCGAGCCACAACTTCCACTAGCGGTTAATTTAACCACAGGAGAACCCACTAATTCTAAGAGTAAGTCGATATCATGGATCATTAAATCCAAAACCACAGAAACATCATTGGCTCGTTGAGAATAAGGACTCATACGATGAGCTTCTAATGCTAAGACTTCTTCAGTTTTCAATACTTTACTGAGTTCTTGGAAAGCAGGGTTAAAGCGTTCAATATGACCCACCTGTAAGATACCATGAGAACTGGCGGCCGCATTGACTAAAGATTCTGCTTCAGCAATACTCGCAGCAATGGGCTTCTCGATCAGCGTATGAACCCCTGCTTGTAAACAGTCCATTCCCACAGAGTGATGTAAGCGAGTGGGAACAGCAATACATACTGCATCGACATGGGGTAGCAGATCCTGATAGTTCTCAAAGAAACGCACTCGATATTTACTGGCAATATCTATGCCCCGTTCTACGTTAACATCAGATACGCCGACGAGTTCTACATCTTTGAGTAAGCTAAGAATACGACTATGATGTTGTCCCATATTACCTACACCGATCACACCAATGCGAATAGGGTCAAAACTGCTTCTATGGGATGTTTGGGGTTGCTGTGTCTCTGACATTGTCTGGGTTACTCCTGTGAACTCCTCCACCAATTTTGATTGTCTCGCCTTGGCTTCTTTTGGTTAATGAGTCAATCATCCAAGATGTTAACACAGTTTGTCAAAATGTAAAGAAATTTTAGAGACTTATTGACAGAACGGCCAACACTGTTGTGCGATCGCCCAGTCTTCTTCGGTATGAATGACTAAGATTCGTATGGATGAGTCTTCTGTAGCGATATCCATATCAACTGGGGAAGATTCATTTTTATTCTTGTCTAATTTTAGTCCTAAAAAAGCAAAGGGTTCACAGACTTTTTCTCTAACTAATACTGCATTTTCTCCAACCCCTGCAGTAAAGATTAAAGCATCGAGTCCCCCTAGAGTTGCTAACATAGAACCAATGTTAGTTTGAATCCGATGAATATACATATCAAAAGCTAATTTTGCTTGAAAATTGTTTTCTTTGATTTCTTGTAAAATGGCTCTTAAATCAGCGGAAATACCTGAAACGCCTTTCAAACCTGATTCTTTATTTAACAGCTTATTTAAGTCTTCGGCATTCAGGGAATATTCCCGCATTAAATAAATTAAAATAGCAGGATCAATGGAACCGCTTCGAGTTCCCATCATTAATCCTTCTAGAGGTGTAAATCCCATCGTTGTATCGATACTTATCCCATTTTTTATAGCAGTTAAAGAGCAACCATTACCCAGATGACAGTTAATTAATTTGAGAGAAGATAGCGATTTTTTTAAAATTTCGGCTGCACGACTGGCACAATATTGATGACTAATTCCATGAAATCCATAACGAATTATTCCTTTTTCCATCCATTCAAAAGGAAGGGGATAAGCAGCGTTTTCTAGAGGAATTGTGCGATGAAAAGCTGTATCAAAGACTGCTATTTGAGGGACGTTGCTTAATACTTTTTCGATAGCTTCTATTCCTTGAATATGGGCAGGATTATGATTAGGGGCTAAGGGAATTAATTCAGTAATGGTTTGTTTGACTTCTGGAGTGATTTTTGTTGCCTCCGAATAGTTTTTCCCTCCATGTACTACTCGATGTCCAACAATATTAATGTCAGCTAATGTATCTAATACTTTCGTTTTTCCTTCCACTAAAGTATTAAGCATTTTAGAAATACTTTGAGGTTTATTGTTCGCATCTAAAGTTATCTTTTGTTTAATATGATTCGCTTTAACTGTTAAAATACCTTCATTTTCTGTAACAGTCCAATCAATAAATGCTTCCCAAATAGGTTCAGGAGGATGGTTGGGTAATTGGTTTTCTTGTAAATTATATAAACAACTTTTTTGACTACTTGATCCTGCATTAAGTATCAATATTTTCATGATTTTTAACTGTCTAATTAATTACATATAGATATTTTAACTGATCTAGGTTAAATAGAGATAAAGTGATTAAAACGTTCAAGGTTTTATATTGGAATCATCAACAGTTTATGAAAAGCATATTATTTCTATAAACCTAGAAAGTATTGTTACTTTTTATCTTATAACTCAATTGAAGTGCTAAAAATTGTTATAATGATGAGGATTTAAGTAGATTTATTCAGTGAATTATGGGTGCTAATCTTTACGAGACAGATTTTAATTTATGGCTAGAAGAAACCATACATAAGTTAGAAAATAATCAATTTGAAGCCTTAGATAAAGTTAATTTAATTGAGGAGTTAAGAGACTTGGGAAAAGCCGAAAAGAATGCTTTAGAAAGTAACTTAATGATTTTGTTGGCACATTTATTAAAGCTAACAGTACAAGCTGATGCACCAGAAACCATGAAAAATAGCTGGTATAATTCAGTAATTGAACATCGTAAACGCATTAAAAAACAACTTTATAAAACACCTTCTCTCAAAAGTTATTTACCAAAGATTGTAGAAGAAGCTTATAATGATGGCAGAGATATTGCCATTAAAGAGGGTAAAAAAGCATCTTTTGGGGTTCGTATTCCTAATGAATCAGAATATCCTCATCAATGTATTTTTACCATTGAACAGATTTTAGATGATGACTTTTTCAGTTAGTTAGAATATAGAGATTAAAAACATGAAAATTCAATTACCATTTATACCGCAGATATATGCTGTTAGAATTAATAAGTGTTATTTTGTAAAAATTAATATAGAAAATAACAACTATATTCATAATCATTCTTTTGAATTACTAAAAGATGCTGTTAATCTAGCTGATAAAATTTTAGAAGCTGGTAAGATAGATTTGCAATATTGGAAACAGGAAAATAACCAGGATAGTATCTATTATAAATTTTTAGTTTGTAAGGAAAAAAGACAAACTAAAGCCCATATTTGGGATGGACTAGATACATTCTGTACCATGTGGAGTACGGGAGGTTTGGGTAACGCTAAAGGATATAATCTTTATAACACTAATTTAGGCAGAGACATCTGCACCATGTGTTCTAAAAACAGTCAAAAAAATGATAAAATCTAAAAACTATTGGGGTTGGATTAAGGTTGATTAAACCATTGTTCTAAATCTTCTTTTGACTGAAAATCTAATAAAGCTTCTCCTAAGTTTTCTAATTGTTCGATAGAAAGACTTTGAATTTTTTGGGATAATTCAGAAGATATGTCACCAATACGTCGGTTTAATTGACGTAAGAGTAAATTAGTTTCTCCTTCTCGTCTTCCTTCTTCTCTTCCTTCGGATTTAATTTCTTGATAAATTACAGATTCTTTCATAATGTCATTCCTTAATAGTCTTTGAATGATCTCTTTCCTTAATACTAACCCAGCTAAAATGGAAGTTGACGCAGCCAAGTTGCTTTTTTCTGCATTGTCACTTATTTTATCAATTTCTTGGGCTATTTGGCTAAGGAACTTTTCTCTATCTTCTACTTGACTTAGTATAGCAAAGGGAAACAGTCCAGGGGATGTTAATAAGGATTCTGATGGAGTTTCCCAGAGACGGATAACATTAAATTTATGATTTGTCTCTCCTCGTTGATAATAATTTTGTTTAACTAAAGGTGATTGATTTTTCCTAAGATAAATAACGACTTGGTGAATATTTTTCTGTTCATAGCGTCGATAAAGTCTAACAGCATAATCTAACATTCGGAAAGGAATATCCTCTTTAGGAGCAGTTTGAAACTCGATATGTAAGACAATATTTTCGGCTTCCAAAAATATTAAAGTATCTGCCCTAATGGGTTCTAAAGATAACTCAGATGGCTGAATTTCTGTTAATTCCATCGGGGTTCCTAATAACCAAGTTGCTAATTCTTTAGAATAGTTAATAGCAATGAATTTGCAGGTAGAATCATACATAAATTGTGTATAGACAAAATCAAAGAAGCTTGAAAAAACACACAAATTACTGACTATCTGCAAGGCTAATTTTTGCCCATACAGAACGTTTGCAATTTGCTGTATCAGGAACAGATGTACACCTAGAATCTATCTTGTCAATTTTTATCTTTGTTCCTTTTGAAAGAACCCCTATAATCTTGCCATATTCCTTTGGTGCTGGACTCATCTTATCTCTTAAATTCATGTCTTCACTCAAAGTATATATTTTGCCTCGTTTTGGTTTTTCATAGAGAACCTTTCCTTCGTTTCGTAAAGAATCATAACCTTGTTCAATTTTTGCCAACTCTTCTGTTTCAATGCTTAAAAGTTTTTCAGGATTAAGTGCATTTTTAGCACCTGGATATGTCATTCCTATAAAAATCCAATGTGATCCCCCTTTCTCTAGTTGTTTCTTAGTATCTATTTCTATACTTGTTTTACCAGGTAATTGATCTGGTAATTTTTCCCTAGTTTCATCCCCTTCTTTTCCTTTTCCTGTTTTGGACAATGATTCTTTCTTTAATTGTTTATAATCCTGGGTTTCAAGCCACTTTTCTAAGTCTTTGATACACTGTCGATGTTGTTTTTGTTGACAAATATCGTGCAATCTGGCTAATATTGAATTGTTCATTCCATATGTATCAGCATCAATAGCAAACTGAATTATTTGATTTAATTCTTTATATTTATTGACTTGAATAAATCTCAGCCATCCTACTTGTTCTTCCTTCGTTAAATTAACAATAGCAAGCATTGTTAATTCTCCATATTGTTTGTCCTTTGTATTTCCTAAGTATTCTATTGAATTAAAATATGATTGAACGACTCGATTTTTTGTATCTAGTTGAGCAACTTGCAATAAAGCTAACACACCCACAACAAAACTAAATATTGCTATCACAAGACTCAATGTTGATATTTTTAAGTCCTTGATTGCTATTACAAGATTCGGATCTTGAGTTTTAGACGTGTCTAAATCATTGGGGTTGGTATCTTTTTGAAGTTCAGTTTGGAGAGACATAAGCCAAGACTCAAAAGCCCTTTGAGCCAATAACTCTTACCTATACTTAGATTATACAAAAGTAGTCGCAAGCCGATTCAGTGTCTGATACAAAAATAAACAAAAAGGATTAAAACTAATGAACTACACCTAATCTTTAACTGCTAACTTCCTGACTTGTACGAATCAGCATAAACTAAAAAGAGGAGAGTTAATCATCAGAAGTTAAACCATCTTTAATATCCAGAAAAACCCCTAATATATCTTGCCAGGAAATCTTCAGTAAAGACAGTATTCCGACAGCTATTAATAGTAAACCTAGGAAAAAGTTATCATCAGATAAAATAAGCCCAACAATGACAATAAAGTAGGGGGAAACAATCCCACTAATCTTCTCAACAATATTAACAATTTCAGGATTATTTTGCTCCAATGATGTTTTTTCTTTCTTACTGACTTTACTCAATTCTGTATCATCTTGTGAACCATCTTCAAGTTCTGAGTCTGAGGGAAACATGATATCAGCTACGTCAAAATCTTCTGTGGACTTTTCTTCTTTAGGTTGTCTTCCAAACATACTTAACCTCTACTTTTGTTGTTACTTGAATCTTTATCTATGGTAGCCAAAATTGTGGAACAAAGTCATTAATTATTTTACGGAAATTTTGATTAATGATTCGCCCCACTTGAATATGAGGTTCATCTGGCTCAACAGGTATAATTGTAGCAGCATTCCCTCCAAATTGTTTAATAACTAGATTTGCAGATTCTAAACCCGTTACATAAGCTTTTTCCTGAGACCAAGAACCATGATTAGTAATAACCCAATCGCCACTTAAGTATAAATTCTCGATTGGAGAGTTTGCCGGGAGTAAATATTGATAGCTACCAGGGGCAAAATGAGTGACACCTTGATAGATTTTAGTCACTCGACTGTCAACAATTTTAGCATTAGCTAATTCAGGAATACAAGTGGTTATATCTTGATGAACTTTTTTAATAATTTGTTCATCATTCATCGTTAATAATTGATTAGCATGATAAAAATCTGCTTCGATAACTGTTCGCTCTAAGTCTCTATATTCATCATGAAGATTATTGAGATCAAAAAACGTCCATCCTGTGGTTTTATCAAAGCCAAAACAAGCATTAGAGGGCAAAGGAATATTCACTTTCCTATCGAACCATAACCGAGTAGCTAAAACATCAATTGCCCCTAAATTGGAGATATTATAAAATTCTGGATATTGATTTAATACTTTACTATTTTTGACTATTTTTTTAATTCCACTAATACTAACTCCTAAAATAACAGCATCAGATGCAAAAAAATCCTGTCCACATACAACTCCTTTAGCAATTCCTTGATTATTAATTATAATATCGTCAACTCTTTTATTAGTTAAAACTTTACCCCCTAAACTTTCTATTTTTTTGACCCAAGGTTTAAAGATCATTTCTCCTACGGTTCCTCGACACCAAACCACATCAAAATTAGGTTGATGAGCCAGAATAAAATAGTAAAGCATCCCTAATGTTGCGGCTGCACTACATTGTTCTCCTGGGGCAAATAAACCCACTAATAACATCGGTTCAAAAGCATCTTTATAGAGACGAGAAGATACGCCAAATTGTTTAAATAACTCCCTAGCGGTAACTTTATCATATCGTTCCCAAGCTTCAGGGGAATTATCAAAATCAATTAAGCTATAAAGTAGGGGTAAAGCCGATAAGCGATCGCTTAAAGGAAGTCGTTGAAACTTAGTATAAAGAAAAGTTCCTAGAGGAGTTGGTAAGAGAGGTTCATTTTGAAAAATTGGCGATTCAACTTCTAAACCTGCGGGAGAATATTGAGAAGATCGAGTCCAATCGGTAAAGGGATTTAACCCTAATTCTTCTACTAATTGAAAGATATTTTTATAAGGATACCAAAAGCCATGAATTCCTGCTTCTATTGACTGACCATCATCGGTTTTCCAGCCAGCTACTAAACCACCAGGATAAGGAGATGCCTCTAATAAAGTGACATCATAACCTTGTTTCGCTAAGTGATAGGTTGCCCCTAAACCTGCCCAACCAGCACCAACAACTACGATTTTTTTTTGTTTTGACATTGACATTTTTTAACCTTTAATATTTTTAACCTTTTTTGAGATTGATTATGTTACACTTAAACGTGTATCCATTCTAGAGGACAAAAGATGAAAACTTCTGTTACCTTACCTTTTTAGGATTATCTAGAATAAGATGATAACACAAATCGTCTCTATAAACTGGTAAATGGAGAATTAAAATTAATGACTCCTGCTAGTCCTTTACATTCGTATATTATTGACTGCATCTTTAACCAATTTTATCGAGAAATTGACCGATTAAATTTAGACTATGTGGTTAAATAAACATCCATTGGTATTCGTGTTAATTATAATACTTCTCGTTTACCTGATCTTTGTGTTATTCCTAAACAGGATTGACAGGAATTGCGAAATAGCCATATCAATTCTACAGTTTTAGAAGTTACTTTTGTAGTTGTTGTTGAAGTGGTTAGTCTAGGAAAAGAAGGACGAAAAAGAGACTATTTTGATAAAAAAATTGAGTATCAAAATTAACAAATTCCTGAATATTGGATTGTTGATACCCAAGAGAAGAAAATATCTATTTTAATTCTAGTTAACAGTAAGTATGAGGTTAATGAATTTACAGAAAATCAAGTTATTGTTTCTCAGACTTTTCCTAACTTAGAATTAACAGTAAAACAAATTTTAGTTGCATAAAATATCAATTATTCTGACGAGAAATATCATTAAATTCTTAATCATAATGTGTATTTCTATATCTATAATTTTGACAACAAAAGGTAAGTAGAATCATGTTTAAACCATCTAAAATCCTATCGTTTTTGTTCCTATTATCTCTCTGGCAATCCTTCTTTCATGTTGCCAAAGCTGAACAAGTTTGTAAAGTCACCGATCCCACTGGAACCCCTCTTAATGTTCGCGAAACACCCAATGGGAGAATTGTAGGTACGTTGAGGAATGGCGTTGAAGTTTATATAATTAGAATTGATTATGATTCTAAGGGTCGTCCTTGGGCTTTAGTGGGACGATCTCGTCAAAGTCAAAGTGGAGCATTTGGTTGGGTATTTCGAGAATTTGTTAGTTGTTTTGATCGTTAATTTCTGATTTTCCCAGACACTTAAAAAATAAGGGGAGAAAGAATTTTTACCCCCCCACACTTATCTCATACGAGCAAAATGTTCTAGTAACATTCGATGGATAAAGATGTAACCCCCTCCAACTTTTTTCAGAAACACACGCTTAGTTGCATAGTCGAGGAAGTCAGCATAGTTCCAAGGAATATAATTATTTTGGTGAAGGATAAAACGCAAGGTAAAATGTCTAACACAGGCGACTCCACCACCGATCATTAAACCCAACATCAGCCCCCATCTTAATCCGGGAGTAATCATCTGTGTTATTTGAATGGTAGGAGGACCCGAAAATGCAATTGCTATCATTACAGTATGAATCAAGGATTGAATTGGGACAAACATTGGCCAACTAATTAACCCAGTAATTCCAGCATTGATCGCTGATTGCCAAATTCCCTGGTTAGGAATATTCTTTTTCTCAATCTCTGAACCTTTGAGTGCATTAATAAGTCCCAAAACCAGTCCCCAAGACAGTCCTAATGTTGTACCAATCCTTATTCTGGCAGTTAATCCCCAGATGACATATTCTGTATCTTCAAATGCGAACAATAAGCCATATATAACAGAAAAAACCAAGGCAACACCTATTCCTATCTTGAGTCCAGAAATGATTCCATTAAACAAATCCTTCCAGGTTTTCTTCCAAGGCCAAGTCAGGGTTTCAACCGTTTTTATTTCTGCTCTACCCCATCCAAAAAACAATCCTAAAACGATTCCCCACTTTAACGCATTAGCCAGTCCCCCTTTGTAATAAAGTGGCACTTGATTTGAATCTTGTGTAAAAAAATATATTATTCTCCATATTGGCTCAAACTCATAAATTGGCCATAACAGCACAACGATCAGAAGTCCTCCAACTAGCATACTTCCAAATCGATAAAGCCTTTTTTGCTGCTGAGTCTGTAACCAAGTCGGCTGCATTTGCTCAATTAAAAAGACCGATTGAGAAGCTTGAGTCATCCGTTTTGCCAACCAGATTAACCACTGTATCGTCTGATATTTAGGGTATTGCTCATTAATTCCCTTTCCTGTAAACATCCGCTCAATATAAGCATTAAATAGATGTTCACGACGTGCTTCAATAGAGCCGGTTTGGGGGAGTTCTTCGGCTGTCTTCCCATAATAGGCCAGGGTCATAATACTCAGGGTTAAAGGAGACTTAGCCAACTCTTGCAGTGCAGTATCTTGCCGAAGTAGAGTTTTGACTGCGCCAAGTTGTTCACCGGCATTGTCTAAATAGTGGTTAACCTGCTCAGGAGTCAGAGCGCGAATGTAGATCGCTCCTCGTAATTGCAGACGGTTAGAAAGCACCTCATAGTCAGCAATGCGACTACAGACAACCATCTCAGTCTGACCATGATTTTGCATAAACTGGTTAATCGCTTGGACACAGGTATCTCGGCGATCGGCCTTTACCTCGTCTAAACCATCCAACAGCAGTAACAGTTGTTGATTTTCAACCCAACTTTTACCCACTGCTTTGGGAACTTGGTATTTGCTCCAAAGTTCTTGTACGAGCCAATCTGCAATACTTTCGCGTTTGCTGCCCCAAGAGGATAAATTGAACACCACTGGAATCAGTCGACTAGGATTTTCTTGAGAACGAGCAATCAAATTTTGGGCTAGTTTGAGAAGGGTTATGGTTTTTCCGGCTCCTGGTTCCCCTAAAATCAACAGAGTACGTCCATCGCCAATTTGATTGAAGACTTGAGTGATATCTGTTCCTTCAGGTAAAATTTCGCCAGATGCTTCTGATAGTTTCTCGAAACCACTAAAAGGACGATCAACTGCATCCGATCGCTTTTCCAAGCCCAGTTTAATCATGGCCTCGGTATGCAAGGACTTGTTTAAGACTCCTTCGACCCAATATTCCTTGACTTTACTGAGTAAAACCTTCCTCTGACGGTATTGCTCCTGAGTCAGTGGTTGCTGAGGGGGTGCTTGTCCACTCATCAACTCAGAAACTTGATAGATAAAGTTCTGAGTGACATTTCCCCCATTCATTTCCACAATGCCAATATTCTTGGCAGAGATATTACGATGAGTCATTTTTAAGGTTCCTGGTTATGAGAAGGTTTGAGTAACGTTTCCTCCATACATTTGTCCGATACCAACATTCTTGGTATTGATCGTCACGTTGCTATCTGCTGATTGGGAATTTAATTGCTTCATTAACTTGTGAGCAAGTTGAATAATTTCTTGGTCTTTGTCTGCCCCAACTTCGGTTAATTCATCTTTTAAAAGAGCTTTCGTTTCTTGAGGTTGTTGTTGGTATGTATCGAGAATGGTGAGTGCATTTGATTTACCTTGATTTTCAAATTTACGCTTAATTACAGCCTTTAAGCCGTCGTAGGTATCTTGACAGACATTACCAGCAGTTTTTGCACCACCAGCCACTAATGCTGAGAGAATGAGGGAAATAGGGTCCATTAATTTGCCTCCTAACACAGATTGTATTTTAGCAAAAAACAAATGTTCTTATGGGGAAGTCCCTCAATATTACTGATTTTTCTTTTTGGAAACAATCGAAGTTTAGGAATTTAAGTAAACAAAGGAAAACTTTCGGCACGTTAATTATTTCTTAATTATCTCAGTCTTAAAACTTAAAAAAACTATACATTTTGTTATATTAAAAATGATTATTAAAAATATTTGTTAAGATTATAAGAGAAGGTTACAAAAAACTAAGGTTTATTTGAGTATCCTAGAGTTATCTAGTATGAGGATTACTAGAAATAGTTATCGTAAGTATCAATACTCAAAGATACTTGCAAAGCATCCGGAGGCAATATTATGACGACTGAATTTACACAAGCTTTAGAAGTTATTGGTTTAATTACCCTTGCTTGTGCCATTATATCACCCATTTTACTTTGGTTATTAAGTTATCAACCAGAAACCACTTAACCATTGTTGTTTGAGTCCATGAAACATTCTAAGGGGAAATAACAACGTTTCTATCATCACTCACTTGAGTTTCAAACTGATATTGGTTAGTTTTGACTGTTAGTTTCCCTTCTTTATAGCCTAAAAAAATCGGAGATTTATCGTCACTTTGACTATTATAAAGGGAAAAGTTCTCTGACCATCGATGTAAATCTCCGTTACGTATGAGCATGGGTAACAAATTTAAAGGATTATAAATTAATTGTAACGTTTGTTGGTTACTTCCTTGATAATTTACAATTCCTCTAGTTAGCTTTTCTAAATTAAGCTGACTCTTTTTTTTGACATTATCTTTGAATTTCTCATAACTTCCATGAGATTTTTTTTCGCCAACTTCTAAACCAAAACCATAGAAATTGTTATCTTTTCTTTTAGCTGTTAAGAATTTTTCTTCTTGATATTGTTTGCGAGAGTGGGTAACTTTTGTGTAGGTTTGTAGATTAATAGGATGAACAGCTAACCAAGTTTTTTCTAATTTAAAGAACCAAATATTATCTTCAATTTCCGCTGTTGCATTTTTGGGGATTTGAAAATTAACCTTAGCCTGAGAAGGAGGTCTTAACCAGATCAAAAGGTTACGATATTGTCCTATTTGATCTCCTGGTTTTTTCCCTGGATGAACCAATTTATTTCCAGTATTAGCGACAAAATAATCAACGCCTCTTTCACTATTAGAAGCCATTAATTTAAACGGTGCAACATCTCCATCGGCAAAGGTTCCTGCTAAACTTCCCATTTGATAACTATGACCAAAAAACTGGGTTTCCCAATAACCTGGTTCATCAGAATTACCTGGTTTCCAGTTTTCATATAATGGTTTACTACTGAGAACTTCGACGGGTTTATTAAACTTTTTATGAGCTAATGATACCGCAGCTAAAGGAGGACGATAGGGACTGGTAACTAAAAATAAAGTGTCTGTTTCAGGACGCTTATTCGGTAAGGGAGTATCTCCAAAATAAAGCCAAAAGGTCCGTGCAGCAGAGGAGGCCATAGCAAGATTTCCACCTCCATAATCTCGTTTTACCGGTCCACCCCAACCCCCACGATAATATTTAACAGCAGCAGCAATAGACATCCAATCTAAAGCTGCTTTTGCTAATAATTTGACTTCAGGATCTTTGGCAAAATCATATAAATTTAGATAGGGGGCAAAGGTATGGCTATGATAAGCTTCTGAGTCCCATTCTCCCATACCAATATGATACAATGCCCAGACATATCTTTGGATTTTTTCTTTATACATCAAGCGAGTTTTTTCATTCCCTGTTTCTTCGGCCATTAAATAAACAGATGTTTCTCTCATTGCTCTTAAATTATCTGTATTTCTACCATCAACCCATCTTCCTCTACGACTAATATCCCAGTCTCTCCCACTTCCATCTCCTAACCCATAAACAGGGTGAGGACGGGTTAGGGGATCTTCTTTTGTCCATTTTTTTGCCCCTTCAAACATCCGTTGTTTATAAGCGGGATCGAGAAACTTTCCATAGAGAAAATACTTACGAATTTGTCCTTTTAAGGTAAAACTATAATAGTAATCAATCCCATTGGTATGTTGATGTTTATTCGCTTCGGGATCTTCTTTTTGTAAAAAGGCGATCGCTTTCTCTTCATTTCCTGCTAAAAAATCAAACATTGCTTTAGGATAAGACCGTTTTTCATTTTCTGTCCAGGCACTTCCATATCTTTCTGGGTTAGCATAAAAATCAATGATTTGTGAGGATCGTTCTTGAAATTCTTTTTCTAATTCTTTTGTCCATTGATTGCGATATTTTTCCTCAAGTTTAGGTAAGGTTAAGCGAGAAAGATAACTAATATTTTCACTGGTTTGCGCCGTTGTTAAATAAACAGTAGAACAACTCATCAGAGTTGTGGGTAAAAGGAATAAAATGATGGCTTTCGATAGGGGTTTAAAGGGTTTCATCTTAGTTACTTATTATTAATGAGTTCAAAATCATATTTGGCAAAACTATTGGTTGAAGGAATCACTTTAACTAATATAGGAGGGGTATTACGATCGCCGTTACTAAAAAATCGTAAGCGTTCTCCTGATGTTTGTGGTGGGGGTAAGTTAGTCTGTTTTAAATTAGTTAACACTGTATTTCTAGTCGTCATTGCTGAGAAAGCATTGATAAAAGCTTGAGTCGCATCATAACTGGTTGCCGTTCGCCAACTAACCCGTCCTTTCCAGCGTTTTTTGCCTATGTTAGTAAAGGGGTAATTCTGGTTCGCAAACCAAGGAACAACTAATACTAAATCTATAACGCCTCCCTGACTTAATTTTAAGGTATCAGGGTTATATAACGCATCTCCTCCTAATAGTTTTTTAGGATTTGATAACTGACTATTCGCATCTGCTATTTCTAAGGAAATCTGAAGCAGTCTCTCATCTGTTTTAGGTAACAAAACGAAAGTATCGAAATCTTTTTCTACCCCTTTAACCATTTCGTTAGGTTTAAAGTCAGTAACACTTATATCTAAAGCGATGGGAGGTTTTTCTCCTTGAAAATGATTGACAAAAGATTCTTTGATACTTTGACTATAAGGGCTATTCTTGCTATAAAAAATAATAACTTTTTTAAGATTATTTTTCATGGCATAGTTTGCTAAAGCTTTTCCTTGTTCTGCATCAGAAGGAATCGTTCTCAAAAAACTATTTCCACATAAAAAGGTACTACTACTGGTAGGACTAATCATCGCAAGTCCTACTCTTTCATAGACCATTAAACCTTCATAACTCGCTTGACTGGAGTTATGTCCTATCACCCCTAAAATAGAAGAATTATTACTGATATTTTGAGCAACAAGTTGAGCCATTCTAGGATCATTACTATCATTAAAAATGATGATTTCTAATCGTCTACCATTTAACCCTTTTTCATTAAATTTAGTTTGCGCTTGAGCAATACCTCTTAACATTTCTTTGGCACTGGTTTGCCTATTTGTTGCGGGGACTACGGCTGCCAAAATAAAGGAAGTTCCCCCTAATCTGGCTTTAGTATTGTTAAGATAAATTTGCACTTCTGGATCATTGGGATCCTTGGCAACCGCTTGGGTAAAATATTGTTGGGCTTCTCTATAATTTCCACTTGAAAATTGTTGTATACCTCGATCAGCATCGGGGTTATTGTTATCAACAAATAAACGACGATCACCGCTACTAAATCTCTCTTCTATGAGAACTGCGGAAGTGGGGGGAGAGGTAGGAGTTGTGCTGAGAAAGGGAGGTCTAGCAGAAGGACATTTTGTACTCGGTATGAGTGCAGAGGGGGTAACAGTAGGAGTGGGAATGGGATATCTAGGAGGAGGATCAGGGATAGGCGGTTCTTGGCAACCTGTAACCATAAGAATGGCTAGGGTTCCTATTATTCTTAAATGGTATAAAATGGGTTGAAATGTTTTATTCATGAATCATCGTATTTTATGATAAATTAAATTTTTTCTAGCATTTTCAACGCTATTTGTCAAAGTCTATTTTAAATAATTTTTTGATGACTGTAGCAACTCAACTATTGATAAGATCCCATAATTAACGACGGGGTTTAACAATTTCAAAATCGTAATCATCGACCTCACTACTTTTACGAATCACTCTCACTAATAAGGGAGCGGTATTGCGATCTCCGTTACTAAAAAATCTTAAGGATTCTCCTGATGTTTCTGATGAGGATAAGTTAGTGAGTCTTAAGCGATTTAATACTGTATTTCTAGTGCCATTTTCTGATAAAGCATTGATAAAAGCTTGGGTGGCATCATAACTGGTTGCTGTTCGCCAACTGACCCGACCTCCCCATCGTTTTTCTGCGCTATTTGTATAGGGATAACTGGTCTTAGCAAACCAAGGAACTGCTAATACTAAACCTTCCACACCCCCTTGACTTAATTTGAGAGTCGCAGGGTTATATAACGCATCTCCGCCTAATAGTTTTTTGGGGGTTGATAGCTGACTATTTTCCTGAGCAACTGTTAAAGAAAAATTAATCATTTTATTGGCTGTATTGGGCAATAAAACAAAACCATCCACTTTGTTTTGTAAAGTTTTTACGATATTTTGAGGATCGAAATCACTGGCACTCATATCTTGAGTTATGGGAGTTCCTAAAAGGGAAAAATCCTTGACAAAAGCTTGAGTTAAACTCTGACTATAGTTACTTTCTGAATTATAAAAAATAGCCACACTATTGAGATTATTATTGAGAGCATATCTGGCTAAAAATTCTCCCGCTTTAGCATCAGAAGGAACGGTTCTAAAAAAGACGCTTCCTGATAAACTGGTGCTGGTGCTGGTAGGAGAAATCATGGCTAATCCAGCTTTTTCATATACTTCTAAACCTTTACTACTAGCACTACTAGAATTATGTCCTATCACCCCTAAAATATTCGGATTATTAACTATTTTATTAGCTACTGCCTGAGCTTGAATCGGATCATTACTATCATTAACAATGATGATTTCTAATAATCTACCTTGTAAACCTATTTGATTAAATTGAGTTTGGGCTTGGGCAATTCCTCTTAACATTTCTTCAGCATTGGTTTGTTTTTTATCCACAGGAACCACGGCTGCTAAAGTCAAAGGATTTCCTCTATTTTGAGCTTCTGCATTATTAAGATAAATTTGTACTTCTGGGTCATTAGAATTTTGGTCAATCCCTGCTTTAAAAGCTTCGATCGCTTGCTCATAGTTTCTGGCTTGAAAGGCTGTTATTCCTTGGGTTTTATAAGGATTTTGTTTGTTGGTAAATAAAAGGCGATCGCCGCTACTAAATCTATGTTCTAAAGGAAGAATTGTATTAGTTGGTTGGGGTGATGGAGGGGGAGATATATTAGTAGTAGGAGAGGGGTTAGTATTCGGTTCAATATCACGATTCCAAGCCGGTTCTAAAACGAATTCCCAAAGGAGAATAACAACGGTCAAACTGCCAATGGTACTTAAAATGGAAAAGATAATAATTATTAATGTTTTATTCATAAATTATTCCCTTGGCTTGATGATACTTTTATGATAGCTTAAGGGTTAAAGCTTAAACAGGTTAACAAAAATTTGTTTAAAATAGAATGGGGTTGGAGAATCCTGACTCCTTCTTCAATTATGACAAGAACTTTATCCCTAAAAGCAAAATAGAGATTAACGGTTCATTTCTAATGACTGAATATGATTAAATTAAAATCTTGGCAATGGGTAACACTAGCAACTCCCCTGATTATTATTGTTAGTTTTTTGCTGATTACAGCAGGACTAAAAATCCATCAATGGGGAATTAATTGGATTTGGGGTATTTTTATATTAATCTTCTTAGGTTGGCGTTGGTTATTGGTGCAATGGACCAAACCGGTAGAACAACAAGTTGAAATATTAATCAGTCAAGTTAACCAAGAAATTGACAGGGAACAAAATAACATTACGGCAACCCTGGAAAACCAAGAAATGACTCATAAAATAGAGACAATTCTCTACAATATTATTCATGAAACCCGAAATGATCCGCCCTTTTGGGAAGACTGGACAACCTTTTGGCAACGCTGTCAAAATTTAGTAGCGGCGATCGCCCAAGTTTATTATCCAGAAATCAAATATCCTTTACTTAATATCCATATCCCCCAAGCATACGGACTCATTCGGGGAACTGTCGATGATCTCGATCGATGGATGCAAAAATTATCCCCTGTTTTCAATCAAGTAACTATAGCGCAAGGGTATCAAGCTTATGAAGTCTATCAAAAATTAGAACCCAATGCCCGTAAACTATGGCGAGTCTGGAACTGGAGTCAATGGATACTCAATCCTGCAGCTGCTTTAGCTAAAAAAACCACCTCACAATCCACAAAACAGGCAAATCAACAATTATTAATCAATTTAGGTCAAACCTTCCGAGAAACCGCCTTAAAAACCCTCGCCCAACAAGCGATCGCCTTGTATAGTGGTCAAACCGTCTTCCCGTCAGTCTCCACAGAAACCCCCTCATCTGCCAAAACCGAAACCCTAAGAGAAATTATTGCTAAAGCGAAACCCATCGAAGAGGTAAAAGCGAAACCCGTTAATATGTTACTGGTAGGACGAACAGGGGCGGGAAAAAGTAGTCTGATCAATACTTTATTTAACACCAAGCGGGCAGAAGTAGATATTTTACCCAATACAGATGATTTTACGGCTTATCATTGGCAGAATGCCACAGGAGAACGTTTAACCCTATGGGACACTCCAGGTTATGAACAAATTAACCGTCCCGAGTTTCGAGAACAGGTGCTAAATTATTGTACAAGGGCTGATTTGCTGTTATTGGTTACTCCCGCTCTTGATCCCTCTTTAGACATGGATATGGGCTTTCTAGAGGCTGTCAGAGCAGAGATTGCAGACTTACCCCTCATTGTTGTCGTCACCCAAGTCGATCGCTTGCGACCGGTTAGGGAGTGGCAACCCCCCTATAACTGGCAACAGGGGACTTTACCTAAAGAGGTAAGTATTAGAGAGGCAACAGCGTACCGTGTAGAGGTTTTTGGAGACAAATGTGACGTTATTTTACCTATTGTTACTGGGGATGAAACCACAGATCGAGACAGTTGGGGGATAGAAACTTTAACTAACAGTTTATTAGAATCGATTGAACCCTCGAAACAATTAAGATTAGCCCGTTTTTTACAACAACAAAAAGCCCGTTCTGTGGCTGCTACTAAAATTATTGAAACTTGTACCTTAAGACTGAGTACGACCCAAGGAATAACCACTTTATTAAAAAGTCCTGTATTGCACTTTCTTTCTACCTTAAGTACGGGATCTCCTGCATTAGCTTATGCCTTAGCTGAACAAATTCCAGTGGAACAATTACCGCTTGTTATTGGTAAACTGCAAATGGCTTATGATCTGTTTTGTTTGTTTGACTCAGAGTATAATCATCAAAAGTTTGATCTATTATCTTTGTGGCCATTATTATTAGATAGTTCTGGAGAAATTCAAGATAATGCTTGGGGATTTGGTCAAGCTTTTGTCGAGTTTTTAACCCAAAATTTGACGATTGAAGAGTTAAGAAAGGGATTTAAAGAGTATTTAGAGTTTTAACTATATTTTTAATAACCCATTTTGGGTTTATCCGATTATCGGTTTATACTATCAAAGTCCAGTCAGATTAACTATTCACAGCTTTGTAATCATTGCCGAAATCGATCTATACTCAGAAAGCTATTCAATTACGTTTACTATTAATAAATGCACGTAAATCAGCTAATTTAACGCAAAGTGAATTATCTAAAAGATTGAATAAACCTCAATCTTACGTCTCTAAATATGAACGGGGGGAAAGACGTTTAGATGTTGTTGAATTTCTTGAAGTTAGTGATGCTTTAAATATTGATCCACTTGTTTTAATTCAAGAATTGATTAACTTGGAATAGCTTATAAACATGGAAATTGAAATAACAGATTTTAATGATTCAGAATCTTTAATTAATTACCAGTTTAGTTATGAATGGGATGTTATAGAAACTATTTTAACATCTATGCCATTACATCTTAAAGCATCTTCACAATCAGGAATAGAAGGTAATCCTATTTTTGATCCTATTGGAACTAATGAATTTATTAAAACTGAATTAATTAAACAAGGATGGTATCCTAATATTCCTATCCCTAAAAAGTATCAATTTCTAGGAAAAGACATTGATTGCGGTAAGTTAGGAATTATTATTGAATTTCAATTTTCTAATTATCCTTTTTTATTGAATAATTTATTACGTTCTGAGTTATTTTTTAAATCACAAATTACACTAAATTCACAAGTTACTCAGTTAGTTATAATTATTACAAAAGCTAAAATGTTTCCTGCTTCCAATAGTACGTTATACTACGAACAAGCTGTTAAACAACTTACAGCATTAAATCAATACAAAGTATTTGATGTTCCCATTCGCTTAGTGGGTTTATTTGAGAAATTTGAAGAAAATGCTACTATAGTTTGGTCAAGATATGAACAACAAAGATCCAGAAAAGTTATTCAACAAAAACAGGGTCAATGTATTATTATTCCAGGAAAAAAATATAATAGTAGAGCCATTATAAAAATTTTATAATTCTATTTCAAGCTGTTTAAAAGCTGCATCTGAAGATTGATCAGAATTTACTTTTTTGTTCCTACGACGACCATTTAGGTTAACATCAATCGGTCTATCCTCCCATCTTAAATCAGCAGAAAAAGCTGATTCTTCATAGAATAATCTATTTTCTAATTCTTGTTTATGATATTCTTCTGGAAAAATTTTTGCTTTTTTTCGTTCAGTTGCTTTGTTTCCAGTTTGCATATCAAATCTATATTTTTTGATGTTTTCTCCTGTTTTTTCTACATAATTTCTCAGACTTTTTAAATTAGGAAAATAATTATTGTGATCTGGTTTTTCCTCTAATCTTCTTAAAGCGATTTGATAATATTTTTCTTCAATTTCTGCCCCAATAAAATTCCGTTCGTAATTTTGAGAAACCACTGCAACGGTTCCTGAACCCATATAAGGATCAAAAACAATATCATTCGTTTGAGTTGTAGCTAAAACAATTCTAGCTATCAAATCTTCAGGAAATTGACAAGGATGAATTGTTTGTTCTTCATGGTTATGTTTGACATTCCTAAACAACCAAATATCACCAGGATTTTTCCCTTTAGGATTACAGGATAATTCTCCTTTTTTTTTCCCTTTATAATGTTTTTTATTTTGGTATTTCTGAGGAACACGAATCGAATCTAAATTAAAGAAATATTCATCAGATTTAGTAAACCATAAAATCGTTTCGTGACGACAAGAAAATTTATTTTGTGCATGAAATCCATGTTGTCTTATCCAAATTATTCGGTTACGAGGAATTAACCCACAAGACTGTAAAATAGGAAAAAAACAAATATCTAACGGAATTAATGATCCTTGATTAGAAAAAGCACCAACTTGCCAAAATATTGATCCTGTTTTTTTTAAAATACGACTGCATTCTTGAAGAATTATTGTTTGTTCTTCTAAATACTTTTCTAAAGCTCTTTTAGCTTCATATTCTTTACCTAAATTATAAGGAGGAGAAGACACAACTAAATCAACACATTCATCAGGTAATTGCTTTAATAATTTTAAACAATCTCCTAAAAAAATTTGGTTTAGTGGTAACCTAACAAAGTCAGTATTCACAGATTTACTAATTTAACTTTGATTTCACTTAATCATAACCAAAAATAGGTTATTAGTCAAGAGTGAATGAAGATAGTTCAAATAAATTTATCTAGAATCAATCAACTCAAGATAGTTATAAATAAAGAAGAAGTAATCAAATAATTACAACTTAATCAAAAACAATTACAAAATCGAGGCATTTTAGACGCGGCTGTTTTTGGTTTTGTTGCTAATAGTTTAGCTTTAAAAGACGGAATCAGTTTAACTGTTCAAGAGGAGGCTATTTATGGCTTCTAAAAATCTTCAATTTGAATTATATTCTTTTTGGAGGACTCATCAGCGATCACAAAAAAATCTAAACTGTCACAAGAAAATGACCAATAATGATACAATATAGTGAGATTATTGAATGACTTAGTTATGACCTCTGCCATCGCCTCACAATTAGAATCTATATTAAACTTCCCTGATATTATTCCTTGGGAAAATGTTGATATAGCTTGGAAAAATAGGGTAGAAAAAACAGTTGATAATAATTGTCTTCCTGATTATTTACTGACCCCTCCTGATGTGATAAGTTTAAGCAATATTGTTAAAATTGCCAGTGAAAATAAATGGTCAATGGTTCCCTGTGGAAATGGGAGTAAATTAAGTTGGGGGGGCTTAGTTTCTGATGCTAATCTGATTATTAGTACCCAAAAACTTAACCAAGTGATTGATCATGCAGTCAGTGACTTAACGATTACCGTCGAAGCAGGGATAAAATTAAGAGACTTACAGGCTATTTTACAGCCCCATCATCAATTTTTACCCATTGACCCTGCCTACCCAGATCATGCCACCATAGGAGGCATTTTAGCCACAGCAGACACAGGATCTTGGCGACAACGTTACGGAGGAATTCGGGATCTCGTCTTAGGACTTTCTTTTGTACGCTGGGATGGAGAAATAGCCAAAGCAGGGGGGAAAGTCGTCAAAAATGTGGCAGGATATGACTTAATGAAACTATTTACAGGATCTTACGGCACATTGGGCATCATTTCCACTGTTACCTTCCGCTTGTATCCTATCCCTGAAGCATCGGGAACCTTAATGATGAGTGGAGAAGCTGACAAGATCAGCAAAATGGCACAAACCTTGTTACAATCAGGACTACAACCCACGGCCGCTGAAATCCTCTCCCCGTCTGTGGTTAAAAGATTAGAATTAGGGGAAGGAATGGGCTTAATGGTACGATTTCAAAGCATATCAGAAAGTATCAAAGAACAAAGTCAACAGGTGCAAGCGATCGCTGAAAAATTGAACCTCAAAACATCATTTTTTCAGGATGAAATAGAAAAAAATCTATGGAAACAATTACAAGAATTAATAAGAGTTTCTAACACAAATTCAACTCTAACAGGCAAAATAGGGGTTATACCCAATCAAGGGATTGACTGGTTAATGAAATTAAATGACTTGGCCCCAGAAAAAGGATGGGCAATGATTAATTTAAGTAGTGGCATAGGACAGTTTAAACTGGAGTTAAAACCCAGTTTAGGCATTTTAAAACAACTGCGATCGCTATCTCAAACCCATCAAGGATTTTTCACTGTTTTAGAGGCAAATAAAGCCATCAAAAAACAATTTGAACCTTGGGGATATTCAGGTAATGCTTTAGCTATTATGAAACAAGTC